>DLRJ01000117.1:47739-153419 GCA_002500485.1 Dehalococcoidia bacterium UBA7891
GAATGTCTGTGATGCGAATTTGGGGAGAGGCCTTCTGGAATCGATTCCGACAGATTGCTCCAGCAGCTGCTTGGAGCCTGGAATGGACATCATCCAATTGGACAGAGGTGCTAAAAAGGCGCCCAATTTACTTAGAGAAGCAACATTTCCAAAAAACCTATTTTTTAGATGGTAGCCGTTCTCTTTGTGGTATATGTTAAGGAATTCATATTTAAGTTTTGCCATATCAACGTTGGAGGGGCATTCAGCTTTGCAGCCCTTGCATTCTAAGCAGAGATTCATTACCTCATACATTCGTTCCTGAGTGACCGCTTGTGGAGGCAGTGCACCTGATATGGTTGCCCTTAATGCGTTGGCCCTTCCCCTTGTAGAGTGTTCTTCATCTCTAGTAGCCATATATGAAGGACACATAGTACCACCTATAACCTTCCTACAGGCCCCTTGTCCATTGCACATTTCTATTGCGCTGGCAAAACTTCCACCTTCTGTTCTGTAGGCGAATCCTGTATCAGGACTTAAGGTGTGGTAGTTAGTACCGTACCTTAAATTATCAGTCATAGAGGGGGAATCAACTATTTTGCCAGGATTCATAATACCTTGTGGGTCAAAGGTTGATTTAACTTCCCGGAATGCTTCGTATAACTGGTCACCAAACATTTTGCGATTAAATCCACTTCGAACCAATCCATCACCATGTTCACCACTCAAAGAACCGCCAAATTCAAGAACCAGGTCACTTATCTCTTCAGATATTGCCACCATCCTGTCGATGCCTTCCTGGTTCTTTAAGTTAACCAAAGGTCGAATGTGGAGGCATCCAACACTAGCATGGCCGTAGTAACCGGCTTCAGTCCCGTTCTTTTTTATTATTTGGTCAAATCTTTTTACAAACTCTGGAAGTACATCAGGAGATACTGCAGTGTCTTCGACAAATGGCAAAGGTTTAGCATCACCAGGAACATTCATCATTAACCCTAATCCTGCCTTCCTCACATCCCAAACTTTTTGTTGATCTGCTGAATTGGTCATTCTCAAAAGTTTGTATCCCCAACCACCTTTTTGCATTCGTGCTTCCAATTCGTCAAATTTGGATTGTAGTTCTAAGTCCGTGTCAGCTATCAATTCTATTACTAGGAGAGCTTCGGGTGATCCGTCTATAAAACTGGTAAGCCTGGAATAGGCCAAGTTGGATTGAGCTTGTTTGATTATCATGCTTCCAATTAATTCAACGGCAGCCGGTTCCATTTCTATTGCTGCCACTGTTGCTTCCATGGATTCATTCAAATCATTGCAATGCAGGACCGCCAACCCCTTTATTTTGGGGATCGGGACTACCTTTAATTTCGCTTCCGTAATGGTGAGGAGAGTACCTTCTGATCCGACCACAAACCTGGCCATATTGAAGTTGCTTCCTCCAACAAACTCATCCAGGTTATACCCGGATACCCTTCGTTGTATTTTCGGATATCGAGCCAAAATTTCTTCTCTGTTTTTTTCTCCGATAGCGAAGAGGTTTCTGTAAATATCTCCTTCTAGTCCTGATATTCGCAACTTTTCTTCTAAGGTATCTCCGGTTAAATGTTCGAATTTCGTTCTGTCGCCATTTGACAGAACCACGTTAAGATCGTAGACGTTATCTACGGTTTTACCCCATAGAATTGAATGCGCGCCACACGAATTATTACCCAGTGCTCCACCGACATTTCCCCGACTACTGGTGCTAGGATCAGGTGTGAACATAACCCCATGAGGTGACAGCTGAGCATTTAATTCATCAAGAATTATTCCAGGCTGGGTTTTTACCCATCCTTCCTCCACATTTACTTCTCCCATACTCTTCATATATCTTGAGAAATCTACTACCACTGATTCCCCGACAGTTTGCCCAGCGAGGCTGGTACCGCCGCCTCTAGGTAACACCGTGACACCGTACTTGTGAGCTGTTTCAATAACCGCTATGACGTCTTCGTCATTGCGAGGTAAAACAACGCCCACAGGTTCAATCTGATAGATGCTGGCATCGGTGCTCCATAGGGCGCGCGACATTTTGTCGAAACGCACCTCTCCCGAAACATGTTTCTGTAACTCAGCTACAAGCTCTTGCGTGTCAGAAGCTTTGGAAGTAATTACCATGTGAAGGAACCTGCATTAATATATGGGTTTGTGACTCCGGCCTCAAAACTTACCAGCGATTTAGTTTATACCAAGGATCGCTAGTTTATATCAAGTATCTTGAGGTTCGCTTGACCTTTTGGAGTGACTGCCACAGCCTTTTGACCGGACCTTTTTCCTATCAATGCCTTTCCTAACGGTGAGGCATCGGATATTTTGCCTTCAAGAGGATTAGCCTCTGAAGGGCTGACGAGAGTGTATTTGCTCTTCTTTTTTTTGTCGACATCTTCAATTACTATAGTGGTCCCAACCCGAACTGTTTTTGCCCCCTTGCCTGAAGAATCAACAATTATTGCGGATCTGAGCATGCCTTCAATTTCCTTGATACGGGCTTCCTCTCTTCCCTGCTGCTCCCGTGCTGCTTCAAGAGGAGCATTTTCCCTAACATCACCATCTTCAGCCGCAGTTTGTATGGATTCACTGATGGATACCCTATTCGATTCAAGCAGATCCTTCTCAGATGTAAGTTGGTCGTGCCCTTCCTGAGTCATTTCTTGCCCGCCCCTTTGCGACACAGATCTTCCTCTTCCTGTCCTAGAGTTGCCTTTTGATTTTCTAACCCTGAAGTGAGTGGCTAGGTTCATATCTGTTATTTCTTGTTTGTGGATATAAGCTAGGAACTTCCGAACAGCCTGCAGTCCTTCTACTGCTTCCTCAGACATCGTGTTTTTTGCAACTTGCTCAGCATAGCCACCTATCTGTGATGGTGTTATAGATGCCAGGAGACGTTCCCCTTGAAAATGTTTAACGAAGCGATTTATCTCTCTTATGGCTGCCTGAGACTTATCTTTCTCTTTAAGGCTTCCGGTGTATTCACCGACTGCCTCAAGCAGGTTCATTTCATTGTTTGAGGCCAAGGAAATCTCCCTTTTTTAAGACACTAATCTAAAAGTTAGCTGATGTTAACGGACTTGTAATTCTATCAGAGGTTGGTGACTATTAACAAAATCGTTGAAATTATCTTGATTTCTATGCTTCCTTATAGCTAATTACCTAGATAGATTTGGATATTAGTATTCCATGGTGTTAAATTACCTCTTGGATTCCAAGGGCCTAGGAGTAATACACGATTCATGAACACCACAGAATTTTTAAATATCACCTCTCTAATTGTTCCAGACAGGACGGCTATAGTTTTTGACGGTAAAAGGTTTTCTTTTCAAGAGTTGGAAGAAAGAGTAAAAAGGTTGGCAAATGCCCTTTCAGGCATGGGGGTAGGAGCGGGAGATAGGATAGCCACCATGCAGGTCAATTGTAACGAAAATATAGAGACCTACTTTGCAGCAGCCAAGTTAGATGCTGTGTACGTACCGCTTAATTTTCGTTCACGCCCAGAAGAAATAGAATATATGATAAATGATTCCAAGCCTAAGGTTCTCATCACCGGTGAACGTTACGTTTCTATGGTAGATGAAATCAAACCGGACTTGACTAGTGTCGCCGGATACGTAGTGCTTGATGATGCATCTGAGGAAGGGTGGGAATCATATGAACATTTGCTGTCGGTGTCATCTGACGAAGACCTTTACCCTACGGGTGACGAAGACGATTTGACTATGGTCATGTTTACAGCAGGGACTACAGGTTCTCCCAAAGGGGTCATGCTGAGTCATGACAGTTTCGCGTCGTATATATTGGCAAATGTTTCCCCTCCAGAACTCGAATCGGAGGAGAAAAACATCCTGACAGTCCCCTTATACCATATCGCCGGTATACAGGCTGTCATGGCTGCGATATATGGAGGTCGCACTTTAATCATTCAACGGCAATTTGAACCCCTTGAATGGATGGCATTGGTACAAGAAGAAAGAGCTAATCGAGCCATGATGGTTCCGACGATGCTTAAAATGCTGATGGATCACCAGGAATTTGAAAAATTTGACCTTTCAACGTTAGAGGTGATCACTTACGGAGCAGCCCCGATGCCGCTTGAAGTGATAAAAAGAGCTATATCAAAATTTCCAGGAACCTTTTTCATAAATGCTTTCGGTCAAACCGAGACAGCAGCAACCATAACTATGCTGCCGCCAGAAGACCATGTTTTGGAAGGTTCAGAAGAAGAAATCGAAAAAAAATTAAATAGATTAACATCAATAGGGAAACCTTTGAGTGATGTGGATGTAAGGATCGTAAATGATGAAGGAGGTGATGTGAATGTGGGTGAGACTGGAGAAATAGTCGCTCAGGGCCCTAGGTTAATGAAGGGGTACTGGAACCAACAAGAAGCAACGGCAGAGGCGCTAAGAGGAGGTTGGCTGTACACTGGTGATTTGGGATACTTCGATGAGGATGGATATATATTTCTTTCAGGTAGGGCTAAAGATTTTATTAAGAGAGCTGGTGAAATGGTTTCCCCAGAAGAGGTGGAACAAGTATTACATTCACACCCCTCCATCGATGAAGCAGCTATTATTGGAGTTCCGGATATAGATTGGGGAGAACGTGTTAGGGCAATAGTTGTAGCAAAGATAGGTGCCACTATAGATGAAGAAGAGGTGATGGCTTATTGCAAGGATAGGATGGCTAGTTTCAAGAAGCCAGAATCAGTTGTGGTGGTAGAAGAGTTGCCCCGAAATCCTCTAGGCAAAGTTCTTAAGAGAGTTTTAAGGGAAGAATTCAGTTACCCGCTGGAAAATTAGCGGAAAGTGAGGATATTTTAAGGTGAAAATCACAAATATAGAAACCTTCATAGTCGATGCAGGTTGGAGACCTTGGGGTTTTGTCAAGGTTGAAACCGATGAAGGCATTACTGGATGGGGAGAGTGTAGCGATGGCAGATCCCCTCGCGGTGTACAGGGTACTATCGAGGATTTGAAGCCACTGCTTATAGGTACAGACCCTAGGGAATTTGAAAATCGGTTTTGGGATATGTATAGAGGTACCCGGCAAAGCCCGGGGGGCATTGCTGCAAAAGCATTGGCAGGGTTGGATTGCGCTTTTATTGATATCAAAGCAAAAAGTTTAGGCATTTCAGTCCCTGAACTTTTTGGAGGGCCGACTCGCGACAAAGTTCGTGTCTACTGGTCTCATTGCGGTACTTCAAGAACAAATAATTATGAATTAATTGGTGTCCCGCCACTTAGGACATGGGATGATGTAACCGCTCTTGGAAAGGAAGTAGTAGACCGCGGCTTTACTGCTCTAAAGACCAATATTATTGGACCAGGTGATCCGGCTCAGCATTTCGGCGGTGGATTCGGTGGAGGAAGAGGATCAACTGACCAAGTGGTTACTAAGGGGGTTTTGAGGCACGTTGAGAAGCTAATTGGCACATTTAGAGATGCAGTTGGGCCCGATGTAGATATTAATTTGGATCTCAATTTCCACTTTAAAACCGAGGCTTGCCTGCGGATTGCCCAAGTCTTGGAGCAGTTCGATATGCTGTGGCTGGAAATAGACATGTATCAGCCGGAGAGTATAAGGCAAATAAAGGATTCTACAACCACTAGGATTTGTACTGGAGAAAATTTATTTTATATGCGAGATTACCTTCCTTACTTTCAGCAGCACGCTGCTGATATGTTCATGATTGATGTGCCTTGGAACGGTTTCAGTCAGTCTAAGAAGATAGGTGATTTAGCGGAAGTATTTCAGCATAATGTTGCACCTCATAACTATTATAGTCATTTGTCTACCTTTGTTAGTGCATCACTATGCGCCTCCCTTCCAAACATCAGAATAATGGAAATTGACATTGATGATGTTCCCTGGAAAGACGATTTGGTGACCAACAAACCTGAAATCATAGATGGGTATATGACAATACCATCAGCACCAGGTTGGGGTACCGACATTAACGAGGAGGTCGCAAGGGCTCACCCGTGGAAAGGCCCCAAAGGCAGTTATGGTTCTCCAGCTGCATCACCCTCAGAATGGACGTTTGGACTGCCTAGCTTTTAAAGATAGAAAAGATATGATCTCTAAACCCTTGAAGGTAGACGAGAGGAATTTCTGAATTTCCGAATGACTTCTGCAACAGCCTCTGGGCGTTCCATGTACATATTGTGCCCTGTGTTACTTATGACGACAGTTTGCATGTTTTGTAGGCTGCTTTCCAGCTGAAAAGCTTTTTCAAACCCTCCTATACGGGTTTCCCCCACCACAAATAGTATGGGTAGTGATATCGATTTTAGGATCGGTTCTAAATCTAGGTAGTCGTTTTCTCTTTCTTCCCATGCTAGGGTAGAAGATGACCATTTCATATCCAACCTGCCGTCTTCATTCAAAAATGTCTCATGATTAACGACATCCTCTATCACGTCTGGATGCCATTTGCTTGTGACTTCATGCTTGCCCAAAAGATCTTTTAGTTCATCGTGATCCTTCCATGTAGTTCTTGGTCTATTGCCCCTATCAGATACCATTCGTTGAAATTTCCTATCGACAATCATCATTGGTTCCAGTAACACCAATTTCTCGAATCTTTCAGGACTATTGGCGACATACATGGCCAAAGCTACAGCACCGGTTGAATGTGCCACAGCATGTACCTTGCTTAAGTTGGTACCAGTGATGAAATTTTCTATGTCATCGGACCTATCAGAGAACCGATATCCTCTGTCTAGCCAAGTACTGTCTCCATGGCCGAGCAGGTCCATGGCCAATACATGGCTGTCTTTGGATAGATTCTTGGCGACTGCGTCAAAGCTCCTACTGGTTCTCATGTCACCATGAATTAAAAGGGTGGTTTGTTCTTCACCTTGCCAATCAATGTAATGGGTTAAATTGGTTTTATTGTCTAGAAATCGGCTTTTAGGGCCTCTTTGGTTTGGTTTCATTTCACGCAATAAAAATAGCCCTGACTTTATCGGGACTAGTTGTAAAATTTTATGTTTTATCCGCCAGAAATGGCCGGTAGGAAATGAATCTCACTATTAGTGTCAACCTTCTGAATCATACCTAATGGTGTTATTTCCCCATCTACCGCCACGGATATATTTGGCTTTATTTTTCCGTCTTCCACCAATCTATCTTTAAATCCTGTGTATTGTAGGTCTAGATTATCTATGACTTGTCTTAAGTTCGTACCTTCAATTAGCAGCTTTTGTTCACCATTACATAGCTTCTGCATAAGAGAAGGCACGAAAATTATAGGCATTAATTACTTTCCAGAATCAAGCACGGCACCTGGAGTCAGTGGAAGTTGTGTCATGATATTACCAGTGGCGTCAGATACTGCATTTGCAATAGCTGGGGTCGGAGGTACTATATTCGCCTCTCCAACTCCTCTTACCCCGAATGGATGTCCTGGATTCGCTACTTCAACTATGGCTGTATCAATCATGGGTAAATCCAATGAAGTAGGCATTCTGTAATCGAGCAAACTTGAGTTTGCCATATTACCTTGGTCGTTCATGAAATATTCTTCATTGAGAGCCCATCCGATTCCTTGGGCGCTACCACCTTGCATTTGGCCTTCCACATAACTGGGATGGATAGCTTTTCCTACGTCTTGTACACAGGTAAATCTTTCAATAGTCACCTTTCCGGTTTCGTCATCAACAGAAACATCAACCATGTTGCCGGCGAAAGACCCCCCAACTCCTTTAGGATTGACGGACGCTCTTCCAGTTATTCCTCCACCGGTGTCACTCATTTGAGATGCTAGTTCCTTGAAAGTCATTTTTAGCTCAGAATCTGTTTTCGATTTGATGACACCATCTTCCATATTTAGGGTGTCTGAATCAACATCCCAAATGCTTGCTGCCCTTTCGATAGATTGCTTTTTCACATCTTGGGCAGCCTCATATGCTGCCCACCCGGTAGCGAAAGTAGTTCTACTTCCACCTGTTACCGCCGTGAAGCCAATAGTGTCTGTATCGACCACTGACGGTCTGACATCTTCCACCGGAATTCCCAAAACTTCAGCTGCGTGCATTGCAATGGATGTTCTAGAACCACCAATGTCGGTGGACCCCTCCGTAAGGTTGATCGACCCATCAGAATTTACTGCGATGTTACAGGCTGAATCAAATCCGATATTAAACCAAAATCCAATCGCAATTCCTCTTCCGTGACCTTCAGTTTTAGCCGCTTGATAGTGCGGATGATCCCTCATGGTTTCAAGTACCTCTTTTGCTCCAATTCGCCTAAAGGTAGGGCCATCAACTCTTCTAGTTCCCTCGGTTGCTACGTTTTTAAGACGCAAGTCGATCGGATCCATTTGAAGCATTTCAGCAAGTTCATTCATGGCTTGTTCCATTCCAAATGCGGCGTTTGGCGCACCGGGTGCTCTGTATGGGGCGGTTTTGGGTTTGTTGACTACGACATCATATCCGTCGACAAGTGCATTTTCGATATCGTAAGCGGCAAATACACATTGCGCTGCTGCCCCTACAGGGGAGCCAGGATACCCCCCGGCTTCCATGGCCATCCAAGCATGCGCCGCGGTAATTGTCCCATCTGATTTCGCGCCAAGTTTTATTTTGATATTAGATCCTGCTGTCGGTCCAGATCCTTCAAAGACTTCCTTACGGCTCATGACTATCTTGACAGGAGACCCTGTTTTCTTTGATAAAAGAGCTGCAACCGGTTCTACATATATAGGGATTTTTCCTCCAAATCCACCACCTATTTCCGTGGGTGTTACACGTATTTGGGAAACAGGAATATCCAAAAGGTCTGAGAGGCTATCTCTGACTACAAATGATCCTTGGGTACTGCACCACACATGGAGCCTTCCATCTGTATTCCATAGGGCAGTTCCATTGTGGGGTTCAATATAACCTTGGTGCACCATCACCGTATTGTATTCTCGCTCTACCACTACATCGGCAGCCTCGAAACCTTTTTCAATATTACCTTTGGTATGCTGAAAATGATCCGCAGTGTTACTAACAACGCCGGAATCCTCTCCCAATTCTTGGGTTGTCAAACCTTCATGCAATATAGGTGCGTTTTTTGCCATGGCTTCCTGGATTGTTAAAACGGGCTCCAGAACTTCGTATTTTACCTCTATGAGCGCAAGGGCTTCTTCCGCAACATGAGGACTTGCCGCAGCAACTCCAGCAATTGCATGGCCCGCGTAAAGAACCTTATCTCCGGCTAATAGATTTTCACGGAGCCAGTTGGAATTTGATTCAATTTCGGTACCAGTCCCGTCTTCAACCATGCTCGTTCCATTACTATTATTAGGCCAATCGGCACCAGTAACTACAGCCATCACCCCATCTAAGGCCTCTGCCTCACTGGTATCAATGGATATAATCCTCGCATGAGCATGGGGGCTCCGAAGGATTTTTCCGTGTAGCAAACCAGCAGTATCAAAATCGGGACCATATATTGCACGTCCAGTAACTTTATCAGCACCGTCGTGCCTAATGGGTCTGGTTCCAAGAACCTTATAATCCGTACTGTCTGAAGATGTCATTCTACGAGGCCTCCTGCATTTTTTTCGCTGCGTCCTGAACGGCTCTAACAATCTTGTCGTACCCAGTACATCTGCACAAATTATTGGCCAACCAAAATCGAATCTCATGTTCAGTTGGGTTGGGGTTCTGATCAAGCAGACTTTTAGCTGAGACGATAAATCCGGGAGTACATATCCCGCATTGCAGCGCAGCATTTTCCAAAAAGGCGAGTTGTAGAGGGTGCAGGTTCGTACCTTCAGCTACCCCTTCTATGGTCTCTATATCGGCTCCCTGAGCTTCAACCCCCAGGACCAAACAGGAAGTTACGATCCTGCCATCCAGCTTGACAGTGCAGGCTCCACAGTTTCCGTCATTACAACCTTCTTTGGTGCCTGTTAGACCAACCACATCTCTAAGACATTCTAAGAGGCTCTGTCGTGGCTCGCAGAGAAAGTCTACGGGCTCACCATTTATCGTTGTTTGCACATGTGTTTTTGTTGTCATTATTTTCCTTCCTTTGCACGTTCTATCGCCGCATTAAGGGCTCGACGTGTAAGTACTTCACATAGATGTTTTCTATACTCAGCGGTCCCTCTCATATCTGAAATCGGTTTTGCTGCCTCTCTGGCAGCATTTGCTGCTCTTTGAATAGCAGCATCTCCCACAGTTTCTCCGACGAGAGCATTTACAGCATTTTCCACGTAGATAGGGGTAGGAGCAACGGAGGCCAGACTGACCCGAGCTGCAGTGAACTTACCCTCTGAAATATTGACAGAGACCCCAGCGCCTACAACAGCTATATCCATTTCGTTTCTGGGTGTGAATCTGATGTAGCTAGCACCAAAGCCTGCCGCAGGAACAGGGAGGTTAATAGAAATCAGCAATTCATCATTCCCAATAGATGTTTGTCTAGGTCCTGTGCAAATATCTTCCACGGGAACATCTCGTGTTCCGTTGGGTCCTGCTATGGTTGCAATCCCGTTATGAGCTATTAAGTTAGGGATCGCATCCCCACTTGGGGCAGCATTACAGAGATTGCCGCCAAATGATGCTCTGCCTTGTATGAGGACACCTCCAATCAAAGATGCCGAATCAATAATTGCAGGGAAGTATTTTTTAACGTTGTCGTCATTGTATATCTTGTACAAAGGAACTGCAGCGCCGATCGTAAGTCCTGTTTTAGGGTCACACTGGAGCACATTGAGATCAGGTATATCCTTTATATCCACAACTACGTCTGCATCCGTTCGAGGGTCTTTATTTCTTAATTGAACTATCAGGTCCGTTCCACCCGCCATTGGCCGAGCTTTTCCGCCTGACTGGGAGAGGATTTTTATAGCCTCATCCACCGTTTTCGCATTTTCATAATCAATCCACTTCAAGAGATTTCCTCCTTTGTCGGGGCACCTTTTTATCCAGCACCCCTTGTTAGCTTTACGTTCGGCTGCTTTACAGTTCATTTATGGCATTACTTTGCCCATTTAAAATAGAGCCGAAATTCGGCTCAAGTCTACCATATGGATTTCAGGCTAACAATCTTCAACGTATCCCTATCAATATACCGAGTATATTTATCATTTATTCCTCACTTTTTGCGGTTAGGGCAATTTATATTACAAGGGGTTTACTACCGAAGGATTAACTGTCTATAACCAATAATAGAATAAGATTTACCCTTTCCATCACAGATGTATTTAGGGCAGTATGTTTTTGAGATATTTTCCTGTATACGAACCTTCGTGTCGGGTGGCATTTTCAGGAGTTCCTTCATATACTAAATTTCCCCCTTTATCTCCCGCACCTGGGCCAAGATCTATTATCCAATCGGCACTTTTTATTAGATCGAGATGGTGCTCAATTAAGACAACTGAATTCCCTGCGTCAACAAGCCGCTGTAGCACTCTCAATAATTGAGAACAGTCTTCAAAAGAAAGCCCTGTTGTCGGCTCATCCAAAATGTACAAAGTCTGTCCAGTAGCTCTTTTTGAAAGCTCTGTCGCTAACTTGACTCTTTGGGCTTCACCTCCACTTAACTGTGTGGCCGGTTGCCCCAATTTGATGTAGCCAAGCCCAACATCCTGTAGGGTTTGTAACTTTGTCTTTATTCTGGGAATGTTAGAAAAAATGGTTAAAGCTTCGGTTACAGTTGATTGCAAGACATTCGAGATGCTTAAACCTCGGTATTCTATCTCTAATGCCTCCCTGTTATACCTGCTCGCTTGGCATTCTTCGCAAGGTACAGAGACGTCAGGTAGGAATTGCATCTCTATGTTTATGTAACCATCCCCAGAGCAAGCTTCACACCTTCCTCCTTTGACGTTAAATGAAAATCTACCAGGTTTGTACCCTCTACTTCTTGCTTCAGGTACCTGAGCGAAGAGCTCTCTAATAGGGGTAAATGTGCCTGTGTATGTAGCAGGATTACTCCTTGGAGTTCTCCCGATGGGCGATTGGTCAATATTGACGACCTTGTCTATGTTCTCAAGACCTTTAATGCTTTTGAATTTACCTGGACGATCTTTAGCTCGGTAGAAGTGTTGTGACAAGCGCTTGTAGAGTATTTCGTTAATTAAGGTGCTTTTACCTGACCCTGAAACACCGGTGATACAAACCAATATGCCAAGAGGAATTGTCACATCTATCGAATTTAAATTGTTTTGTTCAGCACCTTCGATTTCTAGATATTTTCCATTGAATAATCTTCTGGTCTGAGGGGTGTCGATTACTTTTGCCCCGGATAAATATTGTCCAGTTAGCGAATTCTTGGAGCTCATAATTTTGCTAACAGTCCCTGATGCGACGATCTCACCACCGTGTTCCCCAGCCCCTGGCCCCAAGTCCACTATATGGTCGGCCGCTCGCATAATTGCCTCATCATGTTCCACTATTAAGACAGTGTTACCAACATCTCTAAGTCCTTTGAGTGTGTTTATGAGCCTATAATCATCTGCAGGATGCAGCCCAATAGATGGCTCGTCGCAAACATATAGGACTCCCATTAGACCGGACCCTATCTGCGTTGCGAGTCGTATTCTTTGGGCTTCTCCGCCACTCAAGCTGGAAGCGGTGCGTGAAAGTGTTAGGTAGTCGAGGCCTACATTGAGTAGGAACTGCAGTCTGCCAGATAGTTCTTTCAAAATTTGTGAGGCTATTGACTTATCTCTATTTGAGAGAATTTTTGGGTTTTCAAGCAAGGCAATCCAATCAGCCGCTTCTGAAATGGATTTGTCAGACACACTCATGATTGTTTCATCGCCTATGGTCACTGCCAATGATTCCGGTTTTAAACGTTGGCCTGAACATCCTTGGCAAGGAAGAGATGTCATATACCTCTCTATATCTTTACGCACCTTTTCTGATTCTGTCTCTGTATATCTACGTTCTAAATTTCCTATAACCCCTTCAAAGCGACGGTTCCATCGGAATATCCTGCCTCTTCTGCTTCGATAAGACATTTTAATTTTGGTCTTGGTACCATTCAAAATCATGTCCATTGTTTCAGGTTCAAGTTCCTGAATCGGAACATCGATTCGGAAACTATCTATTTCTGACAAAGAATTTAACTGGCTTATGTGCCAGGAAGATAGTGATCCTCCTTTTGACCAACCTTCAATGGCACCGTCCTCTATAGTCTTTGTTTTGTCAGGTATTACTAGATCCGGATCTACAACCATTTTGAATCCTAGGCCTGTACATGTAGAACAAGCCCCATGTGGATTGTTAAAGCTAAAGGTTCTAGGTTCAATCTCCCCAAGGCTTACGTTGCAGTAAACACAAGAAAATTCTTCTGAAAATATCATTTCATCTTTTCCAGAAATATCCACAAGGACAATTCCTTCAGCTTGTTTCAGAGCTGCCTCAGTGGAGTCACTTATTCTTACCATGTCCATCTTTTCGGTGATCACAAGTCGGTCCACAACGATGTCGATGTTATGCCATTTTTGCTTGTCTAACTCAAAATTATCGCTAAGGTCTCTAATTTTACCGTCAACACGCACCCGGACAAACCCAGATTTTCTTGCCGACTCAAATACTTCCTTGTGCTCCCCTTTTCTTCTTCTCACAACCGGAGATAATATCTGTATCCGGCTGGAGACAGGTAGTCCAGCGATGGAGTCGACTATTTGCTGAACGGTTTGTTTTTGTACCAGTCTTCCGCATTTGTAACAATGAGGTTTACCTACCCTCGCAAATAATAACCGGAGGTAATCAAATATTTCGGTTACCGTTCCGACTGTAGATCGAGGATTATGCGATGTTCCCTTTTGGTCTATTGATATCGCCGGTGAAAGCCCCTCAATATAATCAACGTCTGGCTTATCCATTCGACCGAGAAATTGACGGGCATAGGCAGATAATGACTCCACATACCTGCGTTGACCTTCCGCATATATAGTGTCAAAAGCTAAGGAGCTTTTTCCCGAACCGGATACCCCTGTAATGACAACAAGCTTGTTCCTAGGGATAGTAACATCCACATTTTTTAAATTGTGTTCTCTAGCCCCTTTCACCACTATATTTTTTATGGGACCGGATTTAGGTGACATCGCATGCTCTTAAATTAATTGTTTCAAAAGAGTTATAGTTTGATTCTAACATTGCGAAGCTTGATTTTGAGATCGAAATTTTATTAATTTACCGGTGTTTATTGACCTAGAATGCTTACCGTCAATACAATCCGAATATTGTTTTCTGTACAAATTATTTAACCTTTAAATTCGTAAGATTTATAAAAAGGAGTATCAAAGATATGAGTAGTGGTTACAACAAACCAATTCCGGTGCCAACACCAGAATCGGACGTTTTTTGGGAAAAGGCGAAGCAACATGAGCTTTGGATACAGAGATGTTTGAACTGCGACAAGCCGTTTTTTTACCCCAGAATGAATTGCCCCGACTGTTTGTCCGATAATCTTGAGTGGTTCAAAACGTCAGGCTTGGCAACCCTTTACTCTTACATGATAAATCACCGCCCTGTGCCAGGATTTGAGGAAGATGCCCCCTATGCAATAGCAATCGTTCAGCTTGATGAAGGCCCTAGGATGATGACCAATATAGTAGGAATTGAAAATACCCCAGAAAACCTCATTCTAGACATGAAATTAAAAGTCGTGTTTGATGACATTAATGATGAGATTGCGATTCCGAAGTGGAAACCAGCTTAGGTGTAGCCAACATTATTTGAACTGAGAAAGAGGAAGGTAAAAATGGATTCATTAAGATATAAAGCCGCGATAGTTGGGGCTTCAGAGACTACAGAGTTAGGTTCCATACCGGATAAAACAGCGTTTCAACTTCATGTTGATGCATCAGTTAACGCTATTAACGACTGCGGTATAGACAAAAATGAGATAGACGGAATTGCCACCACGATGAGCCCTGCTGCTTTAGCTCATTATCTAGGCATAGTACCTAAGTGGATAGATAACACCCAAGTAGGAGGGACTTCATTTTTAGTGCATGTCCGTCATGCAGCAGCAGCTATCGCAAGCGGTTTATGCGAAACAGTATTAGTGGCGATGGCTGAGAGCGGGCGGAATAGAGTCGGGGAACAGACGGGCCGTATAGGAGATGTTGCCACCATGTCCGGAGGCAGAAGAGACAGCTCGTTCCCAGGTCAGTTTGAATCAATATATGGTGTAGCAGGCCCGACAACTCAATTTGGCATGGGTGTGCTTCGTTACATGAAAGAAACAGGCCTAACGCATGAGCAACTAGCATCGGTTCCTGTTGCACAGCGCAAATGGGCCAACAAAGTTCCTCGAGCCATGTACGGAGACATTATTACAATTGAAGATGTATTCAATAGCAGGATGATTTGCTATCCATTTCATCTGCTTGAATGTTGTTTAGTCACTGATGGAGGCGGGGCATTAATAATTACTAGTGCTGAAAGAGCTAAGGATTTTTCTACTAAACCGGCGTACATAATGGGTACTGGAGAATCTGTTGAAAGTCCTATTGTCAGTCAAATGTATGATCTGACCACTTCGGCCGCTTTTAAGACTTCTAGTAAAAAAGCCTTTGAGGAAGCAGGTGTTACGCATGATGATGTAGATCATTTAATGGTGTACGACGCCTTTGCTCATTTACCTATTTATGGTCTTGAAGATTTAGGTTTTGTAAAAAGAGGAGAGGCTGGATCTTTTATTGAGGAAGGTAATACTTCTCCAGGAGGCACACTACCTATGAATACCAATGGTGGAGGACTTTCTTACACTCATTCCGGTATGTATGGAATGTATGCTATTCAAGAATCTGTAAGGCAGGTGCGCGGAGAGGCAGCTCACCAAGTGGATGGAGTAAAAACCTCCTTTTGTCAGGGAGTCGGTGGAATGTTTATGGCAGCTGGGAGTCTTGTATTTACAAATGAGGAACCTCATCGATAAAGGAGTTATATAGTCCACATGACTGAAGTTTTATGCTACGAAGATAGCTATTTGCAGGAATTTGAAGGTACCGTAACAGACGTAACAGACTCAGGAGTCGTATTAGACAGGACTAGTTTTTATCCTGGAGGAGGTGGGCAGCCTTGCGACACTGGAGTAATTGAATGGGACGGTGAATCTTCTCAGATTTACCAAGTATCCAGAAGCGAGGGTAAGTTGGTCCATAAAGTCAATGGACCGATTCCCGATCTCGGAAACTCTGTCAAAGGTAAGATTGATTGGATTAAACGATATCAGCTAATGAGAACACACACAGCTTTACATATTCTTTGTGGAGTTGTGTGGAGAGATTTTGGGGCCCAGGTAACGGGAGGCAACATGACTCCACTTCAGGCCCGGATGGATTTTGAACTTAAAGAAATGTCGTCAGGATTTGCCTCCGATATCGAAATACTCATTAACCAAGAGGTTACTGCAGAAAGAGATATAAAAATATCTAATCTTCCTCGGGAAGAAGCCTTTAAAATCCCTGATTTAATCAGAATGAAAATAAATAAACTACCTCCTGCTATTTCAGAAGTCCGGATAGTGGACATTTCCGGACTAGATTTGCAGGCAGATGGTGGAACCCATGTTCGTAACACGAGGGAAGTAGGAAAAATAAGAGTAGTGGGTCATGAAAGCAAAGGGCGAATTAACAAAAGGTTACGTATTGCCGTAGAAGATTGGAACTAGTTGAAGAGTTCGGTTTAAAAAGCTAGTATCTCTGGGCAGGAATATATTCCCTTCCATTGAGAGTTATAGCATTTTAGGTATATTAGGAGAAGAATCATGGCATTTGATTTTCAAAATATATTGGCAACACATGTCCCGGAGACAACTCGAGTTACCCCAGCAGGAAAAGGGAAATATGATTTTGCTGTTGCGTACCCCGATCCTGTGTCTTTGCCGCACGCTGAAATTTTAGAAAGCCTTGAAGAAGCTTTGTCAGAGTCTGGTTCAGAACTGGCTGTTTACCCTCATCCACAAGGAAATACCCCGCTCAGGCAATACGTCGCTGAAAAAATCGAGCGAGATAGAGGCATAAAAGTAACTGAAAATGACATCATTTTAGGGAATGGGTCAGGCCAACCTATAGACATGATTTGTGCGGTACTTTTGAATCCTGGAGACGTCGTCATAACAGATAGTTTCGTATATGGTGGGACTTTGAACACCTTGAGAAGACATTTCACAGATATAAGGGGGGTTGCCTCTGATGAAAGTGGTATGGACCCCGGGGCATTAGATAAAGAAATTGAGAAGGCTATCAAGTCGGGTCACAAGCCAAAATTCGTTTATTTAATCCCTACTTTTCAAAACCCCCAAGGATGGACTATACCTGAGAGTAGACGCAAAGAACTATTGACTGTAACCCAAAAATATGGGGTACCTATTTTAGAAGATGATTGCTATGCAGATAATAGATACGACGGTGATCTCCCCACCTCTATTCTCAGTCTTGATGATACAAGCAGCGTGATGTATGTCGGGTCTTTCTCAAAAACCATTGCACCTGGTATGAGTTTGGGCTACATGACTGCACCGCAATTAATTTTGGATAGAGCCATGGGGGTTAAAAGTGGCCGTGTGAGTGAATTTACAGCGATGGCTGTCGAGAAATATGCAAGGAAATACTTGGATGCTCATATAGAGGAAATCAATAATATTCAGAGGACAAAAAGAGATGCTATGCTTTCGGCTTTAGGCGAAAATTTTGGTACCGGTGCAAAGTGGAGTGATCCTGCTGGGGGACTCTATATCTGGGTAAAGCTGAAAGAAGGTTCTGATATGGTTGCTTTGAACAAGAGATCTGTTGAAGAGATTGACGTGGGATTTCATCCCGGCACCAATTACTCACCGGATGGAACTTCAGGAAAGGATCATATACGGTTATGTTTTGGTTACAACCAACCTGACGAAATAACTGAAGGTATCAGCCGTCTGGCAAATTTCTTATCTAAGGAAGGAGCGTTAGACTCTTAACAGTTTGATTCCCAACGGGCTAATTTCTGCTAAATTTGAATAGCAGGTCCGTGTTGAGACTACTGGATATGTTTTTGGACTCGACTTGTAGGTGAAATAGGCATATCTCAATTCTCCTTTCTATGGATGTTTCCTCAAGTATTGTCTGACGGATTTCGTTGGTACCCTGAATTAATTGTGCCAGAAAAAAGGATAGTTGATCGGGATTTGTAGGTAGGGGAGTCTCTGCTTTATTAACCCACCCTCCATTCATAGATACGATGGCCTTCAAATGCCTCGAAGCTGCAGTCTTAGCTTTCTTCAATGACTGCTCGGCTACGTCTTGCTCGGGAGGTGGATTTTGTATTTCTACCAATCCTTCTAGATAAGCTTTATTTTGGATTAGTTCAACTATATTGAACCGTTTTTCTCCAACCGCGGTGAGATAGAGACGGTTTTGAGAAAGCTTCCTTATTTTTGTGATTTTGGCTAAAGTTCCGACCTTGTGAGGAACCGCGTTACCTCCGACCTCCTGACCTTCTTTTATAAGTACAATCCCGAATTTGGAGTCAGTGTCCAAGCAGTCTTGTACCATGGAATGGTACCTATCTTCAAAAATTTGCAAAGGAATAGTACCACCCGGGAAAAGGACTGTACTAAGGGGGAATAGAGGTATCTTTTGTGTTTCCGTGTTCACCATTAATTCCTCACGCTTATTGATCTGGAAACGTTGTTACTTGAATGTATTATAGTTGTATTATTCCTAATGGCGGTAAGTTTGAACTTAATATCAGTGATTGATAGGGTTGTCATCGGTGGATTTATGAAAAACTTTAGATCTATTTTCTATAGAACCTGGAGGCCAGATGCACGAAGTATTTAGTGATGCGATCAATGGATTAAGTAGGGGAGAGAAAGTGGTGGTGGCTACAGTTGTCCGGACAAAAGGTTCTACCCCACAAAAACCTGGGGCAAAATTACTGGTGCGAGAAGATGGTTCAGGGACAGGAACACTAGGAGGAGGATGTGTGGAGGGCGACATTTGGTTTGCTGCGAAGCAGTTAATGCAGGCAGGAGGGGGAACTGAATACCGAGAGTATGAGTTAAACGAGGATTTAGCAGCAGAGGACGGGCTAGTTTGTGGTGGGACCATGTATTTTTTAATAGACCCGGTTTATTCTCCTGATAGCTACCTTCCCTATGCCTCTGAGATAGATAAGGCGTATTCTGGGGTTGGTGCAGTGGCTTTGGCTACCGTGGTAAGAACTGGAAAAAAAGGTTATTCAAAAATAGGGGATAAATTGTTTGTTCGGGAAAACGGCGAAAGTGAAGGTTCTATTGGTGATGATAGTGAAGATGATCAAGCCAAGAATAAAGCTTTTGAGCTCATGATACACGGTAGAAATGAGTACGTGACTACAAAGTCGGGAACTGAGTATTTCATTGAGGCATATACAACACCGCCGCAACTGGTTATTTGTGGTGGAGGCCATGTTGCTCGTGCCCTGGCTTCTTTGGCGAAACCTTTGGAGTTTAGACTTTTCATTACTGATGATAGGGAAGAATTTGCAAATGACGACCGTTTTCCAGAGGCCGATATAATAATCTCTGAGACTCCCGAACAAGCTTTGCCACAATTACCAATCAACCCTAATACTTTCATTGTGGTTGCTACTCGCGGTCATAGGTACGATAACGTAGCCCTATTGGCTGCTGCCAAAACATCCGCGAAATATGTAGGGCTCATGGGGAGCAAAAGAAAAACTATATTGATATATGAGGACCTTATTCGAGAAGGCTTGGAATATGATCGCCTTAATGAGATACGATCACCGATTGGATTGGATATAAGGGCCCGGACACCGGAAGAAATTGCAATTAGCATAATGTCGGAGATCCTTATGTTCAGATTGGGAGGTTCTGGGGTAGCGATGAAACTAGATAAAAAACAGATTGATAGAATCAAAGCAAAAGTGAATCGGAATTCAAAGACCTTAGCAGAGACTACATAGGTCATTAAATTTGTTAATTACGGGTATAGTGACTTCCGCAGGTTTTTCCACAAGGATGGGTACAGTCAAGGCACTATTACCATGGCGAGATACCAACTTAGTTTGTCATCAAGTGAGGGCCTTGCTGAAAGGGGGCTGCGGCCACGTGGTAATCGTTCTTGGTTATGAATGTGCCAGAATATCAGAGGAGATTCAGAAGGAGTTTCCAGAAAATTCACCAATCACCTTAACCTGTAACGTAGACTATGAGACAGGCCGGGCTTCAACTATAAGACAGGGTATTCTCTCGTCTCCAAAAGATTCAAGTGGTTTTTTGTTGATAGGTGTTGATCAACCAACATCTGGTCATATTGTCGCTCGGATTATAAAAGAACATGAGGCAACTAGAATGCCGATAAGTTCGCCTAGATATAAGGGAAAAGGGGGACATCCAGTCTTGTTTGCAAACACTTTGAAAGATGAATTGTTAGAAATTAATGATGAAACATTAGGATTGAAACCTGTTTTTGAGAACTACAGGTCTCGTTTAAACAGAATTGATTTTAAAACCGATCAGGTGCGATTGGATTTGAACGACTATGAATCCTATCTCCACGGCTACGAGTTGTTCGGCAACAAGACATGAATCCTGTTTGGACCGATTTCACTCAACCCATCTGCTTATAGCTCTGTCTAGTTTGATATTCAAATCTTCGTGTTCTTGTCCTAACACAGTTATCCTATCTAAATTGCCAGTGTTAGAAGCCTCTTGAAGTGCCTTTTCCAAATTTTCAATTTGAGACTCCAAATCAGAGATTAGCTTTTCATGATCTTCTTTTCGAGAAGCAGCGTTACGGTTTGGATTGGTGCCATTTAATTTTGGTATAGGCTTGGACCGCGATGATTTCTTGGGTGGAGGCAACTGGACAGGTTTTTCTTTTTCTTTTGTTGAACTGTCAGAATTAGACTCCTTCAGTAAATCTTGGTAAGACCCTGCGAAATGTCGGACAGATCCCTCAGCTATGATTAAAAGGTTGTCAGCCAATAGAGATATTAGATGACGATCATGGGATACAAATATTGTAGTTCCCCCAAATACCTGCAGCATATCTTCAAGTGCTTCGCGACTTAATATGTCGAGATGTGTAGTGGGTTCGTCTAACACGAGTACATTTGGTTCAGTTATTAGTAGTCTGCTTAAAGCTAACCTTCCTCTTTCTCCCCCGCTTAAGGAAGATACTTGGTCGTAAATCTCTTCCCCAGTGAAAAGGAACCGGGCAAGGAAGCTTCTTGCCTCACCGATAGACAAATTTTTAATTTCTAACAGTGCATCAAGCACTGTCATATGACTAGGTATCTCGTCGGAGCCTTGACGGAAATATCCTACCTTTACGTTATGTCCCAGATTTGATGAACCAGACAAAGCTGGAAGGCTTCCAATAATTGTTTTTAATAAGGTAGTTTTACCTATTCCATTATTCCCAATTATTGCTGTAGTAGTTCCTCGTTCTATTTCAATGTCTGGGACTTCAAATAATTTGACGCTATGTTGCTCGGTTGAAAAACCGACTTCTAGTCCATTGGTGCTAATTACAGTTTTCCCTGTACGAGTTGCAAACCCGGAGGTGATGGACACGTTTTGTTCAGTGGATGGAGCTTCTATTCTTTCTATCCTTCCAAGCTTTTTTGCTCTTCCTCTAGCTTCTTTAGATCTTTGCCCAGCATGATAACGAGCAATGAAATCTTGCTCTCTTTTTATGTATTCTTGTTGCCGGATATACTCCTTAGCAAACCTGGCATCTTCTTCAGATTTAAGGAGTTTGTATTTTGAATAATTTCCACGGTACGTTTTTAATCGGCAATTATCTATTTCCCAGATGTCCGAAGCTACACGATCGAGGAAAAATCTGTCGTGCGAAACAACCATAAATGCATTTGCTGATCTGTTTAAAAAATCTTCAAGCCATTCGAGTCCTTTGAAGTCCAGATAGTTTGTTGGCTCATCTAAAACTAAAAGGTCTGGGTCTGCTAATAGAGCAGTTGCTAAAGCAGCCCGTGTTCTCTCACCCCCACTTGCATCTGATACTAATGTGTCTAGATTGGTGTCACTTAACCCCACTCCATCTACGACCCTGTCCATTCGATTTTGGTAATCATAACCACCAAGCGCTTCGTATTTATCCAAAAGCGTCGAATATTTCTTTTCAGCTTGTGTTCTTTCAACTCCCTCTGAGTCTTGTATGGCGAAAGCATTGGTTTCCATATCTTTTTCTAATTGAATTAAATGTTGGAAAGCCTGGCCAATTTGATCTTTCAAAGTACCACCTCCCGACTGTAATGCCGTTTGTGGGACATAACCCACCCGAAGAGAGTCTGACTTGAAAATATCGCCACCGTCGTAATCCTGTATCCCCAACAAAACCCGAATCAGAGAAGTTTTTCCACTTCCATTTGGACCGACTATCCCGATATGGGCCTTTTCATTGACCTGCAAGGTAACATCAGAAAAAATTTCGATATCTGCGTAGTGTAGATTTAGTTGTGAGGCCCCTAGTAACGACATAAATTCACTGGAATAATCTTCGATTCATGGAATTAGTAATAAAATAGAATTAATTTTTTTTTCAGTGCTTTTTATTCTATAGCTAAAATAAAAGTTTGGGTGGATTGGATATGCCTTTTTTATTTACGATTTTGAGTCATCATTCAGAACCAGGAGACCCAGATCTGATGAGCTGGGTAATAGATACAGTAAAACATTTGGTTGGTGGGGACTCTACTTTAGCTTTACTGGTTCTTTTTTTAATGATTCTTATGGTGCCTTTTGGGATTGTGGCAGCATATAAACTATTTTTTTAACAAATGTGAGCCACTAAATAGGTACATCAGAGAGGGAATACCAATTTTCGTGTGGTTCTAATGGGATCCCTATTGAGGCAATCCGATCACCGATTTTCATTTCTAATTCATTGTCCCTCATGTCATGTCCCAATGGTACCAATGGATAGAATTTTGATGTCCTGTAGTTGCATATGCAATAAAATGATTGATCTCCTATAGTCCCTTTAAAAACTGCGGCTGTCATATTTTCTCCTAACCCCAGATTGGCTATATGGGAGCTGATGGCGTTTATATCATCGACCATTTTTTGATTGTTAGTACTTTCGAATATTATCCAACAACTGTTGTACGTTTCAGATTTCAAACCCTGAAGTGGTGTTCTCATTGTCGACATGAACAATTCTTTATCTAACTCTTTGAGAGATGACTTTATGTCGGTGAAAAAAGGATGATCATTGGCATTTAGCAATAATGTTGATTCCCCTGAGAGATTTATATCTTTTTTCCCATTGGTATCTCGATTTGTGATCCGCAGGACCGTTGATAAAATATCGGATTCGTTGGACTCAGGGCTATCTGGTTTTTTAAAAAGAGTTCTAAATAATCTCACGGGATCCCTTCTACCTGAGAAGATGCCAATTCTGCTGTTGCATTTCCATTAATCGTGCCACTCTTATTTCTGTAGGTGGGTGTGAGGACATCAAGGATGCGATCGCATTTCCTTGTAATGCGGGGATTATGAAAAATGCGTTGGCATGTTCCACTTGTCGTAGATCTTTTTCTGGAATTTGTGCTATCTGGCCACTAATTTTCTTGAGAGCGGATGCAAGGTTTGTGGGACTACCAGTCATGATTGCACCTTCTCTGTCGGCTGCGAGTTCCCTGTACCTGGAAAGCGTACTTATAAGCAATTGGCTGATGAAGTAAATGATTATTACTCCAATGTAAACAACCATCATCATGGCCATAGCTTGGCCTCCATTGCCCTGTCGCCTATGACCTCCAAAACCTCCGAATAGACTCATCCAGAAGAGCATTTGCATCAAAAAACCAGCAACCACTACTATCAAACTTGCCCAGGTCATAACCATAACATCGCGATTCTTAATATGGGCTAACTCATGACCGATCACCCCTTCTAATTCTTTATCGTTTAGCTTGCTCAATAGTCCTGTTGTGACCGCGACTGTGGCATGCTTCGGGCTCCTACCGGTAGCGAATGCGTTAGGCGCTTCCATCTCCATTATTGCGACTGTTCGTGGTTTTGGAATTCCGCCTATTTTAGAAAGTCTTTCTATCATTTCATGTAACTTGGGTTGCTCTTCTTTAGTAACAGCTTTGGCTTTAGTTGTTTTCAGAACAAGCTTATCGGACATGAAATATTGAAAAAAAACCATTCCAATCCCAATCACAAATACAAAAATAGGATTCAGTCCTGAAATTAGAAGTAAGCCAAAAAGAGCTAAATAGGCTACCAACAGCATCAATCCTGTTGCTAGCATCCTAATCGTTAACTGATGGTCTTTACCAATTGAATTTCGCTGCATCGTGATTAGCAACCTGAGGGTGATTAAATTTAAACTATATATTATATTATAGTAGCTATTTTAGTTTGTGCTATTTTCAAAAATGGATCATTATCAAATGGCTTGTAGAATTGCACCTTTAGGTTAAGGAAATCCATTTCGTTAAGGAAGATTAAAGTGGCCTGGAAAACTATTGGTCAACCTAATTCCATAGATCGTATTTCTAGAGCTGTCGTGTTAGATAGACTCTCACATGCCTATTTAATCTGTGGTATGGATGGTATTGGAAAGGTCACCTTTGCGCAGGATATAGCAAAAGTTGCGAATTGCCTTGAAATGCCTAAATCTTCGGGGCCTTGCGGGTCATGCAACCAGTGCATACGTATCGATTCCCATAATCACACAGATGTATTTATTTACGATGTAAAAAAAGACTTGGATGAGGTAGGCCGAACCACCACAATGGTCACCATTGATCAATTAAGAGAAGATTTTTTAAGACAGGTTCACCGGAAACCATATGAAGGCCGCACCCGAATTTTCATTATTTCATCCATTGAAAGTATGAGATCAGAACAATCCAATATTCTGCTAAAAACGTTAGAAGAACCTCCAGATGATGTTGTAATTATATTGCTGGCGCGTGATGCATCGAATCTTCTGAGTACTATTGTGTCAAGATGCCAGGTTCTTAATTTGGACCCAGTTGGTGAGTTAGAAATATTGGAATATTTAGGTGAATGTGAATTAGGACCAGAAGTCCCCATTCAAGAGATAGCAAAGCTTTCGCGCGGGAGACCAGAATGGGCTTATCGAGCAGCCATAAACCCTGAAATATTACATATATTGGAAGATAAATTGAATCAGTTTGTAGGGTGTTTAATTGGTAGTTTGGAGCAACGGTTTAAATTGTCGAAGGATTTATCAACTCAGTTTTTTCGTGACCGCGATGGGGTATATGAATTTTTGGATATAGCAATGACCTGGACTAGGGATGTGTTGCTCTCTAGCAGTGAGAGAGCAGGAGATATAGTAAATATTTCCCATAAAGAGCGAATTCACGAGTTTTCTAAAATGTTATCGACCACAGATATTTTGAACATTTTAAAACTTATTAGGATGACTCTCGGCAACTTAAGGAAAAACGTTACTCCGAGTCTGGTTTTGGATAATTTTATGTTAAAACTTCCGGTCGCTACATCATTAACCTGACAATTTTCCTGTTTATAGGTTAATTTTTCCAGGGGATAAATGGAGACCACTCATCTTCTAGTTTCCTATGATAGAAAATATAATATGGATTTGGTTTCGGAGCCAATGGTGCCCTCAGTAGAGTCATTTGAGCTTCTCTCGGTGTTTTTTCAGCCTTGTTGTGGTTGCAGGTCATACATGCACTCACAACATTTTCCCATTCATGTTTACCATTTCTTGAACGAGGTCTAATGTGGTCAATAGTCAGCTTCTTAGTTGAGATGCCGCAATATTGGCATGTGAAATTATCTCTATAAAATAATGCTTGCCGAGATAGCCTTCTTTCAACCATTGGCTTTTTGACCATATAGTAGAGTCTAACCACGGACGGCATTGGAAACGCTGCGCTTGAACTCCTTATTTCTCCTCGACCGTTTATTATAAGTTCTGCCTTTCCTCTGCCCATTAATACGATTGCTCTTCTCACACTGCAAATGTTTAATGGCTGGTAATTTTGGTTCAGAACTAACACGGGTGATTCTATTGTGGGAGCTGTAGCTGTAGCCATCCCTGTTTAATCTAACTTTGAATCAAGTATTTTTATGGCAGTCATGTAGTCAGAGGGGATAATTCCCAAAGCATTATCCGGTGTAATTTCCAAAATATTTACAAAAACAGGAGCTATTCTGGAGTCTAGTAGAGCAGTTTCTATTGAGGTTCTGGTATTTTCAATTTTTGCGTCAATACCCTCTATCGAAATGACTTCTCCAGCAGAAATAAGAGATGAGCCAGGCAATTCGGGAATCTCATGAAAGTCATATGCCAGTCGTGTAAGACCTGAAATAGTGATAAAAGAGATAATCACACCGATTATCAATCCAAGTACAATGCCGGCTATTCTACCCATTCCAAGGGTAGCAATGTCTAAAACTGCTAGAAGAGGTCCAACAAACTTTAGGACTATATTAGTGATGATAAGTAAGAGAATGAGCACAACTACAAAAGCCGCAACAGTTGCAATCGTATCGACACCCAGATTAATTCCACTTAATTCACTTAGGGCCTTCGCTGAAGAAGAATTGAAACCTAAGGCATCTCCGATAAATTCTCCGACAAACTGTGAAACGGCACCAGAAATTCTCCAGCCCACCAGTATCGCGATTCCATAAATGCCGGCCACAAATATTCCGGTCTTGAGACCCCAAAGCATGGACGCAATTAGGATTCCCAGTATGACAAAATCTAGCCAGTTCATATTCTTACCTTCTTCAAATTAGGCTTTCCAAGGAAGTAGGTGCAGTTTAGCATACGGCTCGTGAAATATTGGGCTACCTAATTTCGTGGGGGTTCAACGGGTACTGGGTTTATGAGACCACTTCCTAGAGAGATCGGTATCAACTGATCTAACTCATCTAAAGTCCATCTCCCATCTTTATGTATGCTTTTTATTACGTGCCGTGGAGAATAAAGCGACAATGCCCAGCCACTGGTACCAAAAACTTGTCCTGTGATACCATCCGCGGCTTCAGAACAGAGGTAGACTACCTTTGGTGCATTGTTACCAGGATCTCTATATTCTGGAGGTGGTTCAGACGGGTCTGCAGTTGCTAAACCGACTGCTTCTCTCTGATCCTGTCTCAACTGCCTCGTCGATTGAGGGACCGTATCTGTCATTCTAGTAGACCCCCCAGGATAGACGGCATTCACCATGATATTAAAGGGTTCGAGTTCCTTTGACACAGCCCTTGTGAATCCAACCATACCTTCCTTGGCTGCAGCATAATTACCTTGGCCTGAGGCACCTAATCCGGATCCAGAGGAAAATAATACGATTCTGCCGTATTTGTTTTTGATCATGTGAGGGACTACATTCCTTACCATATTGAAGGCCCCGTACAGGTGGACTTGTAATACTAGGTCCCATTCCTCCTCAGTCATATTAAATATCATCCTGTCCCTCAATATGCCTGCTGGATGACAAAGTATGTCCACTGTCCCAAAAGTGTCTACAGCTTTTTCGACAATTTTAGCGGCACTATGAAAATCTGCTACTGAGTCATATGACGCAACAGCCTCTCCACCTTCGGCCTTTATTTCATCAACTACTAAATCTGCGGGAGTCGCAGAATCACCGGTGCCATCAACTGATCCCCCAAGGTCATTAACTACAACTTTGGCACCGTCCCTTGCTAACCAAAGTGCGACTTCCCTTCCTATGCCTCGGCCGGCCCCTGTTACTATTGCTACTTTTCCTTCGACCCTCTTAGTCACCTTTTCACCTCTTCGTTTGCTTTTTTTTCATGTTCATCAAAATTGGTTCGGAAGAAATTGATTTCAGAATCCGTACCCCATCATTTTCGGGAACAAAACATCCATTTCTTCCATTGTGAAATTTCCCCATTTGTTTACTACATTTTCAATGTCTGGGTTGGAATAAACGTACAAGCTTCCTCCACGTACGCCCAGCACGTAACCATTAATATTGGGGGCAGCATTTGTGCATAGGTAAACAGCTAGTGGGGCAATATTTTCGGGTTCATCTGGAGAACCTTCTCCCAACCATTCGGGTATCTCTGGTGATGGTCCAATCCCTGCTCTTTCATCCCGGGAAGGTCCAGATACGTCTGGTAGTCTGTGTTGATCTACGGCACCTGGGAATAATCTAGTTTCCGCCATAGGTGATATTGCATTGGCAGTAATACCATATTTGCCCAAATCTTTTGCAGTAGTTCTCGTTAATCCTATAATACCTTCGGTCGCTGCGGCATAGTTCGACCGTCCTACATCACCGAGGCCTGCATCAGCCACCATATTTACGATTCTTCCCGACCTTTGCTGACGAAACAGGATTCCTGCAAATTTTGTAGTTGTAAAAACGCTTTTAGCATTATTGCGAACTACTTGATCGAAATCCGATTCCGTCATTTGGTAAATCATTCGATCTTTTAATGAACCTGCTGAATTGACCAAAATATCGATATGGCTATAAGTGTCTATGCAGGATTGAATCAGGTTCTCACCCCCTTCCATGGTCGAAATATCGGCATAATTCGCTGTGGCATTACCTCCCGCGGATTTGATTTCTTCTACAACTGAATCCGCCGGCATGTTAGAGGCACCGGTCCCGTCTACCTCAGCACCTTTGTCGTTTATTAGTATGGATGCACCCTCCTCTGCGAGGAGTTTGGCAATACCTCTACCAATACCTCTCCCCCCACCAGTAACCGCCGCCACCTTTCCTTCTAATCTGTTTCCCATATTATGACCATCCTATTTAATTATTTTTTAGGTTTGGCAAATTATCTATTATCGACAATTTTCACTTTATATCAGAATTAGCTAATTATAAAAGGATGTCTGCCCAAAATAAACATAGCCGTCAAATTTAAAGTTTGA
This sequence comes from Dehalococcoidia bacterium UBA7891, assembly GCA_002500485.1. Classification (GTDB taxonomy): domain Bacteria; phylum Chloroflexota; class Dehalococcoidia; order Lucifugimonadales; family UBA826; genus UBA11996. The sequence goes on from DLRJ01000117.1 coordinate 76,598, forward strand.
AGGCTATTGCTCCTTGGGAAATTTTTTTAAAGACAGAAAGTAAAGTCCGGTGGCTATGGCTTGGAATGGGGAAACAAGGGTTGTTACACACACATCAATTAAAAGTATTATGAAATCTGAATTAAGATTCGGTGAAAGTAGATTTAATAAGTATGTAGGTATTGTCATGAGAATAACAATTACTAAACCTGTACCGAAAGTTACCCACCATCTTTTCTCCACAAGATCCCAACTCATCTGAATAGATCTTGTGATTCCGGTGTTGTCTAATGCCATCGATGGGAGCGAAAAATACCAGCGAACAAAGAGGTACAGCAGGATAGGAATACCTATTAACATTATTGAAAGTAGGAACGGTATTATCAAAAGCCCTATCAAAAACAATGAGAGCAGGATTAACCTGCCTATTTTTGAAAGTGTGTAGTTGAGACAGGCAATGGAGGAGACCTTTTCAGAGTTTGCAAATTGTGCTGCTCCAACGATAATGGCCATTACCGATATTAGGTTGGCCACTAGTCCTATGAGAATTAAAATGAAGATAGAAAACAATTTCCATATAGGTATTGATTTCAAATCAGACATTAAATTTTCGGAAAGCTGACCATCGTTATAGGGCTGAAAATTCGCAAGGGAAACCCAATCCGTTTCGAGAGCAGTACGTAAAATAATTCCGATTACCAGTACTGGGATACCATTTATTAAGGATAGGATGAGAAAATTTTTGAAATTTTTTCTATAGGCGTAGCTGGAGATTGAAATTAGATCTACTAATTTTCCTGGCTCTGGGATTAATCGGGCCACAGAAGGTGATGGTATATCTGTTTTACTTTTTTCATTTTCTGATTCGTCTACGGCACCTGGGTTGTATATTTCCCCTAGATCATGTGATAAAACCTGACCACAGTTAGTGCAAAATGTTTGATTTCTGTTGATTGTCCGACAACGTTCACATTGGGTTGCTATCTCTTTTCCGCAACCCCCACAAAAAAGACTGCTTTCGGTATTTTCGAAATCGCAATTTTTGCAGCCCCCCATTTTTTATATGTTGTTTCCGTACATATCAATAACGAAGAGAGGGTACCCTAACTCCTCTAAATTCTTTTGGATTTTTTCTTTGTCACCAACGACAATCATTTTTATTTCAGCTGGTAAAATGTGCTTCACAGCTGACTGTCTGACATCATCGAGTGTCAAATCCGAAATCTTTTCAATGTTGGTCTCAAAATAATCCAGAGGTAGGTCAAATGCAGCTATGTTGAGCAATTGATTTGTAATTTGTTGATTGGATTCAAATTGAGAAGGCACACTTTTTAGCAAACCTTCTTTTGCTTTTCTAAATTCCTCAAGACCAATTGGGTTTAATTCCACAATATCAGTTAATTCCTTCAGTGTTTCAAAAACTGATTCTTTTGTAACCTCTGTTTGTACACTTCCTCTAGTCACTAGAATGGAGAGAGGTTTCATCCATTCTATGGAAGAATGGAACCCATAACTATACCCTTTGTCTTGTCTTAAATTCATATTTAGGCGACTCGAATAATCGCCACCGAGTATGTAATTTACAAAGGCAAGGGAATGATAATCTTGGTGTTCTCTTGGTATTGATATGTGACCTGCTCGTAATATCGATTGGGCCGAACCAGGTCTATCGACTAGGTATATCGTAGGACCTTCACCGGCAAGAGGCTTTGAGGCAACTTGATTTTCTTGAGGCTTTTGTCGATTTTCGAAAGTTCTAAATTTTTCGGTTATTAATTCGGCTGCAAGATTTGATGAAATATTTCCCACCACAATGAAAGTCTTTTTAGAGGTGAGTAAGGTTTCGTGGTAATGCTTTTCAAGATCACCTGTTTTCATTGCAGCAATACTGGTTTCATCTCCGTTGATAGTATGGCCGTAGGGTGTGGTGGGCCCCAATAAAATAGATCTCATAGCAACAGATGCAGTGGCATCAGCACTATCCTGGATGGAACGGAGATCAGATAATTTTTCTTTTCGTATTCGCTCCATTTCAGTTACGGGAAAATTTGGGTTCAATATTATGTCTGACAAGACGTCAAGTTCTTTATTTGTGTTGTCGGATATGCCAGAAACAGCTAGAAAGGTGTGCTCTCTCGACACATCTTTGGTCACGTGAGAGCCAAGGAATTCCATTTCATCTGCAATTTGAGAACTACTTCTGCTCTGTGTGCCTTCAAACAACATATCCGTTGCAAACTGGGCTATTCCAGGCCTCTCTTCTAGGTCTTCCGCTGACCCAGTGTCAAAGAATACTCCAACTGTGGTCAGTGGCAATTCAGAACGCTCAATTACTAGCAGCCTTGTTCCGTTTTCCAGAAATATGTCCTTCGGTTGAGGAGCTGAAAATGTAGTGAGTGCTGCCACTTTTGGTAGATTAGTTCTATCGAGTTGTCTTGAAGAGGGTTTTGTGTCTTTAAGTGGGTTCACAGTCAGGCCTACGAAATTGCCGTTGAGCAACTTTGCAGCTGCTGAAACATCATTAGCTGACACTTTTTTGTATCTTTCTACGTCTGTCTCTATAAGGCCGGGATTTCCAGCCATCACATTGAAGTGGTTTAATTGGTCGGCTTTACCCCCAAACCCACCTATTTTTTCTAACTGTCGGACATGATAGGAATTTATTATGTTATAGGCCCTTTCCATTTCTTTGTCGGATGGGGGCGTTTGTGATAGCTCATCTAATAATGCTTGGATCTCTTTATAGATTTCTCCTGTGGTTTGTCCAGGATTTGCCGTGGCTATAATATGAAATTCACCAGATATCTCTTGTCCATGATGATAAGCGCGAATGTCCCTAGCAAGTTGTTTTTTATAGACAAGATTTTGTTCCAGTCTTGAACTTCTTCCATCGGCCATAATTACAGATAATACGTCTAAAGCCGCTTGCTCTTGAGTAAATTCGGGGACCGTTGGCCAAGCTAGATAAAGTCGAGGAAGATGGACAGAGTCTTCCAAGGTGACCCAAGTTTGTCCTTTCAAGATGGAATCCATTTTGTGAAACCTGTTGATTGCAGGTCCCGGCGATAAATTTCCGAAATATTTGTCTATGAGATCAAAGGTTGAATTCGGGTCTATATCTCCCGCGATTGAAATGCTTGCATTGGAAGGATGATAGAAATTACGAAAAAATTCTTTTACGTCTTCTATTTCTGCTCCATCCAAATCTTCCTGAGATCCTATAGTTGGCCAGTTATAAGGATGTGGAGGTGGAAAGAGAAGTTCTTGTAGTTTTAAATACGCCATTCCATAAGGGCGATTTTCATAACTTTGTCTTCTTTCGTTTTTCACCACTTCTCTTTGCAAATCAAATCGTTTCTGGTCAAGGGCCTCTAGTAAAAATCCCATCCGATCTGATTCCAGCCATAATGCCAGTTCCAAGTAGTTTGAAGGCAAATTCTCCCAATAATTTGTCCTATCGTTTGTTGTAGACCCGTTTACCGTGGCCCCTATCTCCTGAAGAGGGCCGAAATAATCCTTATTATGATTTCTGGATCCTTCAAACATCACATGTTCAAATAAATGCGCAAATCCTGTTTTGCCGGGAATCTCGTTTTTTGATCCCACGTGATACCAAATATTCACGGCCACGGTTGGGACTGTTTTATCAACATGAGTGATGATATCTAGGCCATTTCCGAGAGTATGCTTTTGAAAAGGTATCGATATCATGTTCTACGGCTTATTAGGGAGTGCTATTACTCCTGTTCCAATGACAAGTTTCACCCCATCAGAATTTTCCATCACTACGTCACATTCTAATTTTGTACTGTCCCCAGTCTCATCTTTATCTGTCACTATCCCACTGAACGTCAGGTCTTGGTTGTGAGGAACTGTTTGTCGGAAGACGACGTCTATTTTGAGAAGACAAACTGTGTCTGACCAGTCGGTTAAAATTTGTGACATCAGCGCTATATTCATGGGACCTGGCACAATGGCTTCCGGCATCCCCTCGTTATTTGCTATTTCTTTTGACGTAAATCTTGAAGGGGTGATTTCTTTTTCTCTGATTGAAACAAATTCGATCACATCTTTGTCAGTGACGGATTTTTTTATCGGACCAATATCGTCTCCGATTTCAACATCTTCAAAATATAGATTCTCTTTCATCTATTTTTATTCCTTCTAACAAAAGACTCTGTTACTAAGGCAACGGTCTCTTCATCCTGGTTGCTGAATTTTGTTTCCCAAACAGCAAAAACCATTTTTCCGGACCGGCCTGTTTTGGCATAAACTTTGTCCAGCTTCGTACTGGCTGAAAGAACATCGCCAGGTCGAATTTCTGCTTTACATTCGATAGATTGACCAGCGAAAAACCCCAATTCTCCAAATTCAAGCTTTATGTCGGGTCTTGATACCCCTGAAACAAAAACATTGCAGATTGTTGGTGGGGCTACGATATGCCCGGCACCATGTTCATCCCCCACGTACCTTGGATTAGTTTCACCTGTCGATTTCGCAAACCCTAATAGCATTTCCCTGGTTAACTCAAAAGTTCCAATCTGTGTTTCCACTCCAAGCAAACTTCTGTCGTATACGATTCCTTCATCTGTCGTCATTCTGTGCTCCAAAATATGTGGTCAGGATTCAAGTTTCACAGCGGTAAAACGGCCATTTCTTAGTTCCTGTACTAAATCAGATTCATTCGCTATTTTTTTTTCAAAACGTGTCATGCAGGTACCTACCGCACTCACTATGTGGGCGTCGCTTCCTCCTGTTCCTAAATACCCCTTCGCTTTAATAAGTGATTCGGCTTTTTCTCCTTCTCCTGGCCTGTTGGACCCGTTAAGCTGTTCGACAGTTTTAACTGTTTCAAAACCAGTTACACCATTATCTAAATATTCAGCAAAACCTATTCCAACTCGACCGGGATGAGCTGGAATTGCTATTCCCCCATAGGTGTCGCAAACATCAACTAGGTTTTGTGCACTAATGTTAACATCTGAGAAATCCAATTCATTGGTGATTTGTTCTGAGATCCCGTAAACGAGAAAATGCCCGGTGTCTGTGTCTAATTCAGCCCCTTTCAAAATGATTATTCCATCATCTGAGGCTAACTTACTATAGTCCACATCGTGGTCGAATTGCCTGTGCTCGGTTAAGACAAATCCATGTATCGATTTGCCTTTTCTTCGTAGCACATTAACCCATTTTATGTATTGTTCTACCGTTGCTCTGGAATCATCCGAGGCAACTGAGTGAGTGTGTAAATCAAGGAGCATAACAGGATTGAATGTTAGGTCAGCATATTCATGTAGTCAAGAAATTAATGTATTAAACTTAGGGAAATTGCATCCAATAGATGTAAAACACAACAAAGTGGGTGATTAATATGGATTTAGGGTTGACTGGAAAAATTGCTTTAATAACTGGCGGCAGTAGAGGTTTGGGTAGAGAAAGTGCATTGTCCTTAGCTAGAGAAGGCGTGAGCGTTGCCATATGTGGTAGAACAAAAAATGTATTAGATGCGACTGTAAAAGAGATTGAGCAAATTGGGGCAACCTGCGTGGGCATTGTGGCTGATGTATCTGATACCAGGGCTATAGAAGTTTTGCATTCATCTGTAATTGAGGCCCTCGGACCTATAGATATACTCGTGAATAATGCAGGTGGAACCAGATCTAGAGATGATATTAATGGAACCCCTTTAGAGGATTTTAAAGGCACCTTTGATTTAAATGTTTTTGGAGCATTTGAATTGATGCAACATGTTATACCGTCTATGAGAAGTAACGGTTGGGGCAGAATTATTAATATTGCTTCTATCTGGGGCCGAGAATATGGCGGGAATATATCTTACATGTCGGCGAAAGCGGCATTAATCGCAGCTTCTAAACACTCGGCAATTTCCCTGGCTAAAGATGGAATCTTGGTTAATTCTATTGCTCCTGGCTCAATCGAACACCCTGGAGGTTCATGGGAACGTTTTCAAAATGACAATTCGCCTCAAGTCGTAGAAAACTTTATAAAGGAAAATCTGCCTCTTGGCAGGTTTGGCTGGCCTGAACCGCTTGGAGATTTGGTTGCCTATCTTGCCTCTGATAGATCTGGGCTAATTACCGGTTCATGTATAGTAATCGATGGTGGTCAGAGCGTATCGATGATCTAGAAATTAGTTTTCTAAAGACCTTTTGGGGTTGGGATGTTCTAATACTTCTGGATTGACTAAATTTTCAGGCATGGTATTCCTGTACACTTTGACGACCTCGCTGGCTGCTCGTTCTTCTAGCTCAAGGGTTGATTCCTGGGAGAAGAAAGCTGTGTGAGGGGTTATCAGTATGTTTTCCAGTTGCATTAAGGGATGATCCCGTGATGGTTCGTTATCCACCATCACATCTAGACCTGCACCACCTATTTTACCCTCTGATAAGGCCTCGTATAAGGCTATTTCATCAATTAAGGGACCTCGTGCAGCATTGATTAGGAAAGCATCGTCTCTCATCAAATCAAATTGTTCCGATCCGATCATTTTCTCTGTGTTGGGAGTTAATGGTGCATGAAGTGAAACAAAATCCGAATTCTCCAGTAGTTCCTCAAGGCTTACCAGTTTACCGCCTGAAGATTCTACTATTTCTTTAGGAGTGAAAGGGTCAGATGCCAATATGTTTAAACCGAAGACAGCGGCTTTTTCTGCTACTGCTTGTCCGATCCGACCAAATCCCACAATGCCAATAGTTTTACCTCTCAGTCTTTTGATACGCATCGTTAAACCCAAATGACCCCAACCGTCAGATTTTACTGATCGATCGAATAGGGCTATCTTTCTATTCCAAGTGTGTAACATTGCTAAAACGTGGTCAGAAACTTCATCTACGCAATAGTCTGGAACGTAGGTCACCGGTATACCAAGTTCGCTTGCTGTACTCACATCTATATTGTCAACTCCGACTCCAAATCTTCCTATCGATACACAATTTTTGGCGGACCTAATTACATTCCCTGTGACTTTTGCAAAACATGTCATGATCGCATCCACGTCCCTAGCTAACTCAATCAGAGTATCTTCGTCCCCATCAGGGGCTACTATGACCTCCGCTCCGGCAGCCTCTAAAACAGCCCTCTCAGGATCTGTTGTTGGCCATACATGATCTGTAATAAGGACTTTCCAACCCATTTATTTCTCCCTTTCCTTACGATTAACTAACAACTAAATTGATGTTAAATCTCTCGGCATGGATTTAAACATACACCCTTCAACAAAAACTTCGAAGAAATCAGGAACAGTTTCCAATTCCAAATGGTCGATGTCCAATACTAACTTTTCTATCTCCATTCTCATTCTCATTGATTTAAGCATTAGTATTGCGCCTTCGAGCGAAGCATTTCCCACCTTTTCGATCTTTTTTATGGGAAAATTGGCTATAAAGCCAATGTCCCGAGCATTTGATGAATTTATGTAGTTTGCAAAACCTCCAGCCAAGTATAGTTTGGATATTTTACTAATTGGTGCACCGAAATGCCGTAACGCTAAATATTGGCCACAATAGTTGGCAGATTTTGCCTGGGCCAGGGCACTAATATCGGATCGGTAGAGAGCCATGTTTTCTTCTTCGGAAAATATGTATGCATTCTCTCCATTTGAGTAAACTCCTAGGTCGGTCATAAGATTGTATTTTCTCAGTTCGGCCAACAAATCGATCAACCCTGATCCACAGATCCCTTGGATACTTGCATCCCCTATAGTAGCGATCTTCAAAATCCCATCTTGAATTTTCACGGATTCAACAGCTCCTTCGTATCCAGGCATCCCGTATGTTATCTCGCCACCCTCAAATGCTGGCCCAGCAGGGCAGGAAGCTGCGACCATTTTATCTCGAGTTCCGATTACAACTTCAGTATTGGTGCCTATATCCACTAACATTACGGGGTGTTCGGCTTCATCAGCCATTATCGCCAGTAAATCTGCTGCCACATCTGACCCTACGTGAGACCCAATTAAAGGTCCACTATAGATTCGAGCCTGGGGGAATATTCGTAGACCAAGTTCTTTTGCACTTATATTAATTGCGGTGGATTCTCGTGAACCAGATTCCATAGCATGTTGAATAATCGATTTGTAGGGCTTTTCCCCTACAGATTGGACATTTACACCAAAAAGTATGTCCCTCATTGTAGTGTTTCCAACTAGTACAGCGTCATAAATTCTCCTACGATGAATTTTATGCTCCCTAAGCATTTCACCAATTTCATAATTGATCGAGGATAGCAATACCTTTTTTAATTCACCTTTATTTGGCCCACCATCATAGGAAATCCTGTTCATTACATCGGACCCGCCAAATCTTTGCGGGTTTTCAAAAGAGGAAGTGGTTAATATGTCACCACTTTCAAGGTCTATGATGCTTAATACTATGGTTGTGGTTCCAATATCCCCAGCCAAACCTAATATGTGCCCCTGATACCTGTCTTCATCCATATCCTCTATGAAGACCCTGTCACCTCTTTTGGTAACGACGCTTTCTAAACTAACAGGTCTCTTCACTCCTGAGGTTAATATTTTTGGTTGCCTTCTTAGCGTGGTAAATTCAACATTGGAGTTTAAATCTTCGACTACAGCTTGGCAGGCCAACCTGTAATCACCTCTTAAGAAAGTTTCTTCTTTCGTCGGTTGGCTTAGGGATTCCATCCCTTTTTTTATTTCCACCACGCACTCATGACATTCCCCATTTCTACCACATGCGGTTGGAACTCTAACTTCAAGATCATCAGCGTAATCAAATATAGTTCTTTGAGGGCCTGTCGGATATTCTTTGCCGTTGGCAAAAACTGGAGACATTGGTTATACCTTCTAACTGTATTTGGCTAGGTGGACTCTACAGTGAGCAAAGAAAGAATGTGCTTTTAGTCTTCATATTAATTACTAGGTTCCCACGCCGAGCGATAATCGAGGTCATCACTTCCGAGACAAAGATACAATTTTCCAACAGAGCCCGGCCTATCTTGGTTGCGGCAACCAAATTTCGCGGTGCATCTGTCGTCAACATTTTTGTACGGGCATCTCCAGGTGAATACTTCCGAGGCTGTATCTGAGATAGACTTGAAGATTGATTCAAGCTTTCCCAAACTTTTCCTATATTTTTCTTGGTCGACCGGTTCCATATTATTGTCTCAGTAGCCACAAAATACTTTATAAGACTTAACCAAGCGGACTTATTGAAGGCTCGGTATCGGGGCTCATGAAAGTTTTAGCTAATTCCACACAGGATATAGCATCTTTTCCGTAACCATCCGCACCCATATCATCGGCAAATTCCTGGGAAAGGGGGGCTCCGCCAACCATAATTTTCACCACCTCCCGCATCTCAATTTCTTCAAAGGCATCTATGGTTCTACCCATATTAGGCATTGTGGTTGTTAATAATGCAGACATTCCTAAAACACCAGCCTCATTCTCTTCAACTGCCTCTATGAATTCCTCTGGAGAAGTGTCTACGCCCAAATCGATAACACTAAAGCCGGCTCCTCTCAACATCATGATGCAAAGGTTCTTTCCAATATCATGTAAATCTCCTTTCACTGTTCCCATTATCACAGTACCAACAGGTTCTATACCTGAAGCCGATAGAATTGGTTCAACGTGAGTCATCCCGGCTTTCATAGCTCTTGCAGCCACAAGCACTTCTGGTACAAATATAAGATTATCTCTGAATTTCACGCCGACAATCGCCATTCCTGCTATGAGGCCATCATCCAGAATTGTATTGGCTGAAAACCCGGCTTCTAGAGCCTTTTGGGTCAATTGGTCAACTCTATTATTGTCTCCTTTTATCAAAGAAACTGATATATCTTGCATTAAGGGATCTGCTTCGTTCCACAAGTTTCTAATGTGTTGTTGTTCTGCAGAGTTGGTTACATACTCTAATTCCGCCTTCAAATCTTCATTAGTTACTGGCATATCGTAAACGAACCTCTGATACTGATTGGGCTATGGTTTATTAGAAATTGGACATAAATTTGCATTCAAGGGGAGCAATTATACGACTAAATTATAATCGGACATAGCTTACCCGTGCCTTTCAGCAGACCAATCTTTGATTGCTAAAGGAATCTCCATCAGGTTTTCTATTTTGGTCGCCAATGGCACTGCGCATTCTGGACCAATCATCTGGACTCCAGCCTCCAAGCATTTGTAGACCTCTTGTCTTACTTCTTCAGGGCCTCTGGCGTACAAAGTTTCCGGATTATTTATATTTCCGACAAGAGTGATGCCACCATCTACAGCGTCCATAGCCTCTTGAGGATCATTTTTAGAATCAAAGTGAAAAGAGGCCATTCCTGTTTGGGCAATATATGGCATCCTATCCACGGTTTTCCCGCATATATGCAAAATGAGAGGTGCTTCCAACACATCTACCATTTCAGTATGAATATCTTGTAAAAATTCTTTATAGTATTCTCCACTCACTAAATCACCTGTGGCGTGATCGGGGAATGTCAGTGCATCAGCTCCTGCATCTATCTGGGCTTGTCCGAAAAGTACGGAAACTTCCTTCAATTTTTGTAAAGCCCTCTTTGTTTCATCTGGATTGTCCACTGTGCCCAATAAAAAACTCTCTACACCAAAAACGTGATAGGCGAGAGTCCATGGGCCCATTGTTTTTCCAATAACAGCTACCTCATCTCCAAACTCATTTTTCAGCATTTTAATTGAGTCAGTTATAGCTTTCATATCTCGGTGTTCCAGTATGTTGGCCGGTATTTTCACATCATCAGCGGACTTCCAAATGGGGTTATACATTCGGACTGTGGGCCAATTGTCTTTTTCTTCCCATTGCATTTCACATCCTAGGGCCGATGACTCTTGTATTATGCTGAAATAGGGTGAAACGGAGTCGAAACCTAATTCCGTATGGCCAGTCGCTGCCAACCTAGCTGCCAACTCTCCGTCCTGGCATGCGTATGGGAAAGGAGCATCTACCAGATCCATTAATTCCACTGTCGCAACATTGGTTGGATTTACGGCTGGTGTTCTGTCAACAGGTTTACCGGCTAAAGCGTTCATTACCCTTTCTTTGGACGACATGGTTTCTTGATAAGGCATTTCTCAACCGCTCCTTCTTTATGTCTGACTGAAACCTAAGGTACTAGTGGTCATTTGACCTCTCATGGATTCTGCTTGCATCATCGTTTCGACACTACTTACGTTCCGCGAATAAGGTAGCAGAATTCTTAATAATTCATCGTGATTATTCCGGCACTCGAAAGCCACTTCTTGATCTCCCATTTTGTCCATTTCACCATATTTGGAAAATCCTGCCACAATCATCCTCAGGCGCATAGCTGGATTTTTAGCTTCGCCATTAACAGATATCTGGTAGCATCTGGTGTTGTCCCTATCAAAACCTTCTGCGTTGATGATTAAATTTGATTTGCTATCCTTTATCGTCATTGCGGACGGGCTTGTGGCATATTCCGGATCTTTTCCAACAGCCTGAGCCAATAGAAACCGGACAGGCCTGCTATGAATTAAACCGCACTCAAATTTGGCTTGATTATGCGTCCCAAGGACAGGAGTCATGCCTCCCAGAGAGACTAATAAGCCTCGAATTTCTTCTATTCGGTTTTCTACACCAGGTTTGGTGCTGAATGACCACACAGTGAAGACAGAATTTTTTACGTATAAGCCTACAGATATTTCATTAAATCTTTTGTCCGTGGGAACTAGTTCCAGACAGCGACCATATTTTTCTATAACGTCTTTTGGTCTCGGGCCATCGTAGGACACAAGTTTCATGTTTATACTCCTTGTTTTTTCCCCAATAGTGTTGAAAATGCGGAGATATGCTCTGGTCCGGTTCCACAGCATCCACCAATGATATTGACTCCAATTTTTTTTAACCGCATGAATTTTTCGGCCATGTAGTCGGGTGGTTCAGGATACAGTATTTCTCCATCTTTGAGCGATGGAATACCAGCATTTGAATGAACCAAGAGTGGAGAGTCAGTAGCATCTCTCATCATAGTTGCTATCTCTATCATGTTATCTATTCCGTTTCCGCAATTGGTCCCTACAATATCGGCCCCAGATTTGACTAATTCTATTGCGGCCTGTTCAGGTGTTACGCCCATCATTGTAAAGTACCCCCTTGGGCCTTTATCAAAGGTCATAGTCGATATTACGGTTAAATTGGTATTTTCTTTAGCAGCTCTGATAGCTATGGTGGCTTCATCAAGGGCTGTCATAGTTTCTACAACCACTCCGTCAGCACCGCCTAATTCTAAGGAAGTTACCTGACTACGAAAGGCCCGGTAAAGCTCTTTTTCAGAGACTATCCCCAAAGGTTCTAGGAATTCACCACTTGGGCCTACAGACCCACACACGAAGGTTCCTGGCTTCGATTGACTTTTTGCATGCTCAGCTGCGAGCCTATTAAATTCATCTACTTTGTCTCCAAATCCGTAGTGGGTTTGCCGAAATTTGGTGCCACCGAAAGAATTAGTGAGAACCATGTCAGATCCTGCATCAAAGTAGGATTTTGCCATTCTTTGGACAACTTCTGGGTGACTTACATTGAACTCTTCAGGGCATCCGCCCGGCTCGAGGCCATTTTGTTGTAAAAAAGTCCCGGTAGCTCCATCTGAAACTAACATCTCTCCATTGGATATTCGATCAAGTATGCTTTGGGATTTTAAATTCATCTTGTTTTTGGCCTTCTAATTTGATTCTATCCATCCGTCGATGGATCCTGCGCTTGGGTTTCGAGATCCATTTTTATGTAAATCCCTCAACTTGGCCACAAAATTCTGCGGCATCCCATTGTTGTAACGGTCTCCGATGGACTTCAACACATGATTCAATTCCCCGGGCATTTCAAAATATTCACCCCACTCCCATGCGTCAAGGTATTCATCTGAACCATAACTTCCATCCAGCATAGAAATCGCATCTACAGCTTCTTGGAATCTCGACTCCAGTGGAAGGGATTGGGTTTCAGATTCATTGGTTGCTTGCACTTGTACCGGAATTTCCTTCCAATACATTATTCGCACTTTCAAATTTCTAATCCTAGGGGAACGTAATCACAGCTATTATAGTTCCATCAGCAAACATACAGAAGCCGCAGCCTCCATATGCCTATTTCTAACCGATGTGTTATAAATCAATAATTCTTAATAGTGTTCGTCAAGGAGGGGGTTATGCCACATGCACCGATCAACGGAATAGATATTTATTATGAAGTCCATGGTACAGGTGACGCGATTATATTTTGTCATGAATTTGCAGGAGATATTCGATCGTGGGACTTACAAGTAAATCATTTTTCCAGAAATTTCCAAGTAATCACTTACTGTGCTAGAGGCTATTCTCCAACTTCAGTACCTGAAGACCCAAAACTATACACCCAAGATCTGGTTATTGATGACCTTAAAGGATTGATGGGTTTTTTGAAAATTGATAAAGCTCATATAGTTGGTCTTTCAATGGGAGGAAATGTTGCCCTAAATTTCGGCATTAAATACCCGGAACAAGCCAAAACATTAACAATAGCTGGGACGGGGACTGGTTCAGATAATCCTGACCTTTTCCGGGGACGCATTTTAAAATTTTCGGATGGAATGAGGTCAGAAGGTATGGCTTTTATGTCAGATTACCTTAAAGGCCCCCAAAGGGTTCAGCACCAGTTGAAAGACCCTAAAGGCTATCAACTTTTCTGTGAGAAATTCTTGGAACATTCCAACATAGGCTCTGCAAATACCTTCTACGGTATTATGGCCAAAAGGCCGCCTATTTTCGATTTAAAGAATCAACTTTCCAACATGAAAATTCCGGTTTTAGTTATGACTGGGGATGAGGACGATCCCTGTATTAAACCGTCTCTTTTTATCAAAGAATCTATACCTAGTGCAGGCTTAATAATGTTTCCAAGATCCGGACATGCAATTAACCTAGAAGAGCCACAGTTGTTTAATGCTTCTGTAACTGAATTTATCAACCATTCAGGAGCCTCCTACTGGGGACCACGTGGTCAGGGTGAGGCAGAAGGATCTTTAACCTAACAGAATTTTGAGTTGATGGCTAAAATTCCTGCTGGGACTCAACAAAAATAAACATTTGATGTTCACACTTTTTTTGAAATCGTTGCGGTAATAAATAATTTCCTAGATATGAAAGTTAGCGCCTCCGGTCATATTCTGTCAGCTTGTAACGCACCGGCCAAATTTCTATGGGTAAATAGGCTTTAATGTTAGATCTGATACTTGACTATCGAATAATGATCGAGTTCCAGTCCAAGACCTGGTTTGTCATGGAATGGAGACCAATAACCATCCTTCTGTTTTGGGAAATCTACGTACCATAACTCGTCCCCTTCTAGAGACACATTCATGTATTCAACTACTTTCAAATTCGGTGTTGCACATGCTACATGTAGATGGGCTAATTGTAGTGCGTGTGGGGCTACTGGGAGGTTAAATGAATGTGCCAGATGTGCTACTTTCACCCACTCGGTGACACCACCAACCCGTCCGATATCAGGCTGAACAATATCCACCCCTCCGCGGGCGATAAGTTCCCTAAAACCATATTTTGTGTATTCGTGCTCCCCGGTAGCTATAGGAATAGTAGTGGCCTTGGATATTTCGGCCATTCCGTCAATATCGTCAGGTATCAACGGCTCCTCAAGCCAGCCTATCTGGAACTGTTCAAACTCCTTTGCCATGTATATGGCTTGTTTTCGATAATAGCCGTTGTTTGCATCGATGTAGATACTGACATCATCTCCTACCGCTTTTCTTACTGCAGCTACTCTTTCAATATCTTCTCTTTCCGATAGACCAAAATCCTTGCCTACTTTCATTTTGACTCTTGGTATGCCATCGGACACATAACCTGTCATTTCCTCGACAAGCTCTTTTTCTGAGAAATTGGTCCAGCCGCCGCTTCCATAGACTGGGACTGAATCTGTATACGCTCCAAGTAATTTATAAAGTGGTAGATTTACGTATTTTCCTTTCAGATCCCATAGCCCTATATCGATGGCAGAAATAGCGCAGAATGCTATCCCTTTTCGGCCATATCCTCTCACTTTCCAATACATATCGTTCCATAGTTTCTCAATGTCCAGGGGGTCTTTACCTATCAGTTCTTGTTTGAGAGAACTTTCGATGACATCAATAACCCCTGGCGAAGCGTAAGTCATCCCGAGGCCTTCGATATCTGCATCAGTTTTAATATGGACGAAAATTTGGCCTCTTCCTCCAGACCCTTCCTTTGGTGTGGGTATGGTGGCATCTTGTATTGGCTTCCCTTCAGGACTGTGAAGATGAGTTGTGGTGATGTCAGTTATTTTCATTTTGGCCCTTTTATAATTGGAGAATTTACATTTTCTCAGGCTTACTCATTCCCATAAGGTCTAGGCAGCGTGCAAGTGAAAGTTTGGCCGCTTCGCATAGTTTCAATCTGGCTTTACTTAACTCCAGGTCGCCTTCATTTCCCGAAATCACCCTACAATTCTGATAAAAATTGTGAAAAGCCGTTGCTAATTCTAGTGAGTAATGTGGCAAGTGATGCACTTCATAAGTGTCTGCTATCGCATTCATGATAGACGGCAATTCCAATATTTTGTTGATGAGTTGCCTTTCTGATTCATGGCCCAACATGGCAACTAAGCCCGTGGAATAATCTATCTTTTTTTCGATAGCCAGATCTAGGATGCTGCATATTCTGGCATGCCCATATTGAATATAATAAACGGGGTTTTCAGAAGACTGTTTTTTAGCTAAATCGAGGTCAAAATCTAATTGAGTTTCGTGGGATCGGGACAAAAACATGAACCTACATGCATCCGGACCAATTTCATTGACTAGTTCTATCAAAGGTACAACGTTGCCTTCTCGTTTGGATAATTTTTCGGTGGTCTCGCCTTTCTTGAATCTAACCATCTGAACCAAAATCATTTCTAGATTTTCGGGATTACTGCCAAGCATTTTCATTGCAGATTTTAGTCTGGGTACCTGCCCTTGGTGGTCAGCACCCCAAATATCGATCACTGTGTCGAATTTTCTCTTCACAAACTTGTTGTAGTGGTAAGCGATGTCTGTGGAAAAATAAGTTGGCGTTCCGTTGCTTCTTATCAGGACATTATCTTTTTCTTCGCCTAACTTGGTATTTAAGAGCCATGTAGCCCCATCTTTATCTGATACAAATCCCATTTCTTTCAATAAGGCCATACATTTTTCAAACTGGCCATTCTCAAAAAGACTTTTTTCACTGAACCAGTTATCGAAATGGATTTTTAGGGATTCGATATCTTCCTTTATTCCCTCTATCATCAGATCTATACCGACCTTACCTAGCTCCGATATTTCTTTAGGATTAGAGGTGTCGTATCTATGGTGACTCGAATCTCTTATTTTTTCAGCTACTGCCGTCACATCCTCTCCTGGATATGAATCTTCCGGCATATCAATATCATTCCCCAACGACTGCATATATCTGGTCATTAAGGATCTGTTGAATTTGTCTATTTGAGCTCCTGCATCGTTTAGATAGTATTCTTGTTCGACGTCAAAACCGGATGACTTCAAAACGCTAGCTAGTGTGCTTCCTATAACCGCTCCTCTAGCGTGAGCTACATGCAATCTTCCTGTTGGATTTGCGCTTATGTATTCGACTTGAAATCTTTTGCCATTTCCTACATTTGTGACCCCATAGTTTTCCGGTTCAGCCAAGATTTGGTCAACTTGGTTTTGTAGCCACTTTTTGCTTAGAACAAAATTAAGGAAACCGGGTTTAGCCACTACAACATCGTCCAGGATTTCATCTTCTTTCAGGTATTGAGCAAGTACATTCGCTATCTCCATAGGATTTTTCTCCAATGGTTTTGCGAGCTTCAACGGGAGGCTTGAGGCATAGTCGCCATGCTCAGGGTTTTGTGGTCTTTCAACAGCGGCATCGGTGATTTTGGCCACAGCTATAAGATTGTCCTTCTGTGCTAATTCAAAGGCATTCGTTATCGAATTACGCAACATGTCAGGAACGGTGGTCAATTTCACAACTCCAGTAAACTTTGATCTATTTATCCAATTACATGTATCGTAGGGTCGTTTTCTGAAGGACTGTAAACTTCCCCTACGATTTGATTACTCAGAGTCCCTGCCTCAGATAGTGATTTTTGTAGTTCGTCTGCTTTATTCGGATCGACTGATATTAACAGTCCGCCCGAGGTTTGGGCGTCACATAGAAGGATTTTATCGTTTTCTAAGATTTCTTTTCCCCACAGTACTGTGGGGTTTAGAGATTCTAGATTTCGCATGGTTCCCCCAGGAGCAATTCCTTGGTTCAAAAGATCCTCAGTTCCTTCTATGACCGGTACTTTTGATTTGTAGATTCGAGCTCCCGTGCCGCTACCTTCCATCATCTCTCTTAAATGTCCTAATAAACCAAATCCTGTAACGTCGGAACAAGCATTCACCCCGACTGAAATCATAGCCTCAGAAGCCGTTTTATTGAGTGTTGCCATAATTTCTACGGCATTTTTTAGTACACCGTCATCTACTTTTTCTTGTTTCCCCGCGGTGGTAATCACGCCGGTGCCTATTGGCTTCGTTAATACCAATAAGTCTCCAGTTTTCGAATTACTATTTGCTGTTTGAGATCCTGGATTAACTATTCCTGTTACTGAAAGTCCATATTTGGGTTCGGCATCCACTACGCTATGCCCCCCAGCTATAATGATTCCCGCTTCCAGTGCTTTTGAAGCTCCGCCTTTTAAGATTTCGGCCAAGATAGACATGTCCAAATCTGAAGGAAACCCGACTATATTTAGGGCCGCTATCGGTTTAGCTCCCATTGCGTAGACGTCACTTAGTGAGTTAGCAGCAGCTATTTGCCCAAATGTAAATGGATCATCCACAATCGGAGGAAAAAAATCGATTGTTAAAACGACAGCCAAATCATCGCTTAATTTGTAGACGGCGGCATCATCACTAGTCTTTGTTCCAACCAATAGGTTTGGATGGGTCATATCTGGTAGTTGACTCAGGACCTGAGCCAAGTCGTCTGGACTTAGTTTAGACGCTCAACCTGCACATGATGCAAGTTCTGTGAGCCTAACTTTTTCATGTTGATGCTGCATATTTAATATCCTGACTGATGCAAATTACTGAGTATTATATCTGTATCCGGGTTGCTTTGAAGCATAAAATGTATATTCACTATCGGATATCATTTAATACCATTATTTTTGAGTAAGTAAAAAGGTTTTCATTTTGTAGATGAAATATTCAGATTTTTCAGTTAATGATATTAATTTGTCTGTCATAGGCTTTCCCTTGTGGACTTTGGCGACCAAAGGCTGGGGGAAAAAAGATCCTAGCATTGCCATTTATTTATTGCAGCAAGCGTTTAATCAAGGCATAAATTTTTTTGATACTGCAGATTCTTATGGTAAGGGGTACGGGGAAGAATTAATTCGAGAAGCACTCTCTCCAATAAGGAAAGAAATTGTTATATCCACAAAATTTGGGTTCGACTTTTATTCACCTCAATTGAACGTTGATGGTGGAGACGGCAAAAACTTTGACCCCGAATATGTTTCTTATGCCTGTGAACAGTCTTTACGCCGCCTTGGGACTGATTACATTGATATGTATCTTGTCCATTATCCGTCTTATACTGAGGTCGAGAATGACGATTTATACGAGGTGCTCGAAAGACTTGTAGACACAGGCAAGATTTTGAGGTTTGGCCTAGCAATCGATGATCGCCCTGAAGCTACAGAAATAGCTAGTCTGCTCCTTTCGGAAAGAGAGTTAGGTTTAATTCATGCCCCATATAGTTTGCTGGAGCAGGACTTAGTTTCAAGTCTTTCGGAAATAGGCGGCGACTTAACTGTGATAGCCAGAAGAGTACATGCTTTCGGTCTGCTAGATGATTCTTACGACCCCAAAATGCTCGAAGGTTCTAACCTTGCTCAACAAGAAGGTCATCCTGTATTCAAAAATGTCTTAGCAAGGAGACCATATTACGATTTCCTTTCAGATAGTTTTGAGGAAAACATTTCAGATATCGCCTTGAGATTCGCGATAACAAATCGAGATATTGCTTCGGTACTTCCAAACATCAATGATATTGGAGACTTGTCGGATTACTCTTTGTCGGCCGATAAATCAGATTTGGATGACGGACTAATGCAAATGATATGTGATGTATTTCAAGACCAGAAAGAAAGTGAGCAAAAAGAGGAATATGAATAAAAGCTAACGAGCCCATGTTAGTTGGCCTGTTTTTGCTTTTTAGCTCTTTTCATTTCGTCCTCAATCAACTTGAAGTCTCTACTGGGTAGTAAATGTATTCGATCCCAAAAAGCTAGGGGCCAATCTTCGGGAGCCCATCTCTTCACGTACTCTAAACTTGGCCCTAATTGAAGGCCGTCTATGTATTGTTCTTCCTCTAAAACATAGTCAGGTTTCAAAGAGATCCTGAATTTATATTCCCTGGGTTTATCTATAGGAACCCAAATTGGAGACTCATCCTCAAAATAGTCGGAGATTATGGTGGCGGATGCGGTCCAACATTTTCTATTCCTGTCAAAAAAGATCACTCGATCTTTTGCATGCATTCTTTGGGCCCGTCTTTTATATTTAGCGCTCATGCCAAATACCTTGTAGCCTTTCTTCCGTGTAATAGCAGAATTTTCGCTGTTGTCCACAAACATCCAATAATTGGAGCCCATCTTTTTCCCCTATTTTCTCTACTCTGAGATTACTATGTTTAGTTTTGGCAGAGGGAGTGTTTTTCACATTATTGTACATCTGTTTTGAAGGGTCTCTTTATAGAGGATGCGAGCTTGTAGGATGAACGTATAAAATGACTCTTGTATTGTGATGATTATTAATATCTCGGTAAGTCAGATCGGCTAATTTCTATGAACGGTTTTTCAGCGATAATTTTAGGTGCGGGCACTGGAAACAGAATGCGTGGCATCGATAAAATACTGACCACTATTTGTGGGCTGCCGGTGATATTGCATTCTGTAGATGAATTTCTTAGATCGGGAATCTTTGAAACAATGACAGTGGTGGCTAACGCGAACAATATTTCCAAGCTGGAACATTTGATGTCTGGCCCCCAATATCGCACGGTTCAGGTGATTCTAGGAGGCATTCGGAGACAAGATTCTGTTAAAAATGCTCTAGCTACTACCAATACTGCCGACTATGTGATGATTCATGATGGTGCTAGGCCTTGTGTATCTATTGATCTTATAGAACGCGCTGCTAAGGCGACTCAAACCTCAGATGCGGCGATACCTGTGCTACCAGTTACAGATACTATAAAGAGAGTAAAAGACTTTAAGGTTGTGTCCACTGTAGATAGATCCAATCTTTATTTGACCCAAACACCTCAGGTCTTCAAATATTCCAGCATAGCTAAATTTCATAAAATGTTTGGGGCTAATGTTACAGATGACTCCTTGCTGGTAGAAATGTCTGAAACTGACGTTTCTACCTTTGAGGGAGATCCTGAGAATATAAAAATAACGAATCCAATAGATATTGAAATTGCAGAAACTATTTTACAGAGACGCAAAAATACATGAATATTATTCGCACTGGTATTGGAGTTGATATACACAGGTTAGAAAAAGGCGAGTCCTTGATTTTGGGGGGGGTGGAAATCCCATCTCAATATGGTTTGCTGGGGCATAGTGATGGTGACGTCCTGATACATTCAATCATAGATGGGCTTTTAGGTGCGGCAAATTTAGGTGATATCGGCAGGTATTTCCCTCCTACTAAAGCAGAATATAAAGGGATAAGTAGCCAAAAGTTACTAGAAATTGCTTTAAGTAGAGTTGTAGAGGAAGGATGGAAGCCTGTGTTTGTGGATGCTACAATCGTTGCCGAAAAACCACTGGTCGCGGAATTTATACCACAAATGACATTTAACATAGCGCATGCTATTAACTTAGCTCCAAAAGACATCAGTATTAAAGCAACTACGGCTGATGGGTTGGGATATATCGGTAGGGGAGAGGGTATTTCCTGCCAGGCTATAGTTACTATCCAAAAACCAGAATGAGACTGTACAACACACTGAATAGGAAAGTAGAAGAACTTGTTGTAGAAGACAATACGGTTAACATGTATGTTTGCGGTATAACTCCCTATGCACCTTCTCATTTGGGCCATGCCATGTGTGCGATAGTTTTTGATGTCATTAGACGATATCTGGAATACAAAGGATATAAAGTTCATTTCATACAAAACTTTACTGATATAGACGACAAGATGATAACCGCCGCCAATGAGGAAGGGATTGAAGTGTCAGCATTGGCAGAACGAAATATTCAGGCTTACCTCTCAGAATTGGGACAACTGAATGTGCTTCAGGCTTCAGAATACCCAAGAGCTACTGAAGAGATCAGTTCCATTATAGCCGTCATTACTGACTTGATTGAGAAAAACTATGCATATGCAATTTCTGGTGACGTTTATTTCAGGGTAAAGGAAGATGAAGACTATGGGAAGTTAAGCAGGAGGAATGTTGATGAACTGTTAGCTGGCGCTAGATTGGAAATAGAAGAGACTAAGGAAAACCCTGCAGATTTCGCTCTATGGAAAAGTCAAAAACCAGGGGAACCAGCTTGGGATAGCCCTTGGGGGCAGGGACGTCCAGGATGGCACATAGAATGTACTGCCATGTCGTTAACGTACCTTAATAATAGAGTTGATATTCATGGTGGTGGTCAAGATTTGGTGTTCCCACATCACGAAAATGAAATTGCTCAATCTGAGTCATACACAGGCGTTGAACCTTTTGCCCGATATTGGATGCATAATGGTACTTTAGGCTATGGTCAAGAAAAAATGAGCAAATCTTTAGGGAATGTATTTTCCATTGCAGAAGCCTTAGAAGAATTCTCCTCTGACGCCCTTAGAATGTTTTTCTTAAGTTCACACTACAGGACGCCATTAGTGTTCAGCAATGAATCTGTCAAAGGGCAACAACGGGCCATGGAAAGATTGAAATCTGCCTTGGAGTCGCCTTCTGGTGAAGGAACTGTTCTTGATACAAAGACCTACCAGAATCGATTTAAATCAGCGATGGATGAGGATTTCAACACTCCAATTGCTATGTCGGTGATTTTTGATCTTGCCAGAGACATTAATAGAGAGTCTACCAAGGGATTAAATGTAGAAGCGGCCCAGGAATTACTTGGTGATTTGGCTGAAGTTTTGGGATTGACCTTAAAAAGTGATGATTCGGAATTTGAGGGGAATTTAGCACCGTTTATTGATTTGTTGTTGGATGTTCGAGAAGGACTTAGAAAAGAAAAACAATTTGAATTATCGGACCGTATTAGAGATAGGTTGGACGACCTAGGGGTATCAATAGAAGATACGACAACCGGGGTTCGGTGGAAATTGGATTAAAATTGTGAGCAGTTAGGGGTGTTAGAACCAACTGCTGGCGCTGATGATGGAAACGGCGATGAAGACGACAACTAACGCGATGGTAAATCGAAATAATGCTAGTTCTATGCCTCTCCTTGTTCTAAAAGAAGATTCGGCAGCCCCGAATAAAGCAGTCCCTTGACCTTTTACCTGCATAAGTATCACGGCAATCAGCAGTAGAGATATAGAAATCATTATTATGTTTATTGCGGTATCCATTCAGTAATTATACTCCTACTTTGGAGGATGTTGCGAGGACATTACCCTAAGTAATTTCTCATTATGAATTTTGCTAATTTATCTGAATCGTGTCTAACTTTATGTTTTTCGTCCAATAAATCAGAAGTTACAATTAAATGCTTAGTTGAGCCAGTATTTGGGTCAACAGCCTCACCTCTGAATTGTTTACCGATGCTACCAATATTATCATTGGCTATTATCATATCCAGAATACCTGGCCCCAGATAACTTTCTAGCACATCTATGTGTTTTACAACGTTGAAATGCTGGGTTTCCCCGATTTCGGTCGCTACATTACAAATATAATATTTAATACCTTTTGATCCGGAGATTGCATCTACAATTCCCGGTACCATCAAATTGGGCAATATACTTGTATATAAGCTTCCGGGGCCTATGACTATCAAATCTGCTCCAAATATGGCTTTAATAGCTGCCGGTGAGGCTTCAGCATCAGGCGGGTCTATAAATAACTCTTTGATTTCAGATGAACTTTCTTTGACGTTTGATTCCCCTTTTATGAATCGGCCATCGGCTAACTTCACGGATAAATTCACATTTTCTATTGTTGCTGGGAGTACCCGACCGGTAACTGATAATATTCTACTGGACTCTGTGAGAGCATCCTCAAAACTATTAGTTACATCTGTCATTGCGGCTATAAAAAGATTGCCAAAACTATGCCCTTGCAGTTCAGATCCTTCTGGAAATCGGTATTGAAATAATTCTTTTAGTAAGGAATCTTCGTCTGATAACGCAACGATACAGTTTCTGAAGTCGCCGGGTGGAATAATACCCATTTCCCGACGTAATCTTCCAGAACTGCCCCCATCGTCTGCAACCCCAATTATTGCAGTTATTCGTTGGGTGTGTTGTTTGAGTCCTTTCAATAATACCGACAGTCCTGTGCCACCGCCTATTGCTACTATATGAGGGGTTTTAGTTTTGGAGCTGTCGTTCATAATTAATTTTGAATTAAGATCGGAATAACTAAACTTACTGGGTTTTTTGTTTAATTAGTGCTGAGGTAACCATTTTCGAAGCAACTTGTGGGTTAGCTTGACCCTTGGTTTTTTTCATGACCTGGCCTACCAAATATCTCACTGCGGAATCTTTTCCGTTTAAATAATCGTCAACAGCACTTTGGTTTTCAAGAAGTGTTTCTGTAACTACATTTTGAATGGAGGAAGCATCATTTATTTGAGATAAGCCCTTATCCTCTGAAATTTTTATTGGATCACCACCATTGACAAACATATCGTCAAATACAGTTTTCGCCATCGAATTACTTATTTTGCCATCGTCTACAAGTATAATTAACTTGGCGAATTCTTTTGGGTTAAGCTTTATTTCGGGCCAATTATATTTGAGTTCATTTTTCATCCTGTTTAAATCAACATTTATCCAATTGGCTGTCGCCTTTGCCGCATCCTTCTGATCCATCGATTCAGAGAGGTAGGGTAAGGTGTTTTCAAATAGTTGGGTTGATTCTTTATCACCAATCATGACCGAGGCATCGTAATCAGATAAACCGAATAGATCAATATATCGCTCTTTTTTCTTAGCGGGAAGCTCGGGCATCTCAGACTGGATACTTTTTACCCATTCATTTGAGATTAATATTGGAGGCAAGTCAGGTTCAGGAAAATATCTGTAGTCAGCAGCGTATTCTTTGGTACGTTGGCTCAGGGTCGTACCTCTATCGTCTGACCACCCGCGAGTCTCTTGTTCAATATTGTGGCCTGCATCCAATAATTTTCGCTGTCTAGTCTCCTCATATTTCAGAGCCCTAAATACAGATCTGAAACTATTGACATTTTTAATTTCCACTTTAGAACCAAGTTTCTTTGAACCAAGAGGTCTCACACTAATGTTGGCATCGCACCTAAAGCTGCCTTCCTCCATATTTGCAGTGCTTGTCTCCACGAACCTTATTATCGAATGTAGGTTAGTTAAATATTCGTTTGCCTCCTCAGGACTGTTCATATCTGGTTCACTCACAATTTCCATCAAAGGAACCCCGGCTCTGTTAATATCAAGCAGGCTGTATGTTTCTCCATTCGGTTCCTTTCGGTGTACTAGTTTAGCCACATCTTCTTCCAAATGTACTCGGGTTATTCGAATGTATTTCCCCCCCGTCTCTGGAGTCTTTATTGACAATCTTCCACCGAGGGCTATAGGAATATCAAACTGAGATATTTGATATCCCTTCATAAGGTCAGGATATGGGTAGTTTTTTCGGTCAAATTTTGTTTCTGGCGAAATCTCGCATTCTAAGGCCAGCCCAGTTTTAATTACTAGATTAACCGCTTTCTTGTTCACTACTGGTAGAACTCCGGGCATACCCATGCAAACGGGACAGACTCGGGTATTTGGTTCTGAATCTTGGTAATCCGAACCACAAGGGCAGAACATTTTGCTCAAGGTAAGAAGTTGAGAATGAACCTCCAGACCAATTACTGTTTCATACTTGTCGGTCATAATTTTTGTATACCAGTCCCTGACTAGACGTTTGTTTATTTTACAACGTAACCGAAATTCTTAGAAAGGCATTAATATTAAACCTAATGTGATACTACACTTCAGGAGCGAGGGACGTTAAAAACATTGAATTTTGTATATTGTACCGGAGACAATTGTACTTTTAATCCAGGGAAGAGAGTGGTGTGTATTTTGTGTTTACATTGAATGACCTCTTCCTGGGGGGTTTTGACCCAGAATATTGTTTCGTCTCCTCTGAAATCTTTCCGCACCACTATATTTTTGCCGGTTGGTGTTGGTTCCATAGAAAGATCTGTCTGTCTTATCGCCACCTCTACTTCATCTCCATCGGAAAACGCTTCAGGTATTCTCATGGGTAGGGGGCCGATGCTTGTGTTAACAGACCCTCCAGAGACGGAGCCTTTTATAAAATCACAGCTTCCACTCATCAAGGCAGACTCTTTACTATTGGGCCAGAAATATATTTGATCGGGAGGTCCCACTTGCTGGATGGCCCCATCAACCATAATAGCTACCCGATCTGAAATAGAAAAAGCCTCTTCTCTATCGTGGGTTACGAATATCGTAGCCGTATTACTAGATTTTAGGATTTGTTCCATTTCCATTCTTACCGATAAACGTAAGGAAGCATCGAGATTAGAGAAAGGTTCATCCATCAGCAAAACAGTAGGGCTGGGAGCTAGGGTCCTGGCAATGGCGACTCTTTGTTGTTGACCACCTGATAGTTGATGTGGATACCTATCCATTAGTCCCTTGAGCCGGGTTAACTGTTGAACCCTTTCTAAATTATCATCTTGTATTCTCTGTTCGAGATTTGAAATACCGAACAGTATATTTTTTTCCACAGTTAAATGAGGAAACAAGGCGTAATCTTGGAATATCATCCCTATGTTTCTATTTGATGGTTGTAAATTAATATTTGGCCCAAAGATTTCATGATTTTTGAGAAAAATGCTTCCCTGGGAAGGAATTTCTAGACCTGCGATTATTCTAAGAAGTGTGGTTTTGCCGCACCCGCTGGGACCAAGTATAGAAAGTATTTCACCTGCCAACAAATGCATATTTAGGTTTTTTATAACGTGATTCTGCCCATATTTAATGTTCAGATCACTACATTTCAAAAGAGCATCGACCAATTATCTATTCACCCCATGAATTATTGAAGATGTTGTTTTTCAAAACTATTACAGTTAGCGGTATCGATGATAGTAAAATTAGCAAAAGTGAAGGTATAGCGGCTCTTGCGAAAAATGCTTCTGAAGTAAATGACCAAATCGCAGTAGTGAGGGTATGAAAATCCAAAGGGGCTAGTAGAAGAACCGCTGGTAGCTCCTTCATCGTTATTAAAAATACAGTCACAGAAGCCATTGTAACTCCAGATTTAAGGAGAGGCACATTGGTCGTAATGACAGATTTAATACGGCTTTTACCGAGGGTCATTGATGACTCCTCATACCTTGGGCTTATTTGGGTCATAGATGACCTTATTGCACTCAACCCTGTAGGCATACACAAGACAGCGCAGGCCATCACCAATAAATATATTGATTGGTAGATGGGGGACCCTATTTTCGATCCCAAAAAAACGAGTGCCAAAGAAACTGCGATGCTGGGCAATGCATAACCTGTGTAACACATCTTTTCGATGGTACTTGATAAAAAGCCAGAATGTCTGATTGCTAAATAACCCACCGGTAAGGATAAGGTAACTACTACAGCTGCTGTGAGTACAGAAAGCATGATGGAATTCAGAACTAAAATATGATTGGATTCTGCGCTTAAAATAGCCGCTGACTCCCCGTGATACAGCCCCCTGAGTACCCAATAAAGTAGGACTAATATCGGTATTGCGACAGATAGCAGAGATATCACAGCGCACAACCCGGCAGCCGGCCATCGCCATTTTCCTATATCTATCACGGGGAGTTTTTTTGATGCGCTACTTGAATTTTTGTAGTATTTTTTGTTTCCCCTAACTATAAGTTCAAAGAACATAAATCCGGTAGCCACAATAAACAATGTTAGCGATAACAATGCGGCCGTACTTCTATCAAATCCAGATTCATATTGAGTATAAATTGACCAAGTGAAAGTTTTGTAACGAAGTAAAGAAACAGCACCAAAATCACTCAGTGTATATAAAGTAACTAATAGTGATCCTGATAGGATCGCAGGTTTGATTGAAGGTATGGTTACCTTGATTAGAGTTTGAAAGTGACTCAAACCCATCATTTTGGCAGTTTCTTCCCCAGACACATCCATATTTGATAAATTCGACCTAATTGTAAGTATTATGTAGGGGAAATTGAGTAGACTTAAAGTTACTAGGCTTCCATAATACCCGTACATAGTAGGTACACTACCAACGTCAAAGAAAGTCCCTGTGATTTCATGTAAAAGACCTCCATTTCCGCTGAACGATATGAGAATGTATGCTCCGACATAACTAGGTATCACGAGCGGTAGAAAGGTAAGAACTGACCATAGCTTGCGGTATGGTAAATTAGTGCGGATTGTCAACCACGCGATTGGCACTGCTATAACGGCCGAAAACATGGTAACGGTGATAGCTAAGAATATAGATCTCGTAAAGATCATGACCGTTTTGGGCCTCATAAGCCATGCCCATACAGATGAGTCTGAATCCACAACCCGATTTATGAGATAAATTAATGGGGTTATACACACCATAGCTGCAATTAGCGATGGTATTAAAATCCACATTGAAGTGTTGATAACTACTGGTCTTGTTAAAGTCAATGCTAGCTGATTTTCCTCGGAATTATAGCGATAATTGAAGTATCCATGTCAAGATTGAAGAATCATAAGAATTTTATAGTAAGTATAGTCTAATTTAATAAGAAAGTATGAACTAATGAATATAGTTTCGTAGAACATACTCTTAAATTTCCTCTTCTGAATTGCTGTTTTTCCCTACTGAACGTAGAATGCGCTCTCAAACAGAAGGCATTGAAGGGGGACTAAATTGTTAGAACAATTCAAAGTGCAACCGGAAGATCAAGTTAGAGTAACCGAAGATAACCTTAGAAAAACGGTGGAGGCTGTATTTGCAAAAATGGGGCTTGACGACTCTGATTCAGCATTGGGGGCTGATGTTTTAGTAAAAGCAGATATGAGAGGTGTTGACACTCATGGTGTCTCTAATATGTTGCGGTCTTATGTCACCGGGTATGGGAACGGGGAACTTAATTCTCATCCTAATTGGACTATAACAAGAGAAACCCCGTCTACCGCAAATATTGATGGCGATAGAGGCTTGGGGATAATTGTAACTCCGAAAGCAATGGATATAGCGATTGAAAAGGCTAAGAATGTGGGTATGGGAGTCGTGACTATTCATAATTCGAGGCATCTTGGCATGGCTTCATATCATGCTTTGAAAGCAGTGGACAACGACATGATAGGCATGTGTATGACATCGTGCCCTCCTGGGGTTTTACCAACCTTCGGAGCAGAACCTGTTTTGGGTACGAATCCGATAGCGATTGCGGCTCCTGCTGATAAAGAGGCTCCCTTTGTGTTTGATGCTGCCATGAGTGCAGTTGCAGGCAATAAACTAGGGCTTGCTAGAAGAAATGGCACGCAATTATTAGGAGGATGGGTGGCCGATCATGATGGTAGCCCTATTATGGATAAAGTGGACCCCCCAACACCAGGCTATGAAGGTTCTGCTTCATCCTATTTGCTTCCTGTTGGAGGGACGCGAGAATTAGGCTCACATAAAGGGTATGGGATGATGTGCATGGTCGACATATTAGGAGGTATTCTGACAGGAGGCGGGTATGGGATGAACCCTGGCCGACCAAATTTTGGGCATTATGTAGCTGCCTACAACATCGAAGCCTTTATGGACACAAAAGAATTTAAAATAACCATGGATGAATGGATTAATATGCTGAATTCTTCTAAACCAGCACCCGGTCATGATCGAGTTATGTATCCGGGCCAGCCCGAGCATGAGGCAGCGATTGAAAGATCTGAAAATGGTATACCCTTACATTATGAGGTTATAGACTGGTTTAAAGATATATGCGGTGAATTGTCTATTCCCTTTTCCCTGGTTTAGTGTAGATATACTCGTCAGGGCTCCTTTATTGGGCCCTGACGAAATTGTTTAGTAATCCCTGAAAGGATTAGGCATTGGCCCTACTGGTACCTCTATCAATGTCGGAGCCTCTATACCCAGGGACTCTTGCACAGCTTTTCCTAATTCAGGTGCTCCACCTTCGACTCTTACACCCCTTACACCAAAAGCTTCAGCGAGCTTCATGAAATCTGGGTTATGAACCTCAGCTCCATATTCTCTTCCATCAAACATGTTGACCTGATCTCTCATTACATTTCCGTAAGCGCTATCGTTAAACACAACAGCAACCACGTTAATGTGGTGTTTTGCAGCTGTGGCTAATTCTTGTACATTGAACATAAATCCACCATCCCCACAAACAGCAACGACTGCCTTATCTGGTTGTGCAACTTTAGCGCCTAATGCGGTTGGATAAGCATATCCAAGGTTACCGTAATAGGAGGAGGTAATGTAGGTCCTCGGTTCATAAACTTCAAATTTATTCCTACTGTAATATCCAATTTGCGTCATGCCGGAGATGAATATTCCATCATCTGGCATGACACTTCGAATGACTTTGGTAAAAGATTCTTGCGGCTCAATTACAGTGCCAGGATTAAATCGTTCGGCCTTTACCTTTGTGAGTTCTTCTTCTCTGCTTTCACGAGGCGGCATCACGTTTTTTAGTCCATTTAGAATCTCTGTGAGAGTCTTTTTGGCGTCGCCATTTATTCCTTCTGTGTTGTCATAATTACGACCGATTTCTTCATCGTCTATGTCGATTTGCAGGACTTTTTGCCCTGTGAATTGTTGGTTGTTCAATAACCTTGTTCCAACCGCTACGACCAGGTCATAGTCTTGGATTTTGTTTTCAAAAAAGGTGTCGTTTTTGAACCGGAAACTACCAATCGATAGGTAACTTCTGTCTGAAATAGCCCCTCTACCTTCACCGGTTGCTATAACAGGGGCTTGTAGAAATTCCGCTAAAGATGTGAGTTCCTTTGATGCTTCTCCAGATATCACACCTCCACCAGCCCATATAAGAGGATTTTTTGCATTGGAAATAAGATCGATTCCCCGACTTACGCTTTCTTTACTGCCAACAGGTCTCTCATATTTTCCAGCTTCCAATAACTCAATGTCAGCTGTGTCGGAAAGGGTTTCTGGGGGTATTTCTATTTGAACCGGCCTTGGCCTGCCTGTTTGAAGTTGCTTAAAGGCCTCATGTACGGCCTCTGGTATCTTAACGGGATCCAGTATTAGTTTTTGATGTTTGGTAATGGGTTTTATTGTTTCAATTTGACCTTTTATTTCATGGAGCATTCCTCTTTCAAGGCCAATGTGGTCTCTCTCAATTTGACCCGAGACAACTAAGATAGGAGATGATGCTGAATATGCTGTACCTATTCCTGCACTGGCGTTTTGAAGGCCCGGTCCTGGCACAACCAATGCTGTGCCTATTCCTCCTCCTGCCCGTGAATATCCATCAGCCATGTAGGTAGTAGCTTGCTCATGCCGGGTATTAATAAACCGTATTCCGGGTTCTTTTGCCAATCCGTCAAGGAGATGGTAAAGCTGTACCCCCGGCAACCCAAAAATTACTCTTACCCCTTCTCGGTAAAGTGATTTCGCGAGAGCTTCGCCTCCAGTCATTTTTGTCATGAATGTTTCTCCTAGTTCTAGGTTCTATTTTTGTAGCTTTCTGTTGCCTTGTTGAGAGATACAGTTTTCAAGGCTTGCAAGTTATCTCTATTATCTTCAGACCATTTTTGAGATGTCACCAAATTGTTAAGTGAGCCTTGGAAATGGGGCATTACGTATCGGGCAATCAATTCGTAACTGTGCCGTACTTGTTCTCTAGTTCCCCATTCTGTGGCTTGAATCATAAAACCGCCAAACCCTCCGCTTTGATCACCCAGTTCT
Source organism: Dehalococcoidia bacterium UBA7891 (assembly GCA_002500485.1). Classification (GTDB taxonomy): domain Bacteria; phylum Chloroflexota; class Dehalococcoidia; order Lucifugimonadales; family UBA826; genus UBA11996. Next base: position 107,769 of record DLRJ01000117.1, read on the forward strand.
TTGATTTTTTCTATGAGATCATCTGGTGTTCCAACACACCAAGCCCCGTTATCAACCATGTAGTCTATTATTTTGTCCTTGGGTCCGTCGTAATCAAAAGGTGTTCCCATAGTTTGATGGAAGTAGTCGTATTGGTATGCGGCCGATTTTTCTCTTGCTTGGTCCATAGCTTCTTTTTTGGTGTCAGCTAGATGAACGTGTAAGACGATTCTCCAGTCATTTCTGTCGACTGTTTGATGATATTTTTCCGCTGTATCTTCTGCGATCTTCCAGAAGTCTCCCAAATTAGATGCTATGCTCCCACCTCTTACTACGCTAACAGAAAGCACTCCCAGGCCATGCTTACCGGCTGCAACCATCCCTGAAGGTGATTGTGCTGCTGCAACGGCCATCGGAAAATGTGGTTCTGTGTAGGGTCTCAAATGTATTAAAGCCTCTCGTAAAGTGAACCAGTCAGATTCATAGGTTATAGGCTCTGTTTCTGTAAGAAGCCTTTTTATTATGCCTATTGCTTCGTCCATGCGGGGTCTTTGTAAAGATGGTTCAATACCAAGTGCATAGGCATCCGAAACCAAAGCACCTGGCCCTACACCCAACATCACTCTTCCTCGAGTCAAATGATCTAATAAAACCATACGATTTGTAAGCATAAGAGGATGGTGATATGGCAAACTGGCGACCCCTGTGCCTAGTTTTATGTGTTTGGTTCTTTCTGCTGCGACTCCCATAAATACCTCAGGAGAAGATATAGTCTCCCATCCCGCGCTGTGGTGCTCACCTATCCAAGCCTCATCGAAACCTAGATGATCCAACCACTGTATCGTTTCCAGATCCCTTTCTAGGGCGAGAGTTGGGTTGTCGCCCAGCCAGTGGAAAGGTGCTAGGAAAATTCCAAATTTCATGCGGTTGGGTAAGGTCATTTGGTTTATTTTGCTCCTTGTTATAATGGCAAACCATGTATACGGCAGATTACAGTGGGGATTAAACCGTGAAATGTTATCATCAGGCCTATCCCTTCTTCAAACCCTTTTACATGTATTCGTGTTCTTTTAGGACAGCAAGGTCTTTACATGACATGAAAGAGGTTCCTTGAAAACTTTTTATCAGGGTTATCAATTTATCCAGCATGTTGAGCCTGCCTGGTCTTCCTATAATCCATGGGTGCATAGTTAAGACAAAGGTTCTTTTATATTTATATAAACCTTCAAATGCCGCAGACCAAACCGAATATACATGTTGAGGGCTCGCCATGACATTAGTTTGATTCAGGAAAGGAATGTAATTGAAAAACGGGTGATCATCCAATTCCCAATGTATCGGGATTTCTATCATAGGTGATTCTTTGGTATGTACAAGATATGGAACGTCATTTCCCATCATACTTGAGTCATATAGAAAATGGTTCCTTTTTAATATTTCCAATGAATCAGGACTCAATTCCCAACTAGGAGATCTATACCCTACTGGAGACTGACCTGTTATATCTTTTAGTATTTCCGATCCTTGCAGTAGTACTTGTTCCTCCTCTTGTGAGGTCAATGTGGCAGGAGGCTCATGCATATAGCCGTGGTTTCCTATCTCATGGCCTCTTTGATGAATGTCCAATACCAATTCTGGATGTGTTTCGGCTATGAAGCCTGGTATGAAAAAAGAAGATTTTATTTTGTGTGTATCCAATAGGTCTAGAATTCTCGGGGTCGCAATCGAAGGACCATACTCTCTCATAGACATTAGAGTAGGTAAATTCTTGGATGCTGGGTTTCTGTTAATGGTTCCACTGATGCCATCTAGATCAAAACTTATCACTATCGGGCAAAGTATTTTGTCAGGCCAAGTTACCATTTTAGATCCGTTTACTTTCCCAATAGTCTGGCCACTTCTTCAATGCAATTTTCAATTGGGATAGTGTATCCCTGTTGTTCATTCCGTATTTTGATTTCGACTACATTGTTTTCTATGTTTCGGCTACTTACAACCACTCTCAATGGCATACCTAATAGGTCTGCATCATTGAATTTGACTCCCGCAGATTCTTGCCTATCGTCCCAAAGCACCTCAATGCCTGTTCGTGACATTTCTGTGTATATGTTCTCTGATGTCTCCATGACCTGGATCTTATCAGTGTTCAGAGATGTAAGTATCACCTCGTATGGAGCAATGGTCTTCGGGAATATTATCCCTTTATTATCAGCATGTTGTTCTATTGCCCCAGCGAGAATCCGTCCGACCCCAATTCCATAGCATCCCATGACTATAGGTTGTGGATTTCCGTCTTGGTCTGGAAACTTGGCATCCATTGACTCGGAATAACGCGTGCCTAATTTAAATACGTGCCCAATTTCTATCCCTCGTTTTGTATGCAAGGTTCCGATGCAATTCGGACATAAAAACCCATCTTCTGCCAAGGCAATATCGGTTAGTATTTCAGCTTGAAAATCTCTCGGATGATTTATTCCTGACAGATGGTATCCCTCTTTATTTGCACCTGCCAAAAAATTGTTGCCCAAAGTGATAGAGTCATCTGCAATCACCTTAATATCTTTCACTCCTATTGGAGAGGCAGAACCCGATATTAATCCCTGTTGAGCAACTTCTTGTTTTGTGGCTAGTCTTAGATCAACTGCACTTATGTTGTTCTTTAACTTCACTTCGTTGATTTCCAAATCACCACGAATAACCACGATAAGGAATTCTTGGTCTGATTTATAGAAGACTGACTTGAGGGTTTTTTCCGGGCCCACTGAGAGATATTTGCAGAGTTGGTTTATGGTTTTTACCCCGGGAGTAGGGACTTCTTTTTGCCCCGTTTCAGGTTCGTCGGGATTCGATAGCTTGGTGAATTCTGATTTTTCTCCATTGGCCGCATAGGAGCAACTGTCACACATTACTATTGTGTCCTCTCCTGAATCCGATAGAAGAATAAATTCTTTAGAATCTTTGCCCCCGATTGCACCGCTGTCTGCCTCTACTATCACAGTTTCAATTCCGCAGCGCTTGAAAATGTTGACATATGCACTGATCATTAAGTCATAACTCAGGTTTAACCCTTCCGTATTAATGTCAAAGCTGTAGGCATCCATCATGTCAAATTCTCTAACTCTTATCAGACCACCTCTGGGCCTAGGTTCATCCCTAAATTTTGTTTGGATATGGTACAAAGTGAATGGAAAATCCCTGTAACTTTGGATGAAACTTTTTACTGTCTCGGTCATCAATTCTTCATTGGTAGGAGGCAAGGCTAAATGCCGTCCTCTACGGTCCTGGAGTCTAATCATGTCCGGCCCGTAAATTTCGTCTCTTCCGGACTTTTGCCAAATTTCCCTCGGCTGCAATAACCCTAGTTTTACCTCTTGCGCTCCTGCATTATCCATTTCTTCTCTAATGATCTGTTCAATTTTGCGCAACGATTTCCATGCGAGTGGTAAGTAGCTGTATACGCCAGAAGAAACTTGGTGCACCATTCCGGCTTGCAGCAATAACTTATGGCTTATTAATTCAGTGTCACTAGGGGCATTTCTCAAGGTTCTTACGAATAATCGGGATAATTTCATATAATAAATGCCTTCTAGGAATCAACTAACAGATTTTTTTGTTGGCTGTGATAATTCTTTTTCGACTTGTTTAATTTCTGCCATCAGTTCAGTAAGCATGTTGGATTCATCCACGATTTTTGACTTTTTTCCTTTACGGAAAATCACTGCTTTACCCACCCCGGCGGCAATTCCAATATCAGCATCTTTGGCCTCTCCCGGGCCATTGACCTCACATCCCATAACAGCGACCTTGATATGTGTTCTTGTATCCTGTAGTAGTTGGTCAACTTGGTTGGCCAAGCCCCTTACATCTACATCAGCTCTTCCGCAACTCGGACAGGCTACGAGAATAGCTCCTTCTTTTTTTAGGCCTAATGCTTTTAATATTTCAAGCCCAGTAATCACCTCTTCGACTGCATTATCACTAAGGCTTACGCGTATTGTGTCTCCAATACCTTCATAAAGTAATACGCCCAATCCTATTGCACTTCTTATACTGCCTGATTTTGCTGTACCAGCTTCTGTTATACCCAGATGAAGAGGGTATGGGATCAATTTTGACATTCTTCTGTAGGCATCTACTGTTGTATCTATATCAAAGGCTTTTAGGGATATTTTAATTAGATCAAAATCCAAATTTTCAAGTAGGTCAATTTCCCACAGGCCAGTAGCAACCATATGATCTACGGCAGTATAGTCTGAGCTAGGTGTACTTCCCTTGGTTAGTAGGTTTACCCCGTCATCGTGCCTGTTCAAGCCACGTGTTTTCCCTATAGCTCCTACTGGAGGAAGACTTCCGAAATTTACACCTATCCTGATTGGCACTTCTCGCTGTTTGGCCAATTTGACCACCTCTTTTACCTTTTCTTCGTCCCTTATGTTTCCTGGGTTAAGCCTTAGGCAATCAACGCCGCTTTTTAACGATTCTATAGCCAATTCATGATGGAAATGTATGTCTGCAACGACAGGTATACGTGCACCTTTTTTTATTTCTTTTAATGCTTTTGCAGCCTCCATGTCAGGCACGGCACAGCGAATTATCTCGCAACCCGCGTTTTCCAGTTCCTTTATTTCAATAAGTGTAGATTTCACATCTCTGGTGTCAGTTTTTGTCATGGATTGGACCGATATGGGCGCGTCCCCACCAACTTTTACGTCGCCTACAAAAACAGGTTTTGTTACTCTACGCATTTAAAATCCCTGGTGATTTATTAATTAATAACTACCTGAAAAAACTATTTCCACTTAATATTCGGATTATGTCAAAATAACTCATCACCACCACCAGTCCGATTAGTAGAATGAATCCCGCCATATGGATGATTCCTTCCTTTTCCGGAGAAACCTTCTTGCCACCTCGAATTCCTTCAATCAATACGAACATTAGTCTACCTCCATCCAGAGCAGGGATGGGTAATAGATTAACGATTCCCAAGCTGATGCTGATTAAGGCGGTAAGTTCAAAAATAGGGGCGATTCCCACCTTAGCGACTTCTCCGGTAACCTGAGCAATCCCGATTGGACCGGTCAATCCAGGGTTTTGGCCACTACTTACTAAACTACCGATTCCTTGTGCTGAAAATGAGATAACTTCACCTATTTTACTAAATGCTGTTGGTATAGCTTCATGCAAAGGAAGTTGATCTTTAACTACTTTACTATTAGCGGTCCCGATTAATACCCCAATAGAACCTTGACGTAAAACGTCTCCGATTTCTAGGGATGGATTGTATTGTTTTGCATCAGATAGTGATATTTCTTTTGTGGATTCCGATACTATTTCTACTACCCTGTAGGAAGGAGAGGTTTCCCGGGGTGTTAGGCGAATATACTTAGAAGTCGCAAATTCGGGAGATCCAAGTAACCCTAAACGTGAATTGTCTTTTCTTATTAACAGCTCGACTTCAGTGCCCTGCTTGGTTGATATTTCTTTAACAAGCTCCATATGGTTAGAGATTCGTAAGGAGTTTATTTCTAGTATTGCGTCGCCTTCTTGAAGCCCAGATTCTTCAGCAGGTGAATTTGGTGCTACCCCACTGACAGTAACAGTACCAACTAATGTGTCGTGGGGTAGTGAAAGGATAATTGCAAATATAAATAAAGGTAAAAGGAGATTCATAAACGAACCAGCAGTCAAGACAATTGATCGTTTGAGGATTGATTGTCTTGCAAAACTTCTGGGTTCTGTAGGGTCTTCTTCACCAACCATTTTGACAAATCCGCCAAGAGGAATTAGATTGATGGAATATAAGGTTTCTCCAATAGATATTCCCCACAACCGGGGCGGGAAACCAAATCCAAACTCCGTCACTTTGATTCCAAAACGCTTAGCTGTTAAAAAATGACCAAGTTCATGTACAAATACTAGAATCGACAATACCGGAATAACTAGTAACCAACTTGGCATGGATATCAATTACCTGAGGTCAGTTCGGACACTCGGTCATAGGCCCAATGGGATGCTTTCAACATCTCAGCGGTAGTAGGTTTTGTTATTGATTCGTGGTTCTGTATCGCCTGTTCGATGAGAGTGTGTATTTCAGTGAATTTGATTCTGCTATCAAGGAATGCTTCCACAGCAGCTTCATCGGCTCCGCTAAGAGCTGAAGGCCAGGTCCCTCCTCGCTTGGCAATTTTCAAAGCAATTTCAAAACACGGATATTTGTCTTGATCAAGACTTTCAAAAGTGAGCGATTTAGTTTTATTTGGATCGAAAGGGTTTGTATTTGATTTTGGTGCCCGATCCGGAAAAAACAAAGCATGCTTTATCGGTACAATCATATCGGGATAACTTAGTTGAGCTTTTGTTGAACCGTCTGAAAATTCAACCATTGAATGTATTATGCTCTCAGGATGTACAATAACTTCTATATTTTCCCACGGTACATTGAATAACCACCTAGCCTCAATCACCTCGAACGCTTTATTCATCATTGTGGCAGAGTCAACACTAATCTTCTGACCCATTTTCCAGGTCGGATGCTGCAATGCATTAGTGGGAGTGACGTTTGGTAAAGATCTCACAGGGGTATTTCTAAATGGTCCCCCGGATGCGGTTATTATCAATTTGGAAATATTGTTATTTTCTCCCCGTAAGCACTGCCAGATTGCACTCGGTTCGCTGTCAATTGGCATTAAGCTGACGGAGTTTGACTCGGCTAGAGAAGTTAATTGCTCTCCTGCCATTATGATCGTTTCTTTATTTGCGATTGCTATGTTCTTCCCTTTTTTAATTGCTTCAAAAGTGGGAATCAAAGCCACATTTCCGGATGTTGCTACTACGACAGTATCGACTCCTTCATAGGTGGCTATTTCAGAAAGAGACACTATCTCTTCGGCTATTTCACCATTGGCACTCAATTCTTTATGGAAATCGCAGGATATTGCCTGAGGTTGAAATTCAAGAATTTGTTCTTTTAATATTTGTGTATTTTTATTAGCACCGAGGCATACTACATTGAAATCTTCAGGATAACTTCGCGCTACTTCCAGTGTTTGAGCACCCACGGAGCCTGTAGAACCGAGGATGGATATGTTTTTCTTACTCCTATTCATTGTGCAAAATAATATAGCACTGGAAAAGCCAATACAATCGAGTCTAACCTGTCCAAAGCCCCTCCATGCCCTGGCATTATTGAACCTGAATCTTTTAGGTTTGCTCTCCTTTTAAGGGAAGACTCAAATAAATCTCCTGTTTGGGCCAATACAACAAAAATGAAACCTAGTATTAATAGTGAATATAACCCTAAATCGACAAATCCGAAATGAGGGAGTAATAGGCCGCTGGCGATGGCGACTGCCAAACCACAAACGTACCCCCCAATAGCTCCTTCTACAGTCTTGTTGGGACTTATGGTAGGGAAGAATGGGGTTTTACCGACCGTCTTTCCTATTATGTATGACCCTGTATCATTGGCCCAAACTATCAATGATAAAAATACGATCCAACCGAGGCCAAACTCACTATTTCGAGCAAGAACAGCGAACGAAAGCAATCCTGCAGTATATGACACTGATGAGACAACACATGTAAAACTACCTAGTTTTCTATCGCTACCCCACATCAAAAGTATTAGGATGGATGTAAATACGAACGATAGAAGAACTATTGGTAATATGGTGGTGCTTGCTTCTATGTTAATACTGGGTAGACCGTCTAGATAACTGTCATACGTTTGAACAAACGTAACTATCAACCCAGCTAGAATAGCTGATATAAAGGGCTCTTTTCGGAGATTGTTACCGGTGATTCTTGCCAGTTCATAGGCTGAGACAACTGCACCAAATATTATTATGAGGGAGAACCATATCCCTCCCAACAATATCCCCCCAAGTACTAAGGGAAGTGCTATAGCAGAACTGATTAATCGGTGTTTCACTTTATGTTTTCCAGCAACCTAATATACCCATAGCCCGTGTGAAGCTTCATAACTCTCCAAATTTTCGGGTTCTACGTCGATATACATCTATAGCTTTGGATACATCGGACTCATTAAAATCAGGCCAAAGAGTTTCAGTTGAATAGTATTCTGAATATGCTGTTTGCCATATTAAAAAATTACTTAATCTCATTTCTCCTGCTGTGCGTATAACCATATCGGGGTCTGGTATACCCTTTGTGTAAAGTCTTGTCTCGATTTGGGATTCACTAATTTCTGGTGGGCTTACCTTATCTTCGACTAGTTTTTTTACTGCTTTCACTATTTCTGACCTGCCACCGTAATTGAAGGCAAGGTTGAGAATTAATTTATCGTTGTGGAAGGTCATTTTTTCGCATTTTTTTATTGCTTCTACAACTTCGGAAGGCAAGGAATATTTTTCTCCAAGATGGGTAATTTTTATACCTTCAGAATGCAGAAATAGTAGCTGTTCAGCAATGGAAGATACGGTTAGCCTCATAAGGTTATCTACTTCGGTCTTTGGGCGGTTCCAATTCTCTGTAGAGAAGGCGTAAAGGGTAATATACTTCACGCCGTGGGATGAAAATGCTTGGAGCACCCTTTGAATATTTAGTGTTCCTTTCTCGTGACCAGAGCTTCTATCTAGTCCTTGGGAGGTTGCCCATCTTCCATTGCCGTCCATAATTATGGCTACATGGCGTGGACCTTTACTTTTACCCATAGTACAACTGGGTCACACCTCCATAACCTCTTTTTCTTTTTGAGACTTGATTGAATCCATTTCAGATATGAAGGAGTCGGTGACATTTTGAAGCTCCTGCTGAGCTCTTCTACCGTCGTCTTGAGAGATCTCCTTGTCTTTATCTAAAGTTCTTATTTTCTCCAAACTATCTCTACGTATATTTCTTATTGCTACGTGGCCTTCTTCAACCAAGTTTCCAACCAACTTAACCATCTCACGTCTTCGCTCTTCAGTTAATTCAGGTACGTTTATTCTTATGATTACTCCATCAGAATTAGGAGTCAGGCCAAGATCTGATTTCAATATACTTTTCTCTATTTCTTGTAGGGATTCCTTGTCCCAAGGTTGGATAACTATGGTCCGGGCTTCAGGTACTGATATCGAGGATAATTGGTTTAAAGGTGTGGAGCTACCATAATATTCAACATCAAGGTTTTCAACTAGATTGGTTGAAGCTCGTCCGGTTCTCACCGAGGATAGATCTCTTTGCAAAGAATCAACACTTTTGTTCATTCTTTCTTTGGTGTTTTTAAATATTTCTTCAATGTCTTCCATGATCTTTATTACTCCCCTGTGACCAAAGTACCGACTTTTTCACCTGAGACGATACGGTTTAGATTCCCTTTCTCAAAAAGGTCAAAAACAACGATTGGGATACTGTACTCCATACATAACGACAGAGCCGTACTATCCATTACTTTAAGGCGTTTTTCTATTGCGTCTAAATATGAAATACTGTCATAGCGAACTGCGGATTTATCTAATTTGGGATCCTTATCGTAAACCCCGTCTACATCATTTTTCGCCATTAGTAATACATCTGCGTCTATTTCCAAAGCTCTTAACGCAGATCCTGTGTCCGTTGTCACGAATGGGTTGCCAGTACCAGCTGCAAACAATACGATACGACCTTTTTCAAGGTGGCGTATTGCCCTTCTCCGGATGTATGGTTCCGCCACTTGTTGGATATTAATTGCACTAAGAGTTCTTGTGTTGAGTTTGTGCTTTCTCTCTAGTGCATCCTGTAGTGCCAAGGCGCTTATTACAGTTGCAAGCATTCCTGCATAATCGGCAGAGGCTCTGTCCATACCTTCAATCTCTGCTTCTGAACCTCTCCAGATATTTCCGCCTCCTACAACAATCCCTAGCTCAATACCTTTTGAAGTGACTGACTTTATCTCTTCAGCCATATAATCCAGGGAGTCAGGATCTATTCCGTGACTTCGGTTTCCTTTTAGCGATTCTCCACTTAGCTTTAGCAGAATCCGTTTGAATGGTTTATCTGGCATATTTGCCTCATTCACCCAAGGAAAATCTTTGGAATCTCCGTACCCTTATGTTTTCCCCAAGCTTTCCAACAGTTTCGTTGATCAGGTCTTGGATAGTTTTTGAGGGGTCTTTGATAAATGGCTGTGATAACAAACATTTATCTTCGGTTGTTGTGTCATTTTCCGGGGCATCCTTCATCGTAAGGAATTCCGGTGACATAGCTGCGACTTGCATTGCGATATCGTGGGCTAGTCCTGCAAAATCATTTGTTCGGGCCACAAAATCAGTTTCACAGTTGATCTCTATCATTGCTCCTATCCTGCCGCCGCTGTGTATGTAGGTATCTATTAAACCTTGATCTGTGTCCCTATCTGCTTTTTTTGCAGCTGATGCAACTCCTTTTTCCTTCAAGAAGGATTCAGCTTTGTCTATGTCGCCTTTACTTTCTTCCAAAGCCTTTTTGCAATCCATAACGCCTGCGCTTGTTCGGGCGCGCAACTCTTTGATCAGTTGTGTGGTAGTAGCAGGCACATTCTCTCCCTTGAAATTGAGTTAGATGGGTTTTTTCAGTCAGTTGACCTTTTCATCAGGCTCAGATTCTTTTTCAGTAGAGTCTGAACTTACCGAATTTTCAGGATTAGGCGTGGATTCCTCAATTTCAGGAGAAATTACTTCCTTGTCGATTTCTGAAGGTTCGGATTCCGATTCATCACTTTCAACGTTTTGCTCTGGTTCGATGATTGTTTCTTCAGCATCTTCATTTTCCTCAGATTCAGTTTCCTCAGAAATTGAATCTTCTATGGTAACAGTAGAGTAAGTAACCATTCTTGGATTCGATGCTTGATTTGGGTCTGTGGGATCATCAGATTGCTCAGCGTTTCGTTGGTGATAGCCATCTATAATGGCATCCGACATTCTTCCCGTGATTAATCTGACAGACCTTATCGCATCATCGTTTCCTGGGATTGGGTGGTCAATAAGATCTGGATCACAGTCAGAGTCCACCAATGCCACTATTGGTATACCGACTCGATTAGCTTCAGCTACAGCTATTTCTTCTCTTCCCACATCGATAATGAACATTGCCCCCGGCATTTCGGTCATTTCCTTTATTCCGGAGAGGTTTTTGTTTAATTTGGTTATCTTCTCATCAATTTTCAAAGACTCTTTTTTCGTTAGGTTTTCAAAGTCCCCTTGATCGCGCCGAGTCTCCAAATCTACCAAATAGTCAATTCTCTTCTGAATAGTTTTGAAGTTGGTTAGGGTCCCTCCTAGCCACCTGTTGGATATGTGCAAGGAATTACTTCTTTCAGCTTCAGTCACAATCGTATCTTGGGCTTGCTTCTTTGTACCGACCATCAGAATCTTTTTTCCACTTGCGGCTACCTCACTCAGAAATGCTGCAGCTTCTTCTACCAAATTCAAAGTTTTCTGTAGGTCGATTATGTGAATGCCATTTCTGTGAGTGAAGATATACCTTTTCATCTTCGGGTTCCATCGCCTTTTCTGGTGGCCAAAATGAACTCCGGCCTCCAAAAGTGATTTCATCGTTATTGCTTCAGGATCCTGGGTTTGAATTGTTTCTACCTCAACAGCCTCTTCGACCATGTATTTTCCTTTCACTATGATAGGTTGGTTGGCTATTTTAAAGCCCTTAAACCGTGATTATCTAACTGTGCTTTGCAACTGAAAAAACGCCGGAAAAGTATAACATGACACTACTTCGACAGTAAAAGCAAATTTTAGAAAATAAGAATTATTTTTTGAGGCGCTTTTCTAACTTTTTCCATTTGGAGTTCAGTAAATGTCGGTAATCTAGGGATTGGATATCAGCTACCGTCATAATTTTGGCATCCTCACGGTTGTCAGTGTAATAGGATTTTCTTAATCCTTGTGTAGTCATTCCATATTTTTGGTATAGAGATATAGCTGGTATATTTGAAACCCTCACTTCGAGGGTCAAAGACCTTGCTCCTTTTTTAATCGAGTTTATTAAAGCTGAATATAGAAGCAATTCTCCAATCCCTTTCCTTCTATGAGATCTTCTAGTGCCTATGGACATGATATGAGATTCTTCAAAAGTTGTATCCCAGAGAAAAATATATCCGGTCAGGAAGTCCATCCCAGGTTTCCATCCTGTATTTCCAGACCGATAGCTTACAGGGCTTTTGATTGGCTTGGAATGGGGTGAGGATTCTTTTTTCTCTCCCGTATTTGAGTTAGATATTGCAACTAGGATAGTCGAAATTTCCCTTTGGAGCTCCTTTCTAAATGAAGTGGGAGGAAACAATTGAGGAAAGGCATCCGATTCAATAAGTGAAACTTGAGAGATATCCTCATTCTTCATTTTTCGTATGGATTGGTTATTACCTTTGGGTTTATCCATTTCGAAAGGGTTTACCTCGTGCAGTCTTTTTGTTTTTAATTATGCCTTTTAAAGACATGTATTAGATTACATGAACAAATTGTCAAGAAATTGTTTTCAAAACACTTGATATTTAGATGACAACTCAATGTAGAATAAGGAGTCCGTGTGGATTCCGAGCTTTTTTGCTTCGTTAGCCACAACTCTTGGGCCAAGTTTCAGGGAATCTATGCAACATATCCTTAGAATAATAAGAATTGCTCTGAGGTACAAATATAGAATAGCTTTTGCTTACTTATCTACGATAGGGGCTATAGTAGCTTACATTTTCCTGCCCAAACTATTCGGAGACGCAATCGACTCTGTTGCAGAGCCTATCTTAGCCGGACAGAAAGTGGACACAGGAATCCTTTACCCATGCATATTAATTATTTTGGGGTTGAGCGTGATTCGTGGAGGTATGTCCTATTTCCAGACTTATTTGGCAGAGACATTGTCGCAATATGTTTCTTACGACCTAAGAAATGCTTTCTATGATCATGTGCAGCATCAGAGTTTTGCTTTTCATGATAGGCACCACACCGGTAATCTGATGTCTCGAGCCATCACAGATGTGGAAAACATACGGATGTTCATAAATATGGGACTTGTCAGGGCCCCATATTTCATAGCTTTGTTCATAATAGTCGCTGCTATTTTGATTTCCATGAACTGGAAATTAGGACTCTTAAGCGCTAGCTTTATGCCTATAGTTGCTATTTATACCAGCCGAGTTCGACTTAGGATGAGGGCATTATGGCTTTTAGTACAACAAAAAATGGCGGAACTTAGTATTATTCTTCAGGAGAATTTCTCAGGCCAACGAGTCGTTAAGGCTTTTGCTTCAGAGGACCATGAAGAGGATAAATTTGAAATAAAGAATGCCGAAGTTTCAGATATTTATGTGTCTGCAGAGAAGTTGCGGGCTTCTAGCATGTCTTTCATGATGTTTACTTTCATGGTGGCCATGGCTTTGATAATTTGGTACGGGGGGCGACAAGTTATGAATGGGACTATGACGCCTGGTGAATTAGCAGCCTTTGTTTTTTATCTCCAGATACTGGCCTTGCCGGTTAGGATGGCAGGGTGGGTAGTAAACGCGTATGCCAGAGCTGCTTCTGCAGGAGAAAGGATGTTCGAGATACTTGATGCACCATCTCCGGTCGAAGAAACATCAAACCCAATTACACTTGAAAAATCTAAAGGGCACGTTAGATTTGAAAATGTGTCTTTTGCCTACGATGGCGGTAAACCTGTTCTCAGGAACATAAATTTGGAGGCAAAGCCTGGTGAGATAATCGCATTGGTTGGACCCCCAGGGAGCGGTAAGTCGACTATTGCCAACCTTCTTCCAAGATTTTACGACGTTTCTGCAGGAGTAATAAAAATCGATGGGATAGATGTGAAAGAGTTCACTCTGCGTTCCTTAAGGGAGAACATTGGAATGGTCCAGCAGGACGTTTTCCTCTTCACTACCTCGTTAAAGGAAAACATTAAATATGGTCGTGAGAATGCTAGCGATGAGCAGATGGAAAACGCCTCTTCAATCGCTCAAATGGCAGATTTTATTGAAGGTCTTGACGAGGGTTATGATACCTATGTTGGGGAAAGGGGGTCCACTTTATCCGGAGGACAACGCCAGCGAATGTCGATAGCTCGAGCGATTTTGCTAGACCCTCCTATATTAATATTGGATGATTCAACTTCCAGCGTGGATGCAAATACTGAAGATCTAATAAAGGCCGCAATGGATAATTCAATGGAAGGAAGAACAACATTCATTATCGCCAACAGACTTAGTACCGTACACAGTGCTGACAAGATAGTCGTCTTGAAGGATGGGAGGATCATTGAAGAAGGTTCTCATGACCAGTTGCTAAGGCAAGGTGGCCTTTACAATGAAATATATGAATTGCAATTGCGACCCCAGGATGAATTGAGCTCTGAGGTGAGTAGATGAATCTCGGCTTAGGCGGTATGTCTGCCTCGAGAGGCCAGGCAGACGAGGAATTTTTTGGGTCCGTATATGATCAAAAGGTTATCCTGAGACTACTTCCTTATATCAAACCCTTTACACCCCTGGTAATTGTTTCCTTCGTTTCGATGTTGATTTATACCTTTACTTTGGTGGCGGTACCTTGGCTCATACAATGGGGTATCGATAATCCTATCAAGGATGGGCTGCAAACTGCGACTGACTACAAAGAAACTGTAAGTCTTGCAGGAGAGGAGACTAATCTAGCAATACTCAAAGAACTTCTTTCACCTCATATTAAGATACTCAACATTCTTTTCGTTGTTTTTTTAATTAATGCGTTTACCAACTGGGGTACGAATTACCTTCAACAGTATGCAATGCAGAAAGTGGGTCAAGGTGTCCTGTTTAGGTTGAGAAGAGCTTTGTTTGGTCATGTGCAAAAGCAATCCCTGTCCTATTTTGATACCACAGAAGTGGGTAGGCTTATGTCACGTGTACAAGGAGATGTTGGTCAACTGCAGGAGTTTGCAGCTTTGGTAGTTATGAGCCTCGGTGAGCTGTTGAGTCTTGTAGGTATTGTCATTGCCCTCTTGGTGATGGACCTAGAATTGGGTCTTATTACGATGGGGGTACTGCCTGTTTTGATGATTATTACGGTCATTTGGCAAAAATATGCTAAAGAGGCCTTTAGTGAAATCAGACGGCGAATCGCGATAGTAAACGCCGCGTTCAACGAAAATATTTCAGGGGTAAGGGTAGTCCAAAGTCTTAATAGACAGGAAAGGAATCTAGAAATATTTGATGAAAAAAATACAGCTCATAGGTGGTCCAACGTAATCGCAGGTAGATATGCCGCAGGCCTTCTGCCGGCGGTTGATATTCTTACTGCTGTTGCAATTGGGCTTGCCTTGTATTTTGGTTCCAAATTGGTTGGATTAGAGGAAGGTCAGTTACTTCCAGGAGTGTTAGTCGCCTTTGTGATGTATGTGCAAAGATTTTTTGATCCTATTCGCAATTTGACTCAGCAATATACTCAGTTGCAAAGATCCATGGCTTCGGGGGCGAGAATTTTTGATTTGATGGATAGGGAGCCGGAGTTAGTAGATATAGACGATGCTATCGAGATGCCCGAAATAAAGGGGAAGGTTGAATTTAAAAACGTCAGCTTCCGATATGTGGAAGGTGAGGATGTCCTAAAAGGGATAAATTTAAAGGTAAATGCGGGTGAAACCGTTGCTGTTGTGGGACCAACTGGTGCTGGGAAAACCAGCATTGTGTCTATTTTGTCGCGATTCTACCCAGTTAAGCGGGAAGAAGGTGAGATATTGATAGATGGGATCGATATCAGAGACGTCAAGAGAGCTTCGGTCGTAGGCCAAATGAGTATGGTTTTACAAGAACCATACCTTTTTTCTGGTACGGTGATGGAAAATATTAAATATAATCACGTGGATGCAACTGATGAAAAAGCCATCTCTTCGGCAAAGGTAGTTGGGGCACACGAATTTATTATGCAGCTTGAAGATGGATATGACACTTTTCTTTCAGAAAGAGGAGCCAATATTAGTTTGGGCCAACGCCAATTAATAAGTTTTGCAAGGGCCATTGTCGATGATCCCAAGATACTTATCCTAGATGAGGCTACGGCTAGCATCGATAGCCATACGGAATTAGTTATTCAAACGGCCTTGAGAAAATTGTTAGAAGGACGTACTGCTATTGTCATAGCCCATAGACTATCTACGATAAGAGGAGCAGATAAAATAGTTGTGTTAGAGGCAGGTGAGGTGGTCGAGGTAGGGAATCACCAAGAACTAATGGATAAAGACGGTCTCTACGCGCATCTCTACAATATGAATTTTCAGTCGATTGAAGATTTATAATAAGTTTTTGTTTTCTTGAGTAGCACTTTTCCTAGACGCAATTTGGAGTTTAATGCTTGCACACCTAGAAAAATTCATACTTTCTTTACAGGTAGCTAGGTTATCTACTCTGACCCCTTCCGGAGCTCCTCATACGATACCAATATGCTTCGCTTTGTTTGATAACGACACGATCTATACTCCAATTGATACAAAGCCTAAAAAGGATATAACTAAACCTCTTAAAAGAATTGAAAACATAGCAAATAACGATGAAGTTGTTGTCTTATTTGACAGATATTCAGAAGATTGGGGTGAATTGGCATACGTGATGGCTAAAGGTAAAGCCAAACTTGTGAGTGATGAACAGGAAAACCTACAGGCTATGAGATTACTTGAAAATCGATACATACAATACCGGGATCAGAATTATCTTCCAAGAGGGGCAAAGATTATCGGGATCAGAGTATACGACTATACATCTTGGGGAAATCTTTAATAAATATATTTGGATCTTTTTATTTTCAAGAAAACGCTAAGATGGTATCTATTTCGCTTATAGTGGACATATAATCACTGCAGGTTGATAGTGTTTTCGAATATACGAAAGAGAAAAATAATAATCTATGAGAATTTACTTTTGTCCTGAGTGTGGCGGTTACTCGTTAGGGCCAGCGACATCATGTGACGAATGCCAAACAGACCTGCCAGAAGACTCCTGGGCAGAGATAACAGAGGAAGAACTTCAACAGTTGGAGTATGTGGAAGATTTTGATCTTCCGCATGGCATATCGACGTGGGAGTACGATGTGGTAAGGCTGAAAACTGACACAGAAGAAGGTGGATTACGCTACACAACAGGTCTTCTGAAACGTATGGGAGACAAGGGTTGGGAGTTGGTGAACATTACTCCGCTAGGCGACAAAGATGGCCCTCGATACGGTATTTTTAAGAGGATATGGGATGAAGGTCATGGCGATGAAGGTGATTCATAGACTTTGTAGATAAGTTTTATAGGCTGACATTATTTCCTGGTCATAAGGGAATGGTAAGTTAGGTAGTTCGTCCAATTCACACCATTTTATTTCACTTACTTCTTCGGCAGCTTTAGCTGTTCCTGATTTGTGAGTTGCTACATAGACATGGATCACAACCGGACCCTTCCCTGAAAATACCCCTAGATAGTGACACGGGCTGGTATATATTGTTGTTTCCTCAAAGACTTCCCGTACCAAGGCATCTTCTATAGCCTCACCGCGGTCTACATAGCCTGATGGCAGGCTCCATTTGCCTAAATGGGGTTCTATGGCTCGTCTTATCAGCAATATTGCTTTGTTTGATGGGACTATCGCCACTACTGCGACTTTGGGATCCGCATATATGAAAGTATTACAAGCCTGGCAGAATGGCCTTTCCTTGCTGCGATCGTATCTTCTCACCAGCTGTGTACCGCAAAACTGGCAATACTTAATTTGCTCAATCATAGTCATTTGAAAGCTTTCATAATTTAAAAATATGAACCAATATTTGGTTCCTCTGTATAATTTCAAAGTATAAGACCTGAAATCTTACTGTAAAGAACCAAGAGTAATGTCGAAAGATTTATGAATATAGAAAATCTTTTAGAAAAAACGCTTACAAACCCTCAGTACGAAGCGATAAGAATGCTGGGGGACCAGTTTCATAAAATGGGAATCCGTGCTTTTTTGGTTGGAGGAACCGTAAGAGATTTGCTTCTAGAAAGGGAAGTCTCAGACATCGATATTATCGTGGAATCAGACCCTTCGAAACTATTGAATAAATTTGAGCCACAATATCAATTAGATGTGATTTCTAACTCGCAGTTCAACACCTGCAAGATAAAATTTTTAAACCAAATAGTGGATCTGGCGATGGCAAGAAAAGAGGTATATCCAGCCTCTGGAGCATTACCTGAGGTAACTTCAGCCTCGATTGAAGATGATTTAGGGAGGAGAGATTTTTCAATAAATTCCTTGGCAGCCTGTATTAATCCTTCAAACTGGGGGGAAGTCCTCGATTTGCATAAGGGGTTAGAAGACCTACATTCAAAGCAGGTAAGAATTTTGCAGTCCGAATCCTTTAAAAATGACCCGACGCGAATATTTAGATGCATACGCTACTCCGGGAGGCTGGGGTTTTCTATTGAAAATGAAACGCAAACCCAATTGCTGCACGACATAACAGATATAAATTTGTTAAGTGGGGTACGCATAACCAATGAATTAGTCAAGATTTTTTCGGAAAAGAGCCTAAACTCTATTTTGGATCTAATGGACCAATTTGAAGTTTCAAGACATATTCACTCTGGATTTCCGAAAGGATCGGGGTTTCCTAAGAGAAAAAAACTGTTGAAAAATATCAGGATTCCTACTTTAGAATTCCCCCTTTGCGTGCTGATTTCATTAATTGAAGCCGATCATAGAATGGATTTAATCAAGAGACTTGATTTAGGAAATAAGTTGGCAAAATTTGGGGCAGATTTAAATCGCATCGAACTTATCGCAGCAGACTCCTCACGCAGCGAAATTTACAAACAACTCACAGATGTCTCTGAAATTACAATATCAGTAGCTAAAGCATATGCCTCAAAAGAGCTTAGAAATAATCTGGACCTATTTGTAAATGAATTAAAAGCTATTAATTTGTGTATCGACGGCGAAGACCTTATAAATATTGGTATACCTCAAGGTCCAAAAATTGGGAATATATTGGCCAAAATTCTTGAAGATATGATTGACTCTGGCCAACAGTCTAAGTCTGGTCAGATTCGTATGGCTAAGAAGCTTTTATGTGATTCTTAACCCAAGGATGTGTCTGAAACTCCTGGTTCTGTCATAGATTCCGGGTCAAGTATTTTCTGTAATTCTTGTTTATTCAAATCCGTTTCAACAAGAGCCACTTCCATGATCGTCTGACCGGTTTGTTGGGCTTTATGTGCTAATTCTGCAGATTTATCGTATCCAATATGTGGAACTAAAGTAGTCACTATAGCAAGACCTTTTTCAACCATCTCGGGACCTTTGGTGGTCGCCTTAAGTCCTTCTATACATTGCTCAGCCAGGTTTGAGGAGGCCGTTGCTAAAAGATCGATAGATTGTAAAAGATTATAGGCTGCTACAGGCATCATTACGTTGATTTCAAAATTTCCTGATTGGCCAGCTATTGCAACAGTCATATCGTTTCCTATGACCTGAGCTGCTACTTGACACACTGACTCAGGTATGACTGGGTTGACTTTACCTGGCATTATAGAACTGCCCGGTTGTACTTCTGGAAGTTCAATTTCACCAAATCCTCCCCGAGGCCCTGAACCCATCCATCTCACATCGTTGGCTATTTTCATCAAACTCACTGCGATTGTTTTCATCGCACCACTGGCTTCTACTATATTGTCTAAGGTACTTTGAGCTTGGAAATGATTGGATGTTTCTCTAATTTCTATCCCAGCGGATTTCGTCAATTTTTCGCAGACTCTTTTAGCAAACTCTGGATGTGTGTTTACTCCTGTTCCAACCGCTGTGCCACCTAAGGCGACTTCCCCGAGTTCTTGAACAGCGTGTTCTGCGCGCCGAATGCCTCTATTTATTTGTCCTGCATGTCCGGAAAATTCCTGACCGAGACGAACAGGAGTCGCGTCCTGTAGATGCGTTCTTCCCGTTTTAATTATCGGCATGAATTCTTGAGATTTGACATTGAGGGAGGCGGATAATTTTTCTAAAGATGGAATTAAATCACTTGTTATAGCTTTGGCGGCAGCCAAATGTATCGATGTTGGTATGACATCGTTCGAAGATTGACCGGTATTTACGTGATCGTTAGGGTGTACGGGATACCGGGAACCCAGTTCACCACCGAGTATTTCAATTGCCCTATTTGAAATTACTTCATTAGCATTCATATTTGTCGAAGTTCCCGAACCAGTTTGAAATATGTCCACGACAAATTGGTCATCAAATTTGCCGCCTGATACCTCTGTTGCGGATTTTATGATGGCTTCCCCTAATTTTGAATCTAACAATCCTAGTTCAATATTTGTTTCGGCAGCAGCTAATTTCACCATAGATATTGCTTCGATGAAAGAGCGGGAGAAACGAAGATTACTTATTGGAAAATTAATCACTGCTCTCATCGTATTAGCACCATAATAAGCTTCCGACGGTACTTGGAATTCTCCCATGGAGTCTCGTTCGCTTCTAAATGTTTGGGTTTCTGACAATTGACTACTCCAAAGTTTGCTGGTTGAAATTTTAGGCCGTTATTTCTTGATTCCAACTACGGCATCAAGTAAATGATAATTTATTAACCTTTGCATACCTATATTAGCCTATAAAGTTTCCTTAATAAATTCGGAACTCAACTCGCCGACTAAATCACTGTGTTCTCTAAAGAAATGATCTGCTCCGGTTATCACTTCTGTCTTCTTCGGTTCTGACATTCTGTTAGCTAAAAACTTAAATTGTCCAAGAGTAAAATCATGATCCCTGTCACCGAGTATCAGTAACTTTGGTTGAGTTATTTGGACTGTGCCATATTGAGCGAACTTATTTTGTGGGCATGCAATTGATACAAGAGATTTGATTAAATTACTTCTCAAGGCTGATTCTAATGCCATCCAGGCTCCGAAAGAATAGCCAATAATTCCTAGGCGGCTGCCATCAATTTTTGGATTAGAACTTGTCAGATTAACTACCGCATTTGTATCTAGCAATTCATTGGTGCCTTCCCCGGGTTCTCCGCTGCTCATTCCGACACCTCTTTGGTTAAACCGTAGTGTAGCTATTCCGCTATTCAGTAAACGGCTGGAAATTTGGTTCAGGACGATATCGAACATATTACCTCCATATCGAGGATGTGGATGGCAAAGGATAACGCAAGGAGGTCTTTTGATTTGGTTAGGTGTTTCCAAAAGGGATTCAAGTTCGGAAGTTTCGGTTGATAATGTCGCTAATTCTTTGGTTACATCAGTCATATAATTACCCTGAGAAAATAATAATGGCCATAAACAGTGATCAATTCAAAGTTAAAAATAAGCATAAGTATAGTAATTAAGAAAAGCCGTTGCTAGAATCAATATATAAAAGTAAAAGTCCGAATTAATTTACCTTGGTGAAAGTTATATGACGAAAGTTGATCTTAGAAGCGACACAGTTACCCATCCATCCCCTGAAATGAGGGAAGCCATAGCCGAGGCGGAAATCGGGGATGATGTATTTAATGATGATCCGTCAGTTAACAAACTTGAAGAAATTGCGGCAGCGAAAGTAGGAAAAGAAGCTGCTGTGTTTGTTGCAAGCGGGACGATGGGCAACCTAATTTCTGTCCTATCTCATTGCGGAAGAGGCGACGAAATTATCCTTGGTGACAAATCTCACATTTTCCGTTCAGAAGCCGGCGGCGCTGCAGCTCTCGGAGGAGTTTCGTACCATACAGTTAGGAATGATGCCCGCGGAATGCTTGATCCTTCTGAAGTTGAAGAGGCCATAAGAGATTCAACGAATAGCCATAATCCCCACACTGCAGTTATAGCTATAGAGAACACTCAAAACAGCTGTGGTGGTAGGGTACTTACTCCGCAAGATACCGAACTGATCGCAAATGTAGCCCATAACTATGAGCTGCCACTTCATGTGGACGGGGCTAGGATATTCAATGCGGCAGTCAAACTGGAAACCCCTGTTGACGCAATGTTGAAGGAGGCCGACACGGTGAGTTTTTGTTTGTCAAAAGGACTTAGTTGTCCTGTGGGCTCGATCGTGGCAGGGACTCACGAATTCGTCGAAGAGGCTAGAAGATGGAGGAAAATGGTTGGTGGGGGGATGAGGCAAGCTGGCTTTCTCGCCGCGGCCGGTATCGTTGCCTTAGACCAGATGGTTGATCGTTTGGCTGAGGACCATGCCAACGCAAAGAAATTGGCAGAAGGATTATCCAAAATAGATGGTGTAGCGATAGACCCAGACTCGGTTGACACGAATTTAGTTTTCTTTGAAGTCGAACACCCTAATAAGAATGAATTGATGAAAAAATTAGAGTCGGAAGGAATAAAAGGAGCTTCACCGTATTCCCGGTGGAGGTTCGTGACCCACTACGGGGTGGATTCCCAAGATATAGATTATGTTTTGGAAGTTATGGCCGATGCTATGAGATGATAACCTCATCGTTTGTGCCGGCATCACACCATTGCCTTTAATATTGACCCTATAGCGTTACCAGGCGCGTTTTATTTATGCTCCTCCTGTTTAAAAATAAGTCTTTTCGGCGTTTTTTCTATGGTCTCTTGTTCGACGACGCCGCCATGATGGTAAGTCCTATGCTCCAAGGTTGGATTGTTTTAATTCAGACAGATTCCGCGTTCTGGGTTGGGGCTACTGCGGGAGTTTCAGGGGTTGGGATGACATTATTTAGCCCCCTGGCCGGAGTTTTAATAGACCGTTACAACAGAAAAATATTGTTGTTGCTTACACAGGCTATTCAAATAGTTCTAGTCGCCATTTTAGGGATAGCAGCTTTTTATGAACTACTAGAGGTATGGCACGTGTTGGGGTATGGGTTCTGTGCAGGGGCTTTCCATGCTGTAAGGCTTCCTTGCAAAATGGCTATGACTTTAGATTTAGTAGGCCCTAAAAATCTCCTTAAGGGAACTGCAGCTAACTTCTTTTCTATGACAGTTATGGGAGTTTTAGCACCGTTGGCAGGTGGATGGCTTATCGATCGGGAAATTTATTTGGGATTTGCCTTAATGCTCATATCCTTGCTTGTATCGAGTTCAATTTTCTTAAATCTCAAGAATATAAAATCTCCAGAAATATCTGGCTCGTCTCATTTGGAGGATTTAGTTTATGGTGCAAAGTATGTGGCCAAAAACACACTAGTTCGTTCTTTGATACTTGCAATTTTGGTCACAGAAATTTTTGGATGGGCCGTTGAATCTATGTTGCCAGTAATCGCAAGAGATGAACTTGGATTAGATGCTCGAGGATTAGGGGTTCTCATGTCAGTAGGGGCGTTAGGAGCCGCAATATCTACGGTAATCATGACTGCAATGCCAGATGTAGAAAATAAGGGGAAGCTGGTGATTTATGGACTGTTTGGATTTGGTTTTGGATTGATTGCTTTTGCATTTTCTGATGTTTTATTTTTATCGATGATTTTACTGGCTTTTGCCTACGGTTCTGGGGTGATTTACGAAAGTGGGCTATCCACACTACTTCAAACATCGGTTCCGGATAGTATGAGAGGTAGAGTTTTAAGTTTTCAATCTTTATGTTGGGGGTTTAGTGGGTCAGCAGGATTTCACGCCGGGGTGATTGCCGCAATTTTGGGTGCCCCAATTGCTGTAGCGGCAGGTGGAGCAGTGGTGATAATTAATGGGACGCGAATAGCTAAAAATATGA
Source organism: Dehalococcoidia bacterium UBA7891 (assembly GCA_002500485.1). Classification (GTDB taxonomy): domain Bacteria; phylum Chloroflexota; class Dehalococcoidia; order Lucifugimonadales; family UBA826; genus UBA11996. Next base: position 131,369 of record DLRJ01000117.1, read on the forward strand.
TATCCATAGGAGCCAAGGTGGCTTCGGGGAAGTGATTGACTGTTATTCCTTGTATTCCTCTTTCCACCATTTGTTTAGCCGTTCTGCTATAAATTTTTCATAACCCAAATTCCCCGGCAAGTAAAAATCGTTGCTCCCAAGATTTTCTGGGAGATTTTCTGATCTGACAAAATGTTCTGGATAATCATGGGCATACTTGTAACCTTGGCCGTATTTCTCCCGTGACATTAAATCAGTCACAGGATTGCGTAAATGAAGTGGGACTGGATTTTCTCCTGAAGATTTAATTTCGGACATTGCAGCATTTATCGCTTTATAGGCAGAGTTACTTTTAGGAGCGGAGGCTAGGTATATTGTTGCCTCTGATAGTATGATTCGAGCTTCTGGCATTCCCACGAAATGGGCAGCTTGTTGAGCGGAAACAGCAATTGTCAGTGCTCTGGGATCAGCTAATCCTATGTCTTCACTAGCCAATATAACAAGCCTTCTGGCTATGAACATGAGGTCTTCCCCGGCCAAGAGTAGCCTGGCTAACCAATACACAGAAGCGTCAGGGTCTGAGGCTCGGACAGATTTTATAAACGCAGATATCGTGTCAAAGTGTTTGTCTCCCGCTTTATCATGCGGAAGAGCCTTCGTTTCTATTACCTCATCCAACAATGATCTACTTATTAATATTTCATTGCCTTGGATAGAGGTAGAGTCTGCTGCCAGTTCTAATGTGTTCAAGGCCCATCTGGCATCCCCACTGGACAATGCCGCTATATCTTGGAGCACTCCGTCTTCAATGGAAAGATTTCTTTTTTCTAAACCTTTCTCTGAATCATTCAGAGCATTGGTTAATATGTGGACGATGTCTTTCTTTTCAAGGCCATTTAATGTGAACACTCTACATCGTGATAAAAGAGGAGAAATTATTTCGAAGGACGGATTTTCTGTGGTGGCGCCTATGAAAGTGACAGTGCCATCTTCTACATGTGGCAGTATTGCATCTTGTTGTGCTTTATTAAATCGATGAATTTCGTCAATAAAAAGAGCAGTCCTTTGCCCTGACATTCCTAGCCGGGATCTAGATTCGGCAATTATTTTTCTCAACTCAGACACTCCAGAAGTGACAGCACTGATTTTTTCGAGATGGAAATTCGAAGTTGAAGTTATAAGGTTTGCTAGGGAGGTTTTACCGGTCCCCGGTGGCCCCCATAAAATAAATGAAGGGATCCTCCCTGCGTCGATACTTCTTCGGAGGGGGCTATTTTTGCCAGTTAAATGAGCCTGACCTACTATGTCATCAAGACTGGTTGGCCGCATTCTCGCTGCCAAAGGGGCGTTATTGGTCAGGTGTCGGCTCGCCTCAAAATCAAACATGTTCATCGTTTTAGCCTCGATGGATGTGTAAAAATGGTTTGGCTCACGTAATGCAATAGTGTACAAGAATCAGCGAGTTATTGATTGGAGACTAAGATGCAGAAATCCTTGATTTGTGGCAGGTGTAAAGAAACGATAAACGGTTCAACTTATTTAGTCAGTCCAAATGGTTCGTCTGAGTATCGGCACTTTTGGTGTTTATTGGCGTATTTTCCAATGTTAAACCGCTCCTTAATGGCTGCAGGCCTGGTTGGAACAATATTAATTCTGTTGAACCAGGGCGATTTTATAGTTTCTGGTAATTTCTATAGGGCCCTAATTTGGAAGATACCACTTACATATATAGTGCCATTCTGCGTGGCCACTTGGGGGGCTGTTACCAACTGTAAATTTATAGATTAGAACGATAATTCCAATACAGCTATTGTGGCTCCGGGCCCTCCTTCGGCAGGTGGGGCTGGATAGTATCTTTCAACGTCGGGATGTTCAGACAGGAATTTATGTACGGCTCTTCTCATATCACCTGTACCAGCGCGCCCGTGAATCACCTTGACCTCTTTCATTCCAGCATTCGTCGCATCTTTGATGTAGGATTCTAGCCTTTCAATTGCAGGAGCCACTTTGATTTTTCGAAGATGAATCTCATTTGGAATAGACAACTTTTTGAAGAGTTTTGAGTCCTGCGGATTCTGATAAGGCAATTAATTTTGCAGTGTATGGGTTATGGATGCTATCAGGGCCTCGTCTTCATTTTTCAATATAGTCCGAAGATCGAATATTACTGCATCCTTTTCAATTCTAGGAATTACTGGTGTTATACCAGTTCTAATTTTGCGGGCGAATTTTTCAGGATTGTTCACTTTCATCTGAATTCCATATGAATCCATGGTTTCTCCCGGTAGGCTACCGCCACCAATCGTAGATTTTGTTTGGATGACTTTCACCGAGTATAAGTTACTACTAGGAATTATGATCGCCAGTTTATCAGCTCTTCTGTGTAAGTCCTCTAATTCTGCAGATACCATCTGCCAGACAGGAATTTTGTTTTGGGCTTCTTCTTTTAAGTAATGAATTAAGGTGGCAGTCAAGGCAGCCAGATTCATTTTATCTATTCTAAAAGCTCTCGCTAAAGGATGGGTTGATAATTGCTCGATATATGTTTTTCGGCCCACAATGATTCCTGCCTGCGGACCACCTAACAGTTTGTCTCCGGAAAAAAAACATAAATCGGTGCCAGCATCTATGCTTTCTTGTGGTAGAGGTTCTGGTGCCAGGCCGTATTTGGTCGGATCAATCAATGATCCACTTCCCACATCATGTAAGATAGGAATCCCATTCCCAGCTCCTAAAATTGAAAGCTCTGTAATCGAAGGGCTGGCGGTGAAGCCGATTATCTTGAAATTACTTGCATGGATGGAAAGGATAGCCCCAGTTTCCTCATTTAATTCCTTTTCATAGTCCGTCACATAAGTTCTATTGGTCGTCCCAACTTCAATTAGGGTTGCGCCACTTTGCTTTAGAACATCCGGTATTCGGAAACCGCCTCCAATTTCCACAGCTTCAGATCGTGAAACTATTACCTCTTTTCCTAACGCCAATGTTGAGAGCCCAAGTATTAAAGCCGCAGCATTATTGTTGACCACTAACCCTGCTTCAGCTCCAGTCAGACTAGAGAGCAGTTGGGAAATTCTCGCGTGCCTAGATCCGCGCTTTCCAGAATCTAGTTCTAATTCCAGATCACTGTAAGTTTTGGAAGAATCAATAGTTGCTTGAATACTTTCAGTACTTAGGGGTGCACGCCCTAGGTTAGTATGAATAACAACTCCGGTCGCATTTATTACGTTTGTTGGCCAATTGGCCCAGTTTTGTTCTATGTGGGCTGAGACGTGGTCAGATATTTGCGAAATTGTTGGAACTTCTGACTCATCATCAATAGTTGACCTTACCTGACTCAGCTTTTCACGTACGAGATCTGTTATAGCTGCTGTCGAGTATTCGGTCATCAATTCGGAAATTCGGGTGTCTGATAGTACGGCACTGACACTGGGGATATGTCGCAGTTTTTCTTGCATTTTTTGACCCTGTTTGATCATTTAGCCTCCCATTATATATTGTTGAAGAAATCGACTTCTATTCTCTTAATTTTTCTTGAAAACACGGTTTTAATTGACCCTCGAAAATCTCCTCCTGTAGAATGACCGAATGACTTTTTCCTAGACGAGGTAATATGCTTAGTATTGGTCTTACCGGAGGGATAGGGACTGGCAAGTCGCTAGTTTCTAATCTATTGAGCGATCTTGGTGCAACGGTGGTGAACGCCGACTTGCTTGGCCATGAGGCATACCTTCCGGGGACTATCGGGTTTGATTTGGTCGTTGATGCCTTCGGAGATAAGGTAGTGGGAGATGATGGTACTGTCGACAGGACCAAACTCGGTCCTATAGTTTTCTCCAGCCCAGAAAATATGGCGAAGCTAAATTCAATCATGCATCCATTGATTCACGATATGATCCAAACCCAGTTGGCCGAATACTCTTCCAATGGAACTGATTTGGTCGTTGTGGAAGCTGCGGTGCTGATAGAAGCCAACTGGCAAGCCCTGTTTGATGAAATATGGGTTGTTACCTCAGAAAGAGAAATAGTAATTGAAAGATTAAAAGAGAGAAATTCTTTGACTAGGGAGGATGCAATTGCCAGGATAGATTCTCAAATGTCACAGGCTGAAAGAATTGAACATTCAAATGTTGTTGTTACCAATGATGGAACGACAGTTGAATTAGCCGACAATGTAAAAAAAATTTGGAACACTAGAGTAGTTAATAAATAGGAGTGGAATAGCTGCACATGACAACTCAATCACTATATAAAAGTTTCATTATTGAAGAGTATCAATTAGATGAAGAGCCGTACTACGTGCCAATTGGGGATGAGGTGGAATTGTTTGAGGCAGCTTATAAGCAAAAGCTTCCTCTCATATTCAAGGGACCTACGGGATGTGGGAAAACTAGGTTTGTTGAATATATGTCATATAAACTTGGTGCTGAATTGACCAAGGTTACCAAAAATGATGCAGATGATTCAGGGGTGAATTTACCTCTAGTAACAATAGCTTGTCATGAAGACCTTACCGGAAGTGATCTCGTTGGTAGATATTTATTGGAAGGAGATCAGACCGTCTGGCTTGACGGGCCGTTGACTAGGGCTGTGAAAGCGGGAGGGATCTGCTACCTCGACGAAGTGGTGGAGGCAAGGAAAGATACTACAGTTTTAATACATCCATTGACTGACCATAGAAGAATCTTACCTATTGAAAAAAGAGGAGAGCTTTTGCAGGCGGCTGACGGATTCTTGTTGGTTTTATCTTATAACCCCGGGTACCAAAGCGCTCTAAAAGACCTGAAGCACAGCACTAGGCAAAGGTTTGTTTCCATTGAGTTTGATTATCCGCCGATGGATTTAGAGGCCCAAATTGTCGAACATGAAGCCGGAGTAGATAAGGATACAGCTTACCAACTTGCCAAATTAGGAGAGAAAGTTAGGAACCTAAAAGAGCACGGGCTAGGTGAAGGAGCCAGTACAAGACTTCTGATATATGCCGGCCAGCTTATAGCTCAAGGTATTGCACCTCGTAGAGCCTGCCAAGTATCAGTTAATTGGGCAATAACAGACGATCATTCCTTACAGCAGAGCATTACTGAGATAATTTCTTCAATCTTTGAATAAACGCTCAGTGACGCTATCACCTGCCTACATAGAGAATGTATTGAGTGGAATAAGAGAACTGAAAAATTCTTCAGGAAATCATATACCTGCGGGTGTTCTGGTGTTGCTTTTTGATAAGAATGGTGAATATTGGGTGATATTGAATAGGAGAACTCAAAAAGTCGAACACCATAAAGGGGAAATTTGTTTCCCTGGAGGTAGGAAGGATAGGTTGGATAAAGATTTGACTGAGACTGCTTTGAGAGAAACTTGGGAAGAAATGGGTATCTCCCCAGGCAGTATTTCAGTTCTAGGAGTATTGGGCAAAACTGAGACTACGACGGGATATCAAATAACTCCTACAGTTGGGCTAATATCCTACCCATATCAATTTAATATTCAAAACGAGGAAGTAGAAGAAATCATAGAGATGCCACTGTCTACTCTCTTTTCAGACGATAGTAAGAGAGATGAGGCAAAAATACTAGAAGGCGAAGTGATCATGCAGCCGGCCTTCCATTATGAAGATAACATGATCTTTGGTGCGACAGCTAGGATTCTCAATAGTTTTGCCTGTCTCATCGATCCAAGAAATTTGAAGGAGCCTGCGTGACTGATAAATTAAAAGCACTAGAAGATTTACTGCCAGACCTAGAAAAATTTCCAGCTCCTGTAAAGGACAATTTTAATAAAGCCATCCCTGAAATGCCGGACGCACTTTCTGCTGAGCAAACATCAGATTGGTTAAAAAGAGGAATTGCTATAGCAGGGCAAACGGTGCGTTCTTGGGAGGCCGCCGCTCACTTCTTTCAAGTAAGTCCCAATGTGATTTCTTCAATGCCATACAGTTATTTTGTACGATGGATGGAGTGTGGGGCTTCACTGTGTGAGGAGTCTCCGACCTTGGCGGCAGCATATTTCGAAGCAAGCCCTGCAACGATGAGCAAATTACGTTCGCGTCATATAGAAAGTTGGGCGAATTTAGGAGATGGGCTTTATAAAGGGACTTGGAAATCCAGCACTTTGGCGTGCAGATTTTTTGCAGAGAGTTCGACCTTACTAGAAAGCCTTTCTTTTCAACAATTAGAAAATTTTGCGAACTTTTTGGATGTCCTTTCCCATAGGTCCTATGATTTGTCCTCAGAATGTTTGACTTTGGGCGAACAGATTTTTCCTTTAGTAGGGGATGATAAAGATGCCTTTTTGTCATTAGCTACCACGTTGGTAGATACCGGCTGGCGGGAGGTTAAAAGTTTTTTTGAGGCTGGCGCAAAAGCCTTACCTAAGATTCATCCAGAAGAGAGGATGAGATTTTTAAAACTGGCTGAAAGCTTAGTAAATAATGGGGGGACTAACATACCGGGAACAATGTTAGAGATATCTCAATCACTTTCCTTATTAGACGAGGATAATCACCATATAGTTCTGGGATTTGCTGAAGCCCTTCTTGATGAAGAACCTTTAGCAATGCCTGAATTTATAAAATCAGCGCCCATAGTGCTGGAGAAACTTACTATACTCCAGTTGGGTCGTTGGTATCAGGAAGGAGTGAATACGCTATCGCAAAATAAAGATGGGGGATTAGCCTTTTTCAAAATAGAATCTTCCCATTCTGAAGCTGTAATTGAGACCCTATCTTCAGGTATAGAGTTTGACAGAATCAAGCCTGTTATGGAGATGTATTGCAGGGCCCTGGCTGGGGCTGAAATTAAGCTATCCCCAACCGATGCACTGGTTGAAAAAAACATTGGATGGGTTTCCAACGAGTCGCCCACCACAGAAGGATCTACCGTATTTGTACCCACTTTGGTTGATAGGTATGGGACCAAGGAAGAAAATTATGCTTGGTTCAAAGTAGTTTCTACGCATCAAGTAGCCCATTTAGAATTTGGTAGCTTCATATTTGAGTTTGAAAGACAGTCAGGCCTTTTTGAAAATCTTCGCTTTGATCTTGAAACACGAAGGATAGAGACGCTAAAGGAAAAACAAAATAAAGAAAGTGCAGTCGGTGACGATGTAACTGACTCGGATTTTTCTGGGGATGAATTGAATGATGCGCATACAGGCTTGGAGAGAGCTTGGCTAACAGATATGCAAAGATTTTTTGATTTATTTGAAGATCGTACATTATCGCTTGATATTTTTACGGTAGTGGAGGATGGACGTCTTGATGCAAGAATTAAAAATGAATACCCCGGGATCAAGTCTTCATATACCCAGGTTCAAAGTGATTCACATGAAAATCGGCCTGATATAAAAGAACTTCCAGCTAGGGAGGCCATGGTTGAATTTATGGTGAGACTGAGTCTCCAACAATACGAAGGAGTCGCGGCCCCGTCAAAATACAATAAAGAAGCTTCTCAAATAGCACAAATTGCTCGTAGGGTTTTGGTGCCTGAGGCAACTGTTGAGGACACCGCGGAAGCAACCTTAAGGATATACGCAATCATTTCAGCCATACCAAATGAAGAAATACCCCCTGATGACTGGAACGATATGGATTTTGAGGATGAGGATGAGGAAGAGTATGTCGACCCTGAGGATATGGAGAACCTCTTACAACAGATAGGTATGGGTATGGAAATGGAACTTCGCCCGGAAGGCGAAGAAGAATATGAATCAACTCAAGAAGTGGAATACCGTGGGGACTTTAAACCTGAATTGGCTCAGTTGATGACCGAGTTAAGAATGCAGCAACAAGACGAGATGAGCCAAGGTCAAGGAGAACCCTTGACACAAGAACAACTTCAAGAGCTTTTGGAAAATAGTGCTGAACTCGATTTACAGGCGACTGAAGGCGAAATTCAAGAATCAAGTGGGATGTTCGCAGATAATATTATGAAGGAAGCTGGGGCTAATATGCCCCAGTCACCTGACGATTCGCAAGGGCCATTTGTTCACGTAGATGAAGATGGAGGAGAATTGGAACCGGCCGAACCGGAGACGTTTGTCTATGATGAATGGGATTTTAGGGCAGAAGATTACAAACCTAGATGGTGTGTAGTAAGGCAGAAAATGATGCAAGAGGGTGATCCGGCATACTTTGGTGCAACCCTGAACGAATATAGCACCTTAGTCACTAGGATCCGCAGACAATTTGAGATGATGGTCCCCGAAATGTTTAGGAAAGAAAGAAAACTGATAGACGGGGAAGATATAGATATTGATGATGTCATCGAGAATATGGTGGACATAAAAACTGGCTCCAGCCCAGATGAAAAATTTTACTGGCGACGAAATAAAGTTCAACGTGATGTGGCGGTCGCTTTCCTTTTAGATACCAGTGCTTCTACTGCAGAGGCCATAGATGAAGGCAAAAACAAACAAGATGACTGGGATGCTCCCGACGATCCAGTGGAATACATGGTTTGGTTGAGAACTAGGCGTGGGGAACAGATGAGGAGATCCTACAAAAGGATCATTGACATGGAAAAAGAATCTATGGTTCTTCTCATAAATGCTTTGGAGGCAATAGGAGACACCTATGGGATATATGGCTTTTCTGGGTATGGAAGGGAGAATGTAGAGTTTTATACCGTAAAAGATCTTCACGAGAGTTTCTCAGATAAGGTCAAACGTAGGATTGACCGAATCGCTCCTTTGCATGCAACAAGAATGGGCCCGGCGATAAGGCACGCAGCATACAAACTGGATAATATTGACGCAAGGACAAAAATACTGTTCTTGATTAGTGACGGTCGACCGCAGGATCGCGGTTATAGTAGGGAAGGGGTAGAAAAAGAATATGCTGTACACGACACCAAGAAGGCATTGGATGAAGCAAAAAGACAGGGGATTAACTCTTTTTGTCTAACTGTTGATAAGAATGGACACGATTACTTGAAGACAATGACTTCCGATATGGGATATGAAATATTGGACGATATTAATGACCTTCCAGAACGCCTGCTGGTTCTGTACCGACGATTGACTATGTAGAAACAATTGCCCTAGTTACTCAAATTAATTGCTATGTCATAATCTTTTGAATCTTGACCAGCATTTAAATTATTTAAACGGGTTAGAATTCTTTTTAGATCTAAAAGACCATGGTGATATCATGTTCCTGTGTTTGATAGGGTTCAATTCAACCTTACATCAAAAAATTAATTGAGTGCGTTTATAGAGAGAGGAAATCTATGTCGGAGGCTTCAAGGTTACTAGAACTGAAAAAACTTGGGCAGTCAGTTTGGTACGACAATATAAGTAGAGACCTTCTTCTATCCGGTGGTCTAAAAAAGATATTAGATTCGGGAGTTGTCGGTCTAACATCCAACCCTAGTATATTTGAAAAAGCAATTGCTTCTTCAAATATATATGATTCTGATATACAAAATATGAAGGATAAAAAATATTCTGACTTAGAAGTATTTGAAAAACTGGCAATTGAGGACATACAAAACACAGCCGATCTTCTGTCTGATACGTATAGATCAACCGAAGGGCAAAATGGGTACGTTTCCCTTGAAGTAAACCCACATCTGGCAAATGATACAAAGGGCACAGTAGACGAGGCTAAAAGGCTATATTCTGAAGTTGATCGGCAAAATTTGATGATAAAGGTTCCTGCCACTAAAGCCGGGATTCCTGCCATACATGAATTGATATCTATCGGCATTAGTGTCAATGTGACCTTGATATTTTCTGTGCAAATGTACGATCTAGTCAGAGAGGCCTATATTAGCGGCCTTGAGCAGTTTCATAAAAATGCGGCCGACCTCTCTAAAGTTACTTCAGTGGCTTCTTTTTTTGTTAGCAGGGTAGATACTGCCACCGACAAGAAAATACTGGAACAAGGATTCGCACCTGAAGGATTTTCGGGTCGTGCCGGAATCGCAAATGCCAAGATAGCATATGTAGAATTTGAGAAGACTTTTTCCTCTGACCGTTACCTCCAACTTCGAGATGCAGGAGCCAAAATTCAGAGACCTTTATGGGCTAGTACCAGTATGAAAAACCCCGAGATTCGGGATGTTTTATATGTTGAAAGTTTAATAGGCCCAAATACCGTAAACACTATGCCGGATGTCACGTTAAATGCATTTATAGACCACGGCATAGCTGAAACTACTATCAATGAAAACATAAATGATTCCTATGCGCATATGGAAAAACTGGCCTCAGCGGGTATAGACCTTAAAGAAATAACAGATACCTTACTCGAAGAAGGTGTTAAGGCCTTTGCAGATTCCTTTGACGAACTTCTGCAAAATATATCGCACAAGAGATCCATGCTGTCAGTGAGTTGATGATTATTTTGGATTATGTATTCTAAACAATATTTTTCCAATTGGGATGAAGACATACTATTAGATAGTATCGCTAAATTTTGGGAATCTGCCGAAAGATCAACACCCATAGATAATCACGCCTTTATGTCGAATTGGTTAGGGTGGTCACTCGGCTGCGATTGGACTTTAGATGAGAAAAGACAATATGTGGAACTTGCAAATGAAATTTGTGGAGAGGATTTCCAATACATATTGTTGGTCGGGGTAGGAGGTAGCAGTGCAGGTGCCAGAGCAATAGCTTCTTTAGGTGATAATTCTCCCAAATTTGTTTTTGTTGATTCTGTGCTTCCCTCTGTTGTTGAAAAAATAGCAGCTGAAGTCGGAAGCAAAAAAACCCTTTTGGTGATTTCTTCCAAATCAGGAACAACATTAGAAACCATCACACTTGCTAATTACTTTTTGGATAAACTGGGCGATTCACGAGAACCGGTGACATATAAAAAGAATGCCATTGCCATTACAGACCCTGGAACTTTCCTTGAAGAATTGGCTATCAAACAGAATTTCAGAAGTATTATCCGCGGCAAACCTGACATCGGTGGCAGGTTTGCCGAATTATCTTGCTACGGTTTGTTTCCAGCTTTACTTAATAGGACAGATATATCCGCAATTATTGATTCCGCCAACGAAATGGCATATTTATGCCGTACAGTTACCCTTGAAGACAACCCGGCAATACCTTTGATTGAATTCTTGCTTCAAAACTTAAGAGATGGCAGAGACAAACTTTATGTGTATTTGCCTGAATCACTAAGTAATTTCGCAATGTGGCTTGAACAATTGCTTTCTGAAAGTTTAGGAAAAGACGGTGTTGGGATTATTCCGTTCATCGGTGAGTCTGATTTGGTGTCTCCTTCACTAGATCTCTGTTCAGTCATGTATCAGGATTCATCAATGGAGGACACAGCAACTCGAAATCTCAGACAGTGCTTTGAAGACCATTCAATTCCCATATTTAATATAAAGGTAAATAAACCAGAGTCGTTTGGAGGGGAATTTTTTAGATGGAAAATGTCAGTGGTTTTAATGGCATATTCAATGAAGATAAACCCATTTGATCAACCTCAGGTACAGAGTTCTAAAGACAAAACCGGTGAGATTCTCGATTATTTCACTAATCATGGGAAATTGCCCCCTACTTGTTCAACTTTGACTCTCCCCGAATGGACAGCACAAATAAAAAATGATACCTACATCGCTGTATTACCCTTCCTACAAATCGGAGATGAAGATCAAGAGCTACTTTTCAATTTGGCCTCTAGAATGCGAAAGCTCACTAAAAGGCACGTGACACTAGCCATGGGGCCATCTTATTTGCATTCAACAGGCCAAATGCATAAAGGGGGACCGGAATCCGGGATGTATCTACAACTTTCTTCTGATAATGTGGGTGAAATTCCGATTGCGGGTGAGAAGTATGGATTCTCAACATTACTGGCAGCTCAGGCAGATGGTGACATGGAATCACTAGTGTCTTTGAACCGTCCGGTATGTCGAGTGAATCTCGGTAGCGATATCACCCAGGGATTAAATAAGCTTATAGCTCAATTTCAAACTTTATACGAACAATGAACGGCTATCTGCGGTTTAAGGCTTTGAGGGTTTTCCCCGTAATATTTCGGTATTCATCTAGTATTTCGTTATTTAGTAAGGAAGCTGGTCGTGACGTGTCCTGATAGTCTGCTCTGACATTTATATCGCCAAGATATTCCAAATCTAATTCTTTTGATATTTCTTCACCTGCACCTTGGCCGAATATTCCACCGGACATGTTTTCAACTACTCCTAACACATTGATCTGTAGCTTGCGAATCATATTTATGGAGCGCTTAGCATCAATTTTGGCCAGTTCCTGTGGTGTGGTAACAACTACGAAGCCATCCATTGTTAGAACTTGCATCACTGTTAATGGAGCATCAGAAGTGCCAGGGGGCATGTCTACAACTAAATAGTCAAGTTCCCCCCATTCGGTGGTTTGGAGCATTTGGTTGATAGCGTTATGGATCATCGGTCCTCGCCAAATTATCGCCTCATCCTCATTTTCCTGGAAAAATGACATAGACATAACTTTGACCCCAAATCTTTCTGGTGGGATCATTTTTTGTTCCCCACCGACTGTAGGATGCTCGGCAATCTTCATTGCTCGCACTACATTAGGGCAATCGATATCGACATCTAAAATACCAACGGTGGCACCGTCATTAGCTAGAGTCGCAGCTAAATTAACTGCAACGGTAGTTTTACCTACTCCACCTTTTCCACTGTATACTCCGATTTTATTTTTGATTCCTGATAATGATTCCTCAATTTGACGTTTCTGATCGAACTGACGTTTCATTGCTTCGATGCGAGCGCGTGCCTGAGCTGGGTTTTGTTGCGTCATGAAATTCTCCGCTAGTCTGCTTGTTACCGAACCCGTTACCTTGAAAAGAATGAGGTCTTCAATCGAGCCCGAGTAACCGTTTTCCTTCTTCGGTTATCATGTCAGGCGTCCAAGGCGGGTCAAATACAAGGTCAACATTTATATCTTCTATACCTTCCACCTCAGCTAGTCTCCACTCTGCCTGCTGGGCTATATAAGGTCCCATTCCACAACCGGCAAAGGTTAATGTCATGCTTACGTCGACATCACCCTCCGCCACTTCAACTCCATACACCAATCCCAAGTCCACAATATTCACTGGTATCTCCGGATCATAGACATCCCGAAGGGCTTCCAATACATCATCTTTTGTGACTGTTTCTGAATCAGGCATACTTCTTCCTTAATTTAGCGTACTCACTTCTTGACCTATTTAGTCCAGAATAAAGTTTATATTTTGAGTTCTTACAGTGTCAACAAACAACCGTAAGAAATTTTTACCTATCTGGGTTCTTCAGCAACTATTTTCTTTAAATCCAATATTTGGTCCCTGACAATAGCAGCCTTCTCAAACTCCAAATCTTTTGAAGCAGATTTCATTTGTAATTCAAGGTCCTTTATCAGGCGGACTAAATCTTCTTTGGGCAACTCCAGGCCATTAATAAGATTTTCCCGTGAGGGTTCTACTACTGACTTGACCCTTTCAGTAATATCTCTGATGGCCTTTCGGATGCCTTGAGGGGTAATCCCATTCTCTTCGTTGTAGGATTGTTGAATGAGACGCCTTCGTTCAGTTTCTTCTATGGCATTTTTCATTGAATCTGTCATCTTATCGGCATACATAATCACTTTTCCATCGATATGTCTAGCGGCCCGTCCGATAGTTTGTATTAGGGAGGTCCTAGACCTTAAATAACCCTCTTTGTCTGCATCTAATATGGCTACCAAACTTACTTCAGGAAGATCTAGGCCTTCTCGTAATAGGTTTATGCCCACGAGTACATCGTATACACCCATTCTCAAATCTCTTAATATTTCACTTCTTTCAAGAGTATCGATTTCAGAGTGCAAATATTGGGTTCTTATTCCAGATTCCTTCAAATAATCCGATAATTCCTCAGACATTCTTTTTGTTAAGGTTGTTACCAGAATTCTTTCCCCTTTCTTCACTCTAGTGTCAATTTGGTCTAACAGATCATCAATCTGGCCAGTTACTGGTTTAACTTCAATAAAAGGATCTAGAAGCCCAGTTGGCCTTATTACCTGTTCGGCTGTAGCCGAGCTGTTTTCCATTTCATACGGACCTGGGGTAGCTGACACAAAAACTACCTGACTTACCCTTTTTTCGAATTCCCCAAAATTTAAAGGTCTATTGTCTAGTGCAGATGGGAGCCTAAATCCATATTCCACTAGGGTTTCTTTCCTAGATTGGTCACCACGGTACATGGCCCTGAGTTGAGGAAGAGTCATGTGAGATTCATCCACAAAAAGAAGAAAATCATCTGGAAAATAATCTAATAAGGTATACGGTGTGCTCCCCGCTGCCCTTTGGGCAAGATGCCTTGAATAATTTTCCACCCCAGCACAGTAGCCTGCGATTTCCAGCATTTCGAGATCATATTTTGTTCTGGATTCCAGCCTCTGAGCTTCCAGCAGCTTATCTGAAGATTTAAGATGTTTCAGATGTAACTCGAGTTCCTCCCCAATATCCCTAATCGCCATTCGTAGTTTTTCTTTGGAAGTAACAAAATGTTTTGCTGGATATATTTCCACATACTCTTTCTCACTTAATATTTCTCCAGTTAATGTATCTAGGTGAGTTATTTTCTCAACTTCGTCTCCCCAAAATTCAATTCTGATACCAAGTTGCTCATAGGCAGGTAATATTTCTACAGTGTCGCCTCTTACTCGAAATCGCCCTCTTGCTAAATCATAGTCATTTCTTTCATATTGCATATCGACTAATTTTCTAATTAAATCTCTTTGGTTTTTGGATTCTCCTTTTTTTACAGATGCTACAAATCCTTGGTATTCCTCAGGAGCACCCAGCCCAAATATGCAGGAAACAGAGGCAACGATCAGCACATCCTTCCGGGTTAACAGTGAACGGGTCGCTGAATGCCTAAGTTTATCCAGCTCTTCATTGATATCAGCATCTTTTTCAATGTATGTATCAGTTCTGGGTACGTAGGCTTCTGGTTGGTAGTAGTCGTAGTAACTTACAAAGTATTCGACGGCATTTTCAGGAAAAAATTCTTTGAATTCAGTAGCCAATTGGGCAGCCAAGGTTTTGTTATGAGCGATCACAAGGGTTGGTTTTTGAATTTTTTCCACTATACAGGCCATAGTGAAGGTTTTACCGCTTCCTGTAACCCCTAGCAATGTTTGTTTACCAAAACCCTTAGATATGCCTTTGGAAAGTTGAGAGACAGCGGTGGGCTGATCTCCGGTTGCAGTAAAGTCAGCGGATAATTTAAATTCTGGCATATACCTTCCAGTTACTTAACTACTAGTGACCAAATTGTTTCCTCAGAACCTCGGCCGTATGGAGTTCCATCGTAATCTCCGGCAATTTCTTCTATTCTGAAACCACAATATTCGAAAAGGTAACGTGCTTCATTGGTATAAAGGTATTTCAAGGTGAAATCTGCATACCGTTTAGATATCAAGTGGTTATCAATATGTTCAGTTATAGAAATTTGAGTATGTAGCAATTGGTTATGGCGGTCAAATTCTGTTCGGTGATGCAAGGATCGGTAACCATTGCCTTTTTTGTGCCTTGAATTCCTCAGGTGGTAAAAGATGTCAGGTCGTTGGTCAAATAAATCCCTACTAGGTACAAAAAGCGTGATAATTAAATGGGCACCTGGTTTAAGATGATTTCTAAGAGAGTTTAAAGCTTTAATCTGATCTTCTACTGTCAAGAGAGATTGGAAACCTCTATACGGGAAAATCACTAGGCTGAATTTCTGGGACAGTTCCAAGGTGCGAACATCTTGCCTGATAATTTTGATTGGGACTTTGGTACTTGCCGTTTTGGTTTCAAGCCTTTCAATCATTCTTTGTGAAGAATCTATACCCGTTATGGTCGCTCCATTTTCCATTAGAGGAATGGTGATTCTTCCTGTACCGCACCCAATCTCTAATATATTGCCTTTGATACCGGACGCTTTTTGGAGGTAGAAATTGATGTCATAATCCACGAATGAGTACACCTCATCATATATATCAGCCCATGAATCATAATCTGTGTTCATCTATTGGTGATGTTTTCCAGAGCCATACGGATTTTTTCTTCGGTACTTAAATTCTCAGAATTAATGGAACCAATGGCTGCTCTTGCTTCCTGTATCGAGTAACCTAACGCTGTTAAGGAATCAAATACATCATCTAGTTCACCCGAATCATTTGGGATAGACCAGGTTTGTTCCATTTTGCCTTTTAGCTCAAGTAAAATACGATTGGCTGTTCTGTTACCAACACCAGAGACAGATTTAAATGCATTAACATCTTCTGAAGAGACTGCTGCAGCTAGAGATGCCGCGTCAAACGTTGATAGAATTGCCAATGCCAGCCGAGGTCCTACGCCACTAATTGTTATTAGAGTATCAAAGGCATTTCTGTCATTTTCTGTTATGAAACCGTATAGGGTTATAGAATCCTGTCTCATCTGTAAAGAAGTTAGAATTTTTACTTCACTCCCTAGGTTCCCTATGTTTTCTACCGTAGTTACAGGGGCACTTATTCTTAAAGTAATTCCGGCCATCTCCACGTCTACGTACTCACTTCCTTTGGAAATTAGTCGGCCTGTTACTGCCGATATTAATGTGTTCACCATGTGGAACTCCCTATTAAATCATCTAGCATGTGAGAGTTAATATGACATATTGCTACGGCTAAGGCATCTGTGACATCATCAGGGCCCTGTATGTCCCTACCACCCAGCAGTAAGCTCACCATTTCACTCACCTGTTCTTTGGAACTACCCCCATAATTTGTCACAGATTTTTTCACTTCTTGTGGGGCATATTTAAACACTGGGATATCCTTCTGTGCTCCGGCAATAAATACGACGGCTTGCGCCTGTCCGATAGCAATCGCTGTTTTAGGGTTTTTAGAGACAAAAGGCTCTTCTACCGCGATTGCATCGGGTTGGTTTTCCTCTATCGCTTTTTTAACAGCCTCAAACAGCTGTGCCAATCGGTTCTCTAGAGGGTCCTTTCGCCTCGGGGTAATTAAACCATGATAAGGCGAATTCAAATCCCCTGAAATTGAATCAACGACACCTAGACCCATTTTAATGGTCCCAGGGTCGACACCCAGAACTCTCATTTAAATCCTAATGTTAACTTGCTTTAAAATTGTCCAACGCATCTTCAGGAAAATCAGCATTTGAGTAAACTTTTTGCACATCATCCAACTCCTCTAGCGAGTCGAGGAGTCTGAGTGTTTGAATGGCTTTTTTACTATCTAACATTATTGTATTGTTGGGTATCATCGACAGTTCCGTTGATGATACTTTTGCTTCACTGTTAGTCAAGGTAGAGCGAATGTTTTCCAGACTGGTTGGCTCAGAGTAGACATGTAATGTTCCATCGTAGGTTTCGAAATCGTCGGCTCCAGCATCAATGGCGGCTAACGCTAAATTTTCTGCGTCATTTGCCTCGACATCCACGACAATGACTCCTTTCTGTTCAAATTGCCAAGCGACGGCTCCATTCTCAGCCATATTTCCGCCTGCTTTCGAAAGGGTTGATCTAATGTCTGACACAGTTCTATTTTTGTTATCGGTTAGTGTTTCAACCATTATCCCTATCCCGCCGGGGCCGTAGCCTTCGTAGACTATTTCAGCCATTGCAACCCCCTCACTTGATTCTCCAGTCCCACGTTTTATCGCCCTATCAATGTTGTCTGCTGGCATATTGTTATCTTTGGCTATTTGGATTGCCATCCTTAGACGGAAATTCATTTCTAAGTCTCCGCCTCCTTGTTTGGCAGCCACTATAATTTCCTTGGACAGTTTGGTAAAAAGCTTTCCGCGTCTTGCATCTGTAATAGCTTTTTTGTGTTTTATGGTTGACCATTTCGAATGCCCAGACATTTCTCTCAACCTCTGTTATATATGATGATAATTCATTGCTTTAGTTGTTTTTGTACCTAGGTCTCGCATTTTATCACTAAGATTGAGCTCACATCTCTATCTTGGATCGAAATTCTGCTTTCCCCTTTATTTGAAGGTTTAACTTGAACGTGGCTCCGGCTAGAGGACCATTGATAGATAAATCGTCTCCTCCGGCGCTAGTGACGAAAATGTCCTCATAGTCATCACCCCCAAAAGTGGGGCAGGATACTTTTTTGACTTCAAAGATAATCTTGTCTATTTCCCTTCCTAAGCTGTCATACCTATAGAGGGCCCACCCGTCCCAACGCGCAGACCATATACAATCTTCTGCATCTACCGTTAAGCCATCTGGCACACTGCCATCATCAGGTGTAGATACTATGACTTTTCCTTTTCCAATCCTAGAGGAGTCAGGGTCAAATTCGTATTTAGAGATTGTTCTTCTAGTAGAATCAGTATGATAGACATATTTGAGATTGTCGGAAAACCCGAGACCATTACTAATGCCTGCATCTTCAATCATTAATGAAATCTTTCGATCTCGATTTAATTTGTATAAAGACCCAGGTTTATCGGCACTCGGCATGGTTCCGCAGAAAATGCTTCCATCCGGAGTTGCGATGACGTCGTTAAATCTGGAATGTTCTTCTCCATCAATACCTTCCAAAACAGTAGTTAATTGGCCATCTTTCAAAATTTTCACTGTGCCTTTTTCCATAAAAAGTAACAACCCACCATCTTCTTGAATTGTAAAACCGCCTATCTGTCCTGATTGGAAAATCTTGTTGGCCACCCTATTTTGAGGATCATATTTGTAAAGGCACCCGTTTGGTATGTCGACCCAATATAAAACTCCTTCATCAGGGTGCCACAGAGGTCCCTCGCCGGTGATACATTGGTAATTGGCAACCATATCCATGTGCTTATTCCTCTGCGTTTTCTCAATTTGCATTTTGTATTAGGGTATAGATATAAATTTACATTGAATAGCTTTTCATTAAATAGTTCTTGCAGACTCAGTTATGATCTTAAACATTTTAAAATCTACGAGGCCCCGCCAGTGGATAAAAAATCTAATGGTATTTCTGCCATTGTTGTTTTCTGCTAATGAGTCATGGACTTTTAATAATATCCAATCTTTCTTTGAACTTTTTCTAAACGCAACGGTGATTTTTATTGCTTTCGTGTTTGCCAGTTCGTCGGTTTACCTTTTCAATGATGTGCTGGATAGAGACAAAGATGTTTTCCACCCGGAAAAAAAATTGAGGCCTATCGCTTCAAGAGTGGTATCTTTCAAGGTAGCATTACTGTTCGCTATTTTGTTTTCATCGGTAGCAATAATAATTTGTGTTGTCCTTTTGTATGACACAGTGATCTATATTTGTGCCTATCTTGTTCTTATGGCCATATATTCACTTTTATTACGGGGCATCATTATTGTTGACGTAGTGTCCATTTCTGTTGGGTTTGTAATACGGGTCTTGGTGGGTGCCATTGCGATAAATGTCCCAGTTTCCATATGGCTTTATATTTGCATGGCATTAGGAGCAATGTTTATGGCATTGTCGAAAAGATATGCTGAATTCATCGCTTTAGAAGAGGGCAGCTCTTTGACTAGAAAATCACTGCCAGTATATTCCAAATTAGTTTTGCAACGCACAACTTATGTTTTTTTGATCGGGACGATTTTTGCTTATAGTTTATATACTGTGAACGCCGGTAATTTACCCTCAAACAAGTTGATGGTTTTGACGGTTCCATTGGTGATTTTTGGTATGCGCAGGTATCAGATTTTAGTGAATCAAAGAGGTTTTGGGGAGAGGCCAGAGGAAATCATAACAAAAGATTTTATTTTAAGAATATGTGTTTTGACATGGCTTTTACTGGTGCTGATTTTATTAACCATATTTAGATGATATTTATTTCTTGTCTAACGACAGATCTGCCAGCCAGTTAACTAGGTCATCGTGGGTGTCATCCCGTTTCAGAGCCTGGTGGATCGTTGCCTTCAAAAGACCGATGGGAATACCCACGTCAAAATGCTTATCTTGAAATAAGTAACCTTTGCATCCCAAGTGTGGTATCAGGGCTCCGATAGCATCTGTTAGTTGTATCTCACCTAAGGCACCTTCGTTCGAATTTTCTATGGCTTGGAATATTTGAAATGGCAGAATGTATCTTCCCACAATGGCTAAATCTGACGGGGCTTTCTTTAAAGAAGGTTTTTCGACTACACCGGTGATATCGCGTATTTTGCCCTTCTGGTCATTTGTAGCAATAATGCCTAGGCTGGAAATGGCCTCAGGGGCCACTTTCTTTATAGCCAGCACAAGCTCATTTCCATCGGCATGAATAGCACACAATTTTTTTAGAGTCGGGTTATTTCCTAGAATCAAATCATCAGGAAGCAAAACAGCAAATGGATTTTTCCCGACCATTTTTTTTGCCATTAGGACAGCGTGGCCTAGTCCTAGAGGGGTTTCTTGAATAACAAAATCCATTTCCACTATATGCGAAATTTCTTCTATCTTATTTAGTGATTCAATATCACCTTTACTTCTCAGAGCATCAACGACTACATCATGGCAACTAAAGTAGTTTTCTATTATGTCCTTTTGATTTTCAGATATCACAAATATAATTTTTGTTATTCCTGAATTGATGGCCTCCGCGACACAGTAGTGAAGTGAAGGTTGATCCAAGACAGGGATCATGGCCTTTGGAATCGACAGCGTGGCAGGTAAGAACCGAGTTCCTAGCCCAGCTACTGGGATTACGGCTTTTTCTATGTTCATAAAGAAGGCCTTTTCAATAATGATTAACTTGCCAATGCTGAGATATCTTTACCTTTGTAAATCGATTTTAGTATTGGGTCACTTAAACTCATGCCAGCAAAGAAAATAAGGAATAAAATGCCCGTTACTATAAGAACATTCGGGGCATTGTAGACATCAGCTAGGTATCCGTAGCCTAAATTTGCAAATGCCATAACTCCTCCAGCATGAAGTATGTAAAGGCTCGTAACTCGCCCCCTCAGCCTGTCTGGAGTAACAAGTTGAACATAGGTTGCTGTTAAGGCCATAAAAACCGATTCAGTTGCTCCCATTATTAGTGTGGAAGCGAATGCCATTGATATATCGAAGGAGAATCCAAGTAATAAAGGAGAGATACCACTAGAGACACCCATTATCAGCAATATCAAACCTTTCTGCTTATCGTTTCTCACACCGGCTAATAGAAAAGTTCCTGCAGCTGAGCCGATTCCGAATGACACGACGAGAATGGCCAGCATAGTTTCATCAACTGATGATAGACGGTTTTTTGTAAAGCCGGGTAAGATAGAATCGAAAGACATAGCAAGAGCACAGTGAAAAGCAACAAGTATTATAAAAACCGCAACTACTCTACGCGTATAGACGTAATTGACGCCTTCCCAAATCCCCTTAAAGAGATTTGTTTGGCTTGAAATTTCACCAATAGAGTTGCTTTTGACTTTCAAAATCAGGTAAATGGAACCAATCCCAAAAATAATACTACCTATCAAAAACTCGAAAGTTCCAAAAGTGATAGTTTGTGATACCCCGGAAATTATTAAAATTGACATTCCTATTACTCTCGAACCATGTCTGGTGGCTGAGTTCAGCGTGATTGCGTTAAGGAGATCTTCTCTCGGTACCAAATTTGTTATTAAAGAAACAATGGAAGCCTCTTGTGTAGTTCGACAACTTCCCGCCAAAAAAGCGAGAACACATAGGTGCCATAACTCGAGCCATCCTATAAGTGACAGTGCAGCGGCACAGGCAACAGTGGCTACTCCTAGAATTTGAGTGTAGATTGTAAGTTTTCTTCTCTCGATTCGATCAGCTAAAAATCCCCCAAATGGAGAGGCAACCAAAAAGGGAATCATGGAAGCAAACGTGAACCATCCAACCATCGCGCTCTGGTCAGATCGTTCCAGCACAAACCATTGACTGGCAATAAGGAAGGTCCATGCACTAGCTCCACCTAAGGCGCTGGCCCCCCAGGTATACGCATAATCTTTGTGCCGCAAGGCGGCGAAATGAGGTATATTTCGCAAGAATTACTCCTGGAAGATTCCCATCATGGCTGAGGGAATAAATTCCAATTCAGGTGATGAAAAATGATTTATTTGTGGAGATAGGGGGAATCGAACCCCCAACCTCGGCATTGCGAACGCCGCGCTCTCCC
>DLRJ01000033.1 GCA_002500485.1 Dehalococcoidia bacterium UBA7891
GGGGTATGCTTCGGAGTGTGGAGGTTTGAGGGTGCTGGGACTCCCATGACGGATTAACTCTCACATGCACGCGACACGGACGTATGCGGTTCGCGTGTGCGTGCGAGTTAGGTGCTACGGGATACTTAATATGGGTATCGACTATGTCTACAAGTTAGATTCTTTATAAACTCCCATACCAAGGCATGCTCTCCGTACTGCCCATCGACTGCAATCGACCGCATGGGTGTTGCGTAACCATCGGGCTAACTCTTCCCACGATAAACCCTGCTGTCGGTGTTGCAAAAGTTCAGGTATGAGCTGTGAAGGGATTACACGAGGGCGTCCTTGGTTCTCTTTAGCTAACATCTGTCACTTTTCCTCCATGTTTCTTAGCGACATGAATTAATCGGAGTGAGTCTGCCGACAGTGAGCCATCAGCAAAGAGCTTCGACAATTCGCTTAGGGTGTAAGGAACGAATCCGTGAGGCAAACGTACAGGGTCGAAGTCATCATGAATGAAAGCAACTGAATCCTCCAGAACGTTCGACCAGAGAAGAACATAACCGTCCTCTCGAACGTGACGAACGATGTCGTCCAGCTCCGCGTCCTTGGGCAATACATCCAAGAGGTCGTCTTTGTACTGCTTGATTTCATTCATTAGTTCCTTAGGTACACGTGAGGCAGGTTCCAGCATCAACGTCCCACCCATGGACTGAATGGATACGCCCAGGTCATCAAGTTGTCTGATTATTGATTCTGTTGTCATACGCTTATATGAACGCTCTATCTGCTACATCCGCTACATTCAGTTCAGAATCCGGTTTTTCAGGTGTATTCCTATTGGTTGCTGTTTCTTGTTCCCGATTCGCGGTTTCAATAATGTCTTCTGTGGTCGGTTCCAGTTCAAATGATTCTTGTTTCGTTGTTTTCGTATAGGGGGTAGAACAAGAAAACAAGTATTCGGAATAGACGAAGAAAGAGAAGGGGACATATCAATATTCCTGGATGACGATAAAGTTCTTATAATTGAAGACTCCGTTGCAGAAGGAGTAGATAACCAAAAAGACGGGGATGAAGATTCCGTACTGGACTTCGTAGAGTCTCCGGAAGGTACCCGATTCACACTAAGCTAACATTGAGGTGAGATTATGAGGATAGCATCTGGTGGAATACGTCATGAAACAAATACTTTCTCTGTAACCCCTACAACGTTAGCCGATTATGTATCAGCCAGTGGATGCGGCCCCGACATAGACGGAGGAGAGGCAGTATTCAATAGGTATGCCAATACCAACACAATCCATGGTGGTTACATTGATGGAGCGAAATCATCCGGTTTCGAACTTATACCTGTGCTGGAGGCCTACGCTATCCCATCTGGGGTAATCAATCAGGAATCATTTGATACCTTACTTAACAGATACTTGGAACGACTTAAGAATGTGCTTCCTGTGGATGGATTGTTACTCGATCTACATGGAGCTATGGTCACCGAAAAACATGAAGATGGAGAAGGCGCATTTATTGAAGCAACGCGTGCTTTAGTCGGACAAGATATCCCTATAATAGTTACCTTGGACCTTCATGCCAATATAACCCCAAAGATGGCGGATTTAGCCAACGTTATTATTGGATACGACACTTATCCACATATCGACATGTACGACAGAGGATATGAGGCAGCAACATTAATTGCAAAGATGGTAACAGGGGAAGTATCAGCAGTGCAGGAATATAGACAATTGCCATTAATTACTTTACCCCCAATGCAGTGCACTTTAAGAGAACCAATGATAACTATACTTAAAAACCTCCACGATCTGGAAAAACAGGAGAAAATACTAACCGGAACTATATCCATGGGCTTTCCTTTTGCTGATGTGAAGGATGCCGGTGTTTCGATTCTGGTTACGGCAGACGGAGACGAAGCATTAGCGAAACAAAAAGCAGACGAACTTACAGAAATGCTGTGGTCATATAAAGACGAACTTCAACCTGACTTAACCACCATAGAAGATGTTATAGATTTCGTGAACAAGGAAGAACCATCAGGTTTAACTATATTTGCAGATGGGTCAGATAACCCTGGTGGCGGAGGACCAAGTGACGGCACCATCGCCTTGAAAGCAATGATAAGTGCAGATTTCCAAGGCGGAGTGGTAGGAGTAATGTTCGATCCAGAAACCGTTCAACAGGCACATGAGGCAGGTGTCGGAAATACAGTTAATGCGATGATCGGCGGCAAAACCGACGATCGACATGGTGAGACGATAGAGATAAATGCCTACGTTAAAACTTTGTCCGATGGCGTGTTTGTCAGAAGAGGAAAAATGCAACGAGGACTTGTAGAAAACATTGGCAAAATGGCTACCTTGGTTGTTGGAGGTATTGAAATTGTACTTGCGTCTAAGAGGATGCAACTAAATGATGCGGAAATGCTTCGAACAGCAGGTGTAGAACCTTCTCATAAAAGACTTTTGGTAGTTAAAAGTGCAGTACACTTCAGATCTGATTTTACAGATATGTCTTCACACATTTTTGATGCAGATACACCTGGTATACACAGACCGGATTTCGACAACTATAAATATAATGTTTTACGTAGACCTATTTACCCGTTAGACCAAGAAGTATCTCTCTTTGGATAACCAATCAATACTATACCCGGCAATAAAACCGGCAAACTATTCAAAACAATATGGAATTATTTGTAACAAATAGACAGGTAAGAAGAATAATCGTTACTAGGTGGAACATATGGCACTAGGTGAACACTTCCTAGTGCTCCTCATAACCCAAAGGTCGCAGGTTCAAGTCATCCCCCCACTGCCACTCACTCGTGACTAAATTCCCCTCTTTTTACTTAGTACCACACTTTTTAAAATAGTGCGTGCTGATAATCGGCTGACAAATTCTTGGCTGATCAAAAGTTTCCAGTATTGCAATAGTCTATTCTCCCTTTGCACCTGAGAGGTCCCTACGTTGGAAAAGCCATATTGAAATTACGAGCATTACTACAGAGTAAGCCAATATCACTAAGAAGGCTTGGAGGGTGTCGGGTGTCTCTGCACCTTTCAAGGCCTCTGCTGCTTTTGAGTCTCCTAAAGAAATCCATTCTCTAACATTCGAGCTCAGAAGACCCTCATTGATTCTTTCAAGTTTTTCGGAAATAGCCAGCAACGCGGGTACCACCATAGCTTCCGCCACATATGTCACGACCGACAAGGAAATCCCTTGGGCGGTTGATTGAGTTAAAACGACAAAGAAGGTTCCAAGACATATATATGGGACAGTCGCGTAAAGAGCTTTACCAATAAACTTACAAAATGTAGACAGGACTGATGGCCACGTATCTCCCTCAGGCAGCATTATTAGTGATACTCCCTCGTCAGGAGGAATTACCCCAGCCAAAATGCTGGACACAATGTTAAGTAGCACCATAACGGCCAACCAGCCAAAAGCTACTAGAACACACAAAATCAGCTTGGCAGATATAAGCTGCCATCTCCCCAGTCCTCTCGAGACAACAACCCGCAGTGTTCCCCATCCGTACTCTGACCCCAACAAGGATGCCGATAGGATCATGATTAGCATAAAGGGTAATCCGGTCAGAAACACGAGATAGATACTTCCCACAATACTCGTCGGTAACATGAACATGAAAAATTTTTCGGGTTCATAAGCGTAGTCTGAACACTCTTTCGGTCCCCATTCAGCTATTTCTCCCTCAACTATCAAACGTTCTTCTATTGAAAGCGGTTGGATTCTTTCTTGGAGACGTCCATCGAGCAGCTCGGCACAGGACACCTGTACTGTGGCTGTATCACCGATATACTGGTAATCAGAGAGGAAAGTGTTGGTCCCTTCACCTTCTGTTACGTGATGGACAGTATAAAATCCCCAAAGAAATGCCTGCGAAACAAGGATGATTACAGCAAGCAATATCCACAATAACCACCGCCGTCTCAGCTTGAACCACTCACCTTTTATCAAGATCAGAAGATTAGAGATCACTGCAAACCCTCATTCTCACGGGCAGTGACTTCTAGAAAATACTCTTCGAGGGATTTTCGAACGGGCACCATTTCAGCCACATATACCTCTGCATTTGCTAAGGCTGCGGTTAGCTCGGCTGAACGTTCAATCGGTGCGGTAATCAAAAGTGAGTCTTCATTCATGGCTATATCTTCAAGCCAACCTAGGACCGATAGCAGTCGAAATGCCTTGCTATCGTCAGTAGTTCTTATACGTATTTGTTCGCTTCCAGCCGTAGCAATTAGCTGAGAAACTTCCCCTTGTGCAATGAGCCTACCTTTTGAAATAATCGTTACGCTGTCACAAACTTGCTCCACTTCATGAAGCAGGTGGCTGGAAAGAAGTACAGTTCTGCTACCGTCCCCTAAACTCTTGATCAATTCTCGCATCTCAATCATTCCTTCAGGGTCCAAACCATTGGTAGGCTCATCTAGGAACACGAGGTCAGGATCCCCTAGAAGAGCTAATGCAATCCCAAGCCGCTGTTTCATCCCATACGAGTAAGTCCGAAACAAATCATGTCCCCTACCTGATAATCCTACTCGATCAAGCAAACTTTCAAGTTCCTCTTCGGAACCCCTCCCGGATGTCATCTGAAAATATCTCAGATTCTCGTATCCTGAAAGATAGGGATAGAAGGAGGGATTTTCGACAAGACCCCCAACCCGCCGTAATAACTCCCGATGGCCATGGTTATAACCGAACAGGCTAAAGGTCCCGAAAGTAGGGGCCTGGAGTCCCAGTAACATTCCCATCGTAGTTGTCTTGCCGGAACCATTTGGCCCAAGTAGTCCATAGACTCGGCCTTGACGTATCTCAATTGAGAGATCATCCACGGCTACAACATTCTTGTAATGTTTGGTTAATCTATTTGTTTGTACTACAAATTCATCCATAATTTATCCAACGGCTGAGTTATTGAAATAAGTCGTGAACTGAACAATTCAATACTTTTGCTATTTTTAGTGATGGTGTTGTACTAGGAATGTAAATTCCGTTTTCAGTCGAATTTATACTCTTTCTAGAAACTCCAACTTTTTATCCTCTCTAATTTCCCCGCTTAGCGATCCATCTGGGTTGATCACAGATCTGCCCCAAAAATTCCAATATGGTGTGGGCGCCCATGTATGAGGTGACACCTGTTCCTACATCCACCATTGGGTTGACCTCAACGAGGTCGAATCCGATGATCTCAGTGTGTCTCGCCAACATCGCTAGTGAGTCCCGAAGATCCGTATATGACATTCCGTTGGGTTCGGCAGACACACACCCCGGAACCAACGGTAAGTCCAGTACATCAATGTCGATACTCACGTATACTGCGGCATCCTTCGGAACCAATTCGGTCATGCCATTCGGACCCATCTCTTTAAACTCCTTCATTCCTATGACACGGTTACCATCGTTGATAGAGTCGTCAATCCAAGCCTTGTTGTTGCGGATACTACGAATTCCAACCTGTGTAAGGCTCTCAACATGGTCCATCTGGTGGATGTGACGGAAAGCATGGGAATTAGTGTATTCGAAGCCGTGAACAAAGGGTCTATAGTCGATATGGGCGTCAAAGTGGACGACATGGAGAGGCTCATTGTATGCTCGGACAACTGGAAAGGTAATAGCATGGTCGCCTCCTAGGACCACTGGCATCGCGCCTTTATCCAACACCATCCGAGTCAGGTTAGTAATATTCTCGAAAGTACCTTCAACGTCAGTGGGAATGACATTCGCGTCACCCAGATCTACAATTCGATTGTTATCAAGTTCATATTCTAGGAACACTTTGTTAGTGTCGTGGTCAAAGTAGCCAACGCCATTAGCCCCGAATCGTAGAGATTGCTCCCTTATCGAGCGTGACCCGAATCGTGAACCGGGCATGAATGGAGAGCCTTCATCCGTCGGCGCGCCCATCACGGCAATATCTGCGTCCAACTGGTCAAGATCATGGCAGACTGGTGTTCTAAGAAATGAGACTAATCCAGCAAACCCATAGTTTGGTTTACCTCGGTTGGTCGGATGTTGCGCCTTACGCTGTGTCATTTATTGATTCCTTTTTCCTCATTTCTTTCTGAATCATGTATATCGGATTCCTTCCCGATTGTTGGCAATGATACCTGTTAATCGGCTTATATGTGAGATTGTTTATTCGATTATTACAAACCATGTAGTATATTCAACGTAAGTTGAGTTTGATATTAGAGAACCCATAGAAATACAAGAATATTATGTACATTATAGATATTTCGAGCTTGAAAAAAGAGGGTGAGTTTGGGTCTAAAAAGTGGGGCGAGGCCTGTGCGGCTGCAGCTGTAAAAATTCTTAAGGCGGCTGACCTGCCTGCTGATTTTGAATGGGCCTTTACTGAGCGCTATACCCATCCGCCAGATCGACTGATGAATGGTGGGCGCACACAGTGTGGTTACTACATCATGGTGAGGAACGGTGAAATAACGGGTGGTGATGGTGAACCAGAAGAAGCACTTGCGATCCGTGGATTTCACATCCGAGCACGCTGGGCAGCATTGTGTAACCAGTCTGGTGCCTTTTATGGTGCTGAAGGGAAGTTAAAGCGCGGTAACGGCGAAGTTGTAATGCGTGAAGCAATTGAGAGATATCTTGGGCGTGAAGATCCATACGGTGAAGTGCAACCGTCAGAACGGTATTTCCCGGAAGCTGTACGTGGTCCATTGATGGCAGGGTCAGAGGAAGGCAATGGACTTCACAATATCGCCGCCTCTATGCAAACCTCATCTCCGGAGTTTGCTGATTTTCCAGTGACAGAGATGCTGGTTCCTATTTTTGATGAGATGAGCGAAGAGCAAAAGAAGTCATTTATCAACCTGCTTGGCATCGACATCTAATCTTTCTTTTTCCACCTACTTCCTTACAACATTTGGATACTTAATTTCGAGAGACATACGTGAAAGCAATACCGAGGCATCTGAAAATATTTTTCCTTGGCATTATTTCTGTCATCACCCAAAGATCCCAAGTTCGAGTCATGCCCTCACTACCACTCATTTGTGACTAAAATCCCTTTTTTTGCCTCCTACCTCACTTTTCAAATTAGAGATTTCCGTAAATATGGTTACGAACTTTCTGGAAGCGTCAGATTTAATGCTTCGTCAATTTGTCTCGTAGCAGCTTCTTCCAAACCAGTCGTTACATGGAAATAAGTGTCTATAATGAATAACACAATCCATAAGGAGGGAATATGGGCATTCTGGTACAGCGGGAATTCACCGTCACTCGCGATCACCGACAGGAGTTTGAGCGTCAGAGTCGTCTTGGAACATGGGTGAAAATGCGCCACAACGGCGCACAGATGATCGGTTTCGGAGGCTGGGCGTTCGGTGGTCGGGGGGACGTCGTGGTCACCCATTCGACCTATGCGGATTTCGATCATTGGACCGCAACGCGCCCTTGGGGCGCATTCACAACAGATCCTGAACGTGCTGAAGAAACTCGGCACGCCAGCGCGATCTTTGCCGGTCGTCCACGGCTCATCAATCACTCCCGTACAAAGATCATCGACTACGACAACGAGTTATCCGAACCAACGCCTTTCTACCGCAATAGCGGTGATGAGTTAGCCTCTCTCCCGCTGACCTATGGTCCTCAGTCGATACTTGCAGAGTGCCGTTATCGCCTTCGCTCGGGATCCGAGGCAGAGTTTCGCGAGCTGTCCGCGGAGACGCTTTGGCCTTGGCTTCGAGCGCATGATGCACGTATGGTGCTCTACGGCAAGGATCTGCTGGCGGCGGCGGACGAGGTGGTGGAGTTAACGGCCTACCGTTCGATTAGCGAATGGCATCAACTGTTGAACCCAACTGGAGACACGAAGCAGGTCTCTGCCAAGCGACAGTCACTGATCGCAGACCGTCAGACGCGACTCCTGATGGTGCAGACGGATTTCGGCGAAAAGGTATAGGGATCGAGCTCATCAAGGAGTATGGGGGCAATGTCGAAAGATAAAGTTGTTATCGCAGGTGGAGGTATTGGTGGTCTTGTACTTGCATTAACACTGAATCAGATTGGTATTGAGTGTATTGTCTGCGAGAGCGTGCGCAACCCTAGGCCTCTTGGCGTCGGGATTAACCTTCAGCCGAACGCAGTTAGGGAGATGTTTGACCTCGGATTCACCGTCGCGGACATGAATGAGTTTGGTGTACCGGCTAAAGAGTGGGCACTTGTCGGGCTGAAAGGTCAGGAAATATATTCAGAGCCGCGCGGGATATTTGCTGGGTATTCCTGGCCGCAGTATGCAGTGCATCGAGGAGAGTTCCACATGGCACTCTATCGAAGGTTCCGGGACCTGGCGGGAGACGACGCAATACGGCTTGGGTGTCGGGCTAAAGGATATGATATTCATAAAAATGGAACCGTCTCGCTACAGCTTGATACGCCGGATGGACCCGATTATGAAAATGGAACCTTGCTTGTTGGAGCAGATGGTATTCATTCTGCAATCCGTGGCGCTATGTTTCCTAGGCAACCTCCTATCCATTGGGGGGGCGCTATCATGTGGCGTGGCACTTCGCGGGCGAGGCCAATTCGAACGAAATCATCCTTCGTAGGTCTCGGTAACCACCGCCAACGCATGGTGATATATCCTATTTCTGAGGCCGATCCAAATACAGGTCTCGCTCTAATCAACTGGATTGCTGAAGTCACTTATGACGATCCGTCAACGCATGATAATACTGACTGGTTCCGGAGTGTGGAGATCGAAAGTTTTATCCATCATTTTGAGGATTGGACCTATGATTGGCTAGATGTACCATCACTGATACGAGAAGCAGAGGAAGTTTTCGAAAATCCAATGATTGACCGTGACCCGATCTCGCACTGGGCTGAAGGGCCAGTTGCCCTTCTCGGGGATGCTGCACATCCAATGTATCCGACAGGATCAAACGGAGCTAGCCAAGCTATTGTCGACGGACGCATCATGGGCGCAAAATTCCTAGAACATGGTGTCACACCAGCCGCCCTGCAGGCCTATAACAACATGCTTT
Organism: Dehalococcoidia bacterium UBA7891; assembly: GCA_002500485.1. Classification (GTDB taxonomy): domain Bacteria; phylum Chloroflexota; class Dehalococcoidia; order Lucifugimonadales; family UBA826; genus UBA11996. The sequence goes on from DLRJ01000033.1 coordinate 9,030, forward strand.
GCAGGCCGATTTCAGAAGTGGTATTACGCAATCGTGAAGCCGGGCCATTCGGTTTGTTGAATATGGTTAATGACCGCTGCGATGGCGAATTCGAATGTATTGACGAGGTAATCTCGGCCTCAGAACGGTCCGACTTTATGGGAAAATATCAAGCTGCTGCAGGTTTTGCGCGCGACATACTAAATGATGCCCCACCGACCATCAGGCCAGGGGCTCGAGTTGGCAGGATGGGGCGGTACTAAATAAGCGGCTGGGTGAAACTATTGTTAATGAATGAAAATTATGCGATTATTTCAGCACCCTGATCTTTGGATTTTCATAGCTCATAACTCAAAGATCGCAGGTTGAAATCTTGCTCCCGCTGTCACTCATTCATGACTAAAATTTCCGCTTTTGACCCCTACTACACCTCGGAAATGGGGCATGCTGGCAATATAAACACAAGCGACGAATAGTTAGGCTACAAATTGTTGATTCGAAAGGAAAAATAAGAATGTCAGAGCAAACTTCAAAAGAAATAAGATCAACTGTAACAAGTGAAGGATATATAGAAATCTCTATTATTACTGTAGAAAAACCAGCGCCTTCAGAAAATGAAGTTTTAATCAAAGTAGAAGCTTCTCCTATTAATCCATCGGATTTAGGACTTCTTATAAGTTTTGCAGCCAATCTTGATAGTCTGAGTGTTTCAGGTTCAGGTGATCATACGGTAGCAAAAATGAAAATCCACGAAGGTTTGATGAAAACAATGACTCCAAGAATGGGCCAATCTATGAAAGTAGGCAATGAGGGTGGCGGGGTGATTGAAGATGCCGGCGCAAATGCAAAAGAACTTATAGGAAAAACTGTTGGCGCCGCTGGTGGAGCTATGTATTCCCATTACAGGTGTGTTCCAAAAACTAGCTGTTTGGTGATGGATGACAACACAACTTCTTCTGAAGCTGCCTCTTCCTTTGTAAATCCATTAACTGCTTTAGGCTTCATTGAAACTATGAAACTAGAAAACCACAGTGCCATAGTACATACAGCTGCGGCCTCAAATTTAGGACAAATGCTTGTAAAAATCTGTAAAGATGACTCTGTTCCTCTTGTAAATATCGTTAGAAGATCGGAACAAGTGGAACTTCTTAAAAACCTTGGTGCTGAGCACATATGTAACGTTAGTGAACCTGACTTCATGGAGGGCCTGGTTGATGCTCTCGAAGCGACTGGTGCTACTCTAGGTTTTGATGCGACTGGGGGAGGAAATAAAGGGAGACTTGCAGGGCAAATACTCTCAGCGATGGAAATAGCTGCGAACAAAATTGCTAAAGAATATAGTCGATATGGTTCAGATACCTATAAACAAGTATATATCTACGGTGGACTAGATCAATCACCCACAATTCTGAACAGATCCTTTGGTATGCAATGGGGACTTGGCGGATGGCTTTTAACTCCAATGATAGGTAAATTTGGCATGGAAACATTTCAACAGATGCGTGAGCGAGTAGTTAAAGAAATTAAGACTACTTTTGCTAGTCACTACACTGAAGAGATATCTTTTGAAGAAATGCTTCAACCGGAAACTATTAGAGCCTATGCGAAACAAGCTACCGGTGAAAAGTATTTAGTTGCTCCCCATAAAGAATAGATCGTTATTTCCGTGTAAAATCGCGCTAAAAATACAGCCCAATAAACCCTTTACCGACAATTGGGCATTAATAGTGCTCCTAATCATTCCCTCATTCTGCTGTATTATTCAGTCCAGTGGATCATGTAATTTATGAGGAAGGTGAGGAGAATTTTATATGAGACTTGAAGGAAAAGTTGCTTTAATAACTGGAGGAGCCAGAGGCCAAGGTGCAGCCGAAACAAAGTTATTTGCCAAGGAAGGCGCAAAGGTAGTCATAGCGGATATTCTCGATGAAGAAGGTGAAAAGCTCGAAGCAGAGATTACTGAGCTGGGTGGGGAATGTTTCTATACTCACCTAGATGTCTCTAGCTCTGAAAATTGGGAAGAGACTATCAACACTACAGTGACTCATTTTGGAACAATTGACATACTCGTGAATAATGCCGGCATTGCAGTCTGGGGCACCAATGACGACACGACTGAAGAAATTTGGGATACGGTTATGGATGTAAACGCAAAAGATGTCTTTTTAGGTACGAAACGCGTAATCCCTGAAGTGAAAAGGTCAGGTGGAGGCTCAATCATCAACATATCGTCCATCTCTGGCCTAGTTGGCCAACCAACTATACAGCCAGTCTACAACGCCTCAAAAGGCGCAGTCAGATTGTTCACGAAATCCACAGCCGTACAGTACGGCAGCTATGGAATTAGGGCTAATTCCATTCATCCAGGTGCAATCGATACAGATATGATTTCTCATAGAATTCAAGGCGAAGAAAATAAAAATAGAATAAAACATACTGTTCCACTTCAACGAGTCGCAAAGCCTATAGAAATCGCCTACGGAGCCTTGTTTTTGGCCTCAAAAGAATCTTCGTACATGACGGGCAGCAAAATGGTGATCGACGGTGGAGTTACCGCTGGAGCTCCTAACTCAAGCGCCAATTCATAGATCTCTAGACTTCCTGCGACTGAGGTCATAGGTATGTTACAGAAAGGCCTCAAGGGCCGTGGCATTTTTTGTATTTTTTTCCACTACCACAGGGACATTTTTCATTTCGACCTATTTTCCTAGATGCATTTATCTTTATACGGTTCGATTCTTGGCATTTTGCGCAGGTGCAAGCCACGGGATGTTCTTTATGCCAGTTGGTACGCGATGTCACGAGATATGTCCTGGGTATTTAAAAACAACACAGCCATGTAATTTGACTAAGTTATGGTTTTTCATAACATTATCACATACCATAGTCAGGTAAATTGAATTCATTATTCGGAGATTAATTTGCCAGGTCCGTTAGATGGAATAAAAATCGTTGAGTTCACCCAAATAATAGCTGCCCCGTTTGGAGGCATGTTATTGAGTGACATGGGTGCTGAGATAATTAAAATCGAACCCATTGAAGGCGAACCTTGGAGACTCCACACTGAATTTCTACCCAAGGAAAGTAAAACATTCATAGCCTTGAATCGGGGGAAAAAAAGTCTTCCGTTGGATCTTCAAAGTAAAGAAGGTCTTGAGATCGCCCAGAAACTTGTGGCAGATGCCGATGTGGTTATCATAAACGCTCGACCAGACGTCCCTAAAAAGTTGGGGATTGACTACGAAACCCTATCTGAAGCCAACCCAAAGTTAATATATTGCGATAACACAGCATTCGGCCGACAGGGCCCTCATGGCTATAGACCAGGTTACGATCTGATTATTCAAGCTATGAGTGGTCTTTTAGCTGCTGACAATAAGGTCGTTGATGGTGTCCCACAACAGGTGACTGCGACTGCCGTTGCAGATTACACCACGGGAGTTGCGATTGCCTGGGGTGTTAGCGCGGCCTTATTTTCGAGGGAACGTACCGGTAAAGGCCAAAAAATCGACACAACTCTGCTTTCGACATCTCTACTCATCCAAGGTGGGTTTATGGAGGTGGAAGAACATGGAAAGGAAGAGAAAGATGAACTGGTGGAGACTTTGGGTGCCTTAAGGCAAGCTGGCCTGCCGTACCAAAGCCTGTTGGACCAACAACAAATTTTCTCGCCATTTAATACAGCATTTCGTATCTATTACACCACATACCAAACTGCCAATGACGTGATTGCCATCGCTTGCTTAAGCAACAGGCTTAGAAAAAAAGCTGCCGATGCAATTGGTGTGGTTGATCCACGGTTTTCAGAAGGCTACGACCCTGAAGATCCATCCATAGTGTCGGCAATAGAATCCCTATCGGAAGAAATGAAAACCATATTACTGAGTAAAACCGGTGAAGAATGGCTTTCGATCCTTGATGCAGCGGGAGTTCCGGCTGGTCCTGTGAGGTTTATACAAGAACTGACTAATGACGAACAAGTGATTGCAAATGATATGGTGGTAGAGGTAAATCACTCACTTGCTGGGAAAATTCGGATGGCTGGGCCCATGATACAAATGAGCGAAACCCCTTTGGCGGTGAAATCGGCATCTCCTGCTTTAGGGGAACATACTGATGAAATCATGCTCAATCTCGGCTATTCTGAAGACGAGATTACCGATCTAAAATCCCGGAATATAACCCTCTGACATTCATATTTCTCGCCAATCAAACAATTCACAGCAGTCTCCACGTTGAAGCCCTCATACTCAAGAGATATAATTCCGAGGTTATCCCATAAGGAATTTTCATTTAGACGAGGAGTACAAAAATAGCATATGACCTACATTATCGCTGAACCCTGTATTGATGTGTTAGATAGAGCCTGCATAGATGTATGCCCGGTTGACTGCATTTATGAAGCAGAAGAGCATAGTATGCTACTTATAAACCCAGAAGAGTGCATCGATTGCGCTGCATGTGAGCCAGTTTGCCCAGTAACCGCCATATTTGCCGAGGACGACGTGCCTGCCGACTGGGATAAATGGACTGAGCTGAATTACGAGTACTTTGGACAGAAAAGATAACAAATATGGGCTTTACTCGCCCTCTTTTAAATTGAAGTTGGTTTTAACGCGGATTAATCTCTGGGTTGAATATTAATAGCTATCGTGATAATTTCACTCAGATGAGATACTATTCCTGAGTTGCCGACTGCCTCATCCTTAGCAATTTCGGAGTTACAGTCTCATGAATAACAATGGTAATCCTTCAAGCCTAATATCAAAAAATATTCTGCAGACCCTATCAGGTAGTTACACCTATTACTCTATCGACTCTGCCGAGAAGGCTGGGTTAATAAACATCGACAAAACCCCTTATGCAATAAGGGTTTTGTTAGAGAATGTTATACGTAACGCCGATGGAGGCCCTGCAACGGAAGACCATATAAAATTAGTATCATCTTGGCGCCCAAACAATAAACCGGCTAGTGAATTTCCTTACATGCCAGGTAGAGTTCTACTCCAAGATTTCACTGGAGTTCCGGTAGCGGTAGACATAGCAGCTATGAGAGATGCAGTGAGTGAGTTGGGAGCTGATGCATCTATCATCAATCCAATTGTCCGCTCAGATATGGTTATAGACCACTCAGTCCAAGTAGACAATTTCTCTGTCCCCAACGCACTTAACCTGAATATCGAAATGGAATTTGAGAGAAATACTGAAAGATACCAGTTGCTGAAATGGGCTCAAAACGCCTTTGATAATTTTAAAATAGTTCCTCCTGGCACCGGAATCGTTCATCAAGTTAACTTGGAGTACTTGGCAGAAGTTGTTTTAAGTGGAGATGATGTAGTCAACCCTGTTGCATTTTTGGACACATGTGTGGGAACTGACTCTCACACTACGATGGTCAATGGTTTAGGGGTTTTAGGATGGGGGGTGGGTGGAATTGAAGCGGAAGCAGTCATGCTGGGGCAACCATACTATATGGTCGTACCAGAGGTAGTTGGGGTGAGACTGACTGGAACCCTACCAAATGGCTCCACAGCGACTGATCTAGTTTTATCGATAGTAGAAATGCTACGAGCAGTGGGTGTAGTCGAGAAATTTGTCGAATTTTATGGCCCAGGATTGAAAGAACTAAGCCTTGCTGATCGAGCCACAATAGCAAACATGGCCCCTGAATATGGGGCAACGTGTGGGTTTTTTCCTATAGATCATCAAACTCTAAGGTACCTAAAAGACACTGGACGTGATACTGCAATAGTGGAATTGGTTGAACAGTACTCAAAAATGAATAACTTTTATTATGATGATCAAAAGGAACCAGATTACAGTGTAGATATCAATTTTGATATTTCTAAAGTTATTCCATCGATGGCAGGACCTAAACGACCCCAAGACAAAATTTCCTTAGAAAACATTCCTGAAAATTTTTCAGAATCTTTCTCTGATTCATCAGGTCGCATTCACAAAATAGAAATCGATGAAGAGGAGGTGGAATTTGGGGATGCTGCAGTAGCAATTGCAGCTATAACAAGTTGCACCAACACTTCAAACCCCTCAGTTATGGTGGGAGCCGGTTTATTGGCGCGAAACGCGAGACAAAAAGGATTACAAAGGAAACCATGGGTTAAATCGAGTTTGGCACCGGGTTCCACTGTAGTAACTAGATACCTTGAGGCTGCCGGGCTAAATGAAGACCTAGATTATTTAGGTTTTAACACTGTTGGGTATGGTTGCACAACCTGCATCGGAAATTCAGGACCGCTACCACAACCAGTCGCGGAAGCAGTCTCTGACAATGATTTAACCGTGGCAGCCGTTCTAAGTGGTAACAGGAATTTTGAAGGTAGGGTTCACCCACAAGTGAAGGCCAATTACCTGGCATCTCCAATGCTCGTGGTGGCCTATTCTATAGCTGGTAGGGTAGATGTCAATCTGGTAGAAGATTCCATCGGTCAAGACCCATCAGGAAATGAGGTTTTCTTAAAAGACATTTGGCCCACACAAGACGATATTTCAAACACAATATCCTCATGCCTCACACCAGAGATGTTCCAGGAGCAATACGGTAAGGTAGTCGAAGGCCCCCAAGAATGGCAAAATTTAGAAACGTCTTCTACTTTAAATTTCAACTGGGACAAAGAATCCACATATATTCAAAAACCACCATACTTTGAAAACTTTACCAAGAACCCTTCTGAAAGAACAGAAATCACCGATGCCAGAGTGTTAGTGTATTTGGAAGATTCGGTAACCACGGATCATATTTCACCAGCAGGATCCATACCTCCGAGTGCTCCGGCAGGCCAGTTCCTTCTAGGAAATGACGTACCTCGACGGGAGTACAATTCATTCGGATCTAGAAGGGGTAATCACGATGTAATGGTTAGGGGTACATTTGCAAATATTAGACTTAGAAATAAGTTAAACCCGGCTATGGAGGGTGATTGGACTGTTCACCAGCCTTCGGAAGAAATTATGCGTATTTATGACGCTTCAGAAAAATATAAAAATGAAGAAGTTCCTTTGATAATCATTGCAGGTAAAGAATACGGCACCGGCAGCTCGAGAGATTGGGCCGCTAAAGGCCCTATGCTCCTAGGAGTCAGGGCCGTAATAGCCGAAAGCTTTGAAAGAATCCACCGCTCGAATTTGATTGGAATGGGCGTTTTGCCATTAGTTTTCATAAACGGACAAACAGCAATGTCACTTGGTTTAGATGGAACAGAAACATACGACATACCTGGAGTTGCAAATAATGTCACCCCTTCTTCCAACATTGAAATTACTGCCACCTCAAAAACAGGTAAGGTAACTAAGTTTGAGGTTTTGGCGCGTATAGACACTGAAATCGAGAATGAATATTACAGGCACAATGGACTCCTGCCCTATGTACTGCGTCAAATGATGTCTGAAAATTCGGTTTCATAAATACTGATTCAAGGTCCGAATTTATAGCTCTCAAGTAATACTAAGTTCTTTAAGCCGTTCATCAAGTTGAATCCTCAATGCTTGGTGTTCTTCTGAAGACAATTCGTAATCTAAATTCAAGACTTTGGAAGCCTCTATTCCTGCCAGTGATACAAGGTCCGCATCAGATGGATCTGCGACTCTAAAAAACGGAGTCCCACTCTGCCTCCTACCTTCTATTAAATCTCCAGCACCTCGCATCCTCAAGTCTTCATCTGCCAACCTGAACCCATCATTTATTCTATGTAATATCTCCATGCGTTCTTTCGAATCAGCACTCGGGTTATCAGACATTAGAATGCAATAACTCTGATGTTCACCTCTACCGACTCGTCCTCGGAATTGATGTAATTGAGATAACCCAAACCTCTCGGCACCATCAATCAACATTACACTGGCATTAGGAATATCTACCCCCACTTCGATTACGGATGTGGCCACCAAAATATGTAATTTACCAGACCGAAATTCGTTCATTACTGATTCTTTTTCTGGCAATTTCATTCTTCCATGTAGCAATCCCACTTTCATTTCAGGAAAAATGTCCTTTGACAATTTTTCAAACTCTTCAATGGCTGCCCTTGACTGTAGAGATTCTGATTCTTCAATCAGGGGGCAAACAACGAATGCTTGTCTACCCTTCAAAATTTCCTTTCGTATAAAACGATGTACTTCTTCACGCTTATTCTGTTCATAAACATATGTTTGAACAGGTTTCCTTCCGACTGGCATCTGGTCTATCACAGACAAATCTAAATCGCCGATCATCGTAAAATATAAGGATCTCGGTATGGGTGTCGCCGACATCAGTAGCATGTGAGGGCGAGGTTCTAAATGATCAAATACATTCTTTTGATTTATTCCAAACCTATGCTGCTCATCTACAACAAGTAACGCCAAATTAGGTATGTCAATTGAATCCTGTATAAGCGCATGCGTTCCAACGATAATATCGGCCTGCCCGGAGCGAATAATTTCTTGGGTAAGGGCTTTCTCTCGGTTTCCCAAACTCCCATTTAGCAAGGCAATTGTTAATTTGTTGTCCGAACCTTCTATATTTGTTTCAATGATGTTCGGTAACCCTTCCATCAAAGGAGTAGAACTGGAATCAGAGAAAAAATTCCGTAAAGTCATAAAATGCTGTTCGGACAAAACTTCAGTTGGTACCATCATCGCAGACTGATAGCCATCGGCTGCGGCCTGTATCATCCCGGTCAAGGCAACTAATGTTTTTCCACTTCCTACGTCTCCCTGGAGAACACGGCGCATAGGAATACCGCTAGATAAATCTTCACAAATCTCATCCATGCACCTAGATTGAGCCAAGGTAAGTTTGAATGGTAGCGTGGAAATGAATAGGCTGAGTATGTCACGGTTTTGATTCAGTGATATTCCAGAAACTTGGTTCTTCCAATCAAGTTTCTTCTTTCGCATGGCCAGTTGTACTAAAAACAATTCGTCGAAAGCTATTCTTCTACGGGCTCTACTGAAATCTTGAATGTTTCTAGGATAATGATATCTAGCAACCGCTTTTTTTATAGGATAAAGACCTGTTCGGCTGAGCAAAGTTTCTGGAAGATATTCATCTAATTGATCCAAGGCAGACGTAAGAGCCGCATGTATCTCTCTTCTCAAAGTCTTTACAATAATTCCTTGAGTCAATTTATACACCGGCACTAATCGGCCGGTATGTAACTTGGTAACCCGTGGGTTGATTCGGTCATAAACTGGATTCTTGTATGTCGGTTTCCCTTTTTCGTATTCCACTTTCCCACTCAACATCACTTTATCTCCAGGCTTGAGGTCCTTAAGGATCCATTGCTGTCCGAAAAAGGTCACTTTCATTGAACCTGTCGTATCCGAAAATTCAATTTCCACCCGATCATGTTTTCCGTTACGACTTTTCTTAAGTTGCAAGGATTTCACGGATAATTCGGATGACTGGGTTTCCCCGCTGATCAAATCAGAGATTTTCCGTATGTTACTAAAATCCTCGTGTCGTTCAGGGAAATGCAAAATCAAATCTTTTACTGTGTTCAAACCTAAAGACTCTGATATCTTTTTTACAGGCCAGCCCCTCCCGCTCTTCTTAAATGATTCGATAGAGTCGGCCAAGAAAATATCTTTTCGTGGAGTTGAGAAATTAGGTTTCACATCAGGAGTTAATGCTCGAATCAATTCCCCCACTACATAAGCTCGTTGCTGGTTATTCATAATTGAATAGCCTTTCAAAGGCTCCAAAAATCGCTCTGGGAGCATTCCGACATTTGAAGACAAAAAGGCCTCTATCCCTCCAATCACAGTGGAGTTATTAAATTCCGAAGCTACTTCCTGCTTCAGAATCTTTCTCAAGGTTTCCACCATCAAATTACGATTGACCATTGCCGATATGCCAACTGATAATTAATTACTTAAAACAGAGATCAGGTAGTCATAATGAGGTTGCCCACCTACGTGCAGTTCAATAATATCTTCTTCCAAATTTTCCACGTTGTGATCCAAGATCTTATTGATCCGATCAATATCATTGCTATTCATCCCGTTGCCCACAAGAACTGTGACATGTTCTACATGTTGCCCTAATTCCTCTTGAATTACCTCCAGGAATAACTCATCCAAGGTATCTCCAGACTTACGAATCTCTCCTTCAGTCATCACTATTGGTTGCAATCGACCCACCTCCATACCGTTTATTTTCACAGACCTGGAGGATTTAAATATCGCAATTGTCTTAATATGGGGTATCAGTCGGCCCATTATTTCTTTGTTTTGTAAAGCGGATATTTCTGGATTAAAATTAAAAATACATTCTAGCCCTTGAACTTGAGTTTCCGTCGGCAACACCTCGATGGTTGCGGTGAGCAATTCAGCAGCCTGATTAGCAGCCGGGATGACATTTTTGTCGTTAGTTAAAAGTAAAATAGAATCTGCCCTAACTTGATTGACTGCTGTAACTATATCTTCCACGCTGGGATTCATATCCAATCCCCCGTCAATCGCCAGATCAACACCTAGTTCATTATTCATCCTTAGAATCCCGTCCCCATTAACAATGGACATAAGCGCCGTTTGACCAGGTAAATCAATTTTTACGGAAGGTTTTTCCTTCTTGGAAGAATTTAAAATGTCCTGGGACTGTGTTTCCATATTTTCTATCGATACTGACCCTATACTTCCTATCGCAATAGCTTTGGTAAGTACTTTACCCGGGTCAACGGTGTGTATATGAATTCTGAATATATCCCTATCCCCTACTATCACAGTAGATGTTCCTAAACCTTGGAAAAGGTTTTCTATACCCTCCATATCGGTTTTGGTATCGAGAAGAAATTGAGTACAATAGCCAAAATCATCTTCAGATCCAAAATGATCAGAAATAAGATTCTCAACCCCCAAACCATCTCCCTTCGGAAGTCTCAATAAGACAGGAAAATTATTAGGGTCGTTACCTTCAAGGAAAATCGACATACCTTTCAACATGACTTCAAGCCCATATCCCCCCGAATCCACCACTCCACTTTCCTTTAGTATCTGCAACAATTCAGGGGTTCTATCTACTGATTTTTCCGCCTCTTCAACGAGGGAGCGGAAGAAATTTTTAATGGAGATATTTTTTCTTTTAAGAAATTCCGCCTTCTTTGCAACATCTGACAATACTGTGAGCATAGTCCCTTCCGCCGGCTCTGCTACAGATTTAAATGCCTTGAGTCTGGCATTTTCAATAGCGCCTGCGATGAGTTCAAAGTCAACATCGGACGTGTGGCGGGACAAATGATCAGACAATCCTCGAAATATTTGAGACAGGATTATCCCACTATTACCTCTTCCTTCGTAAAGAGCCGCCTGTGAGAGCTGGTCTGTAAGTTCATAAAGATTGTTGTATGAAACTGAGGACATCCGAGATTGCATGCCATGCAGGGTACCGTACATGTTGGTGCCAGTATCCCCGTCAGGAACCGGAAAGACATTTAGAGAATTTATGGCTTCAACATGTCGCTTAAAAAAAACAACAGAGGAGCTAAACATTCCAAAAAAAGTATCTGCTATTGTTACATTGAAATCCGTCATAGATACACCACAACAAAAATATGCTGGAAGTATAATAAAGGATATGGTATTTTTTAACCTAGATTTCTTCCAATGCTAAGGTGATTTAGTGACTTGGAAATTGATTCAGCGACCCATAAAAGATACGTAATAAAATTACCGAAAGGCGAAAAATGGCTACATGTGAAGCTCCCAATTGTAAAATTCAGGTACGTACCGGCAATAATGTTAGCCATTCTAAAAGGCGAACGCGAAGGACATGGAGTCCGAACATTCACAAAGCCACTATTGAAATTGATGGCCAGATGAAAAAAGTCAGTTTATGCACTCGCTGCTTGAGGACCCAATACAAAACGGCGATGAAAGACTGAGAACTAAGTAATAAAGCTCTGTAGTTCTATTTATACGTCAATCCTTGCGTTGACACTGCTTGCCTTGCCTTACTATTATTAATTCTGTTCATTTCTAGTATTAGCTGCTTGTGAAGCAGCTATATGAATAAGTTCACATATTGAGGTTCATTTGCATGGCTGAATACAGCAAACCCGAAGCGGTTGATTGGGCGAAAGAAAATCTTCGCGGGCAATGGTCCACCCTAATGACCCCTTTTACGTCAGAAGATGAGATAGATGAAGAGGGACTTCGCAGAGATATACGACATGTAAAATCTTTAGGTACCAAAGGTGCTGGTTGCACCTGGGGCATGGGGGAATTCTGGACTCTAACTAAAGAGGAAAGATTCCGAGTCTATGACATTGTTAGCGATGAAGCTGGAAATAACTGGCCAATTGGAGCTCATGTGTCCCACACATCTTTAAAAGAAATGCTAGATCTGGCCAGCTATGCCGAACATGCTGGGTTTGATTTACTAATTGTGGCTGCTCCTTATTTTGCTACACGAACTGAAGATCAAGTGATAGATTGGGTAGGAAGCTTAGCCGACAACACAAATTTGGCGATTATGTATTACAACTCTCCACAATTTGGAACTGTTCTAGATGCAAACGGGTTAGAGCGCATTTGCAATATTTCCAATGTAGTTGGAGTCAAAGAGGCCAGTTTCAATCCAGAACTTTCAATTGACACTCACTTAAAAATAGGTAAGCAAGCCATCATAAGTACCCCCGATGAATGGATATTCCAAAAAGGAAAAGAACTAGGTTTTGAACAACAAGTTATGTTTGCCAACACCTCTGACTGGAGATTTGATACACCTGACTCCAACTACTATGTACAGTTTATTGACAAAGTGATGGAAGGGGACCTTGATAAGGATTTCTATAACACTAACATAAAGCCAATTAAAGAGGTTTCAGATAAATGGTGGAAATACACTGTGCAGAAGATGGGGGGAGCATTACCTGCCTCCTTATGCAAATACTGGGGTGAACTCATGGGCATGTCAGGCGGACATGTCAGGGCACCACTGACCGATCTTACAGATGATGAAAAGAAACGATTAAAAAATGATATAGCCGCTGCCACAGGCAGGCTGTAAATAGAAACACAGAACAGAATTAGTCACGAGGAATACACAAAATGATTCTTATGGTAAGTGTCCAAGATTTATATGAAGCAAAGCAAGCTCTAAAAGGCGGAGCTGATATAGTCGATGTCAAGAACCTTCAAGAAGCCCTAGTAGGTTCGGCTCATCCTAACGTAGTGAAAGAAATCAGAGATGAAGTTCCAAGTGCACACCACGCAAGTGTCACCTTAGGAGTTGTGCCTAACCAAATAGGCACCGTCTCTATGGCTGTTTATGCCGCCGGAATCCTGGACGCAACTTCGGTCAAAGTAGGCTTCATGGTGAGTGAATACGATGTGGCACTAGAAACGTTATTAGCAGCAAAAGAAGCTCTAATAGGAACTCAAACTAAACTAATTGGCTCACTTTTTGCAGACAATCTACTCTATGACGGTGGCATTGACCCAGACCTCATGGTGCAATTGGCGAAAGAAGGTCAATGTGACGGTTTTTTAATAGATACACTTGTAAAAGACGGTAGAAATTTATTCGACTTTGTACCTGAAGATCGTCTGAAAGAAATGGTTTTGGAGGGAAAAGAATTGGGCATGAGCACAGCCCTGTCAGGCCATTTGAAGATGAGTGACCTTGACGAGCTATCAAGAGTCAATCCTGATATTGTTGGAGTCAGAGGAGCCGTTTGCCAAAAAGGAGATCGTGACTCTCGGGTTCACTGGGAATCTGTATCGGAGTTCAAAAAACAACTAGATCTCAGGCAAACCGGCGAAATAGATGTATATCCTGAAAATAGAACCTCATCCGTAAACCAAGAATCAAACGGATGGATAATAATAGATGGCACAGGAAAGACCTGTGCCGGGATAATAGCAACTCTTAGTGAGCAAATAAATGCCGATACCGCGTCGTTTGTTGAAGTGATAATACCTGACGTTTTAAACACATATGACTTAATAGTCTGGGCAGAAAAAAACAGCCATGACATTGTTACTCAGAGAAAAGATGCAGAAGGTTCTGTGAGAATGCTTATTAAGCCATAAGGCAGCAGCAAATCAAAAATTAGGATGCACTCGATGATTCATTTCGTCGAGTGTTTTTCTATTATGCTAGGATTAAAGAACTGTTATGGACTCAAATATTTATGAAATAGTTGGCTTAATACGGGACATGGCATTCATAGTTTGCCTCCCATTGATTTGCATTTTCTTAATTTTGACTATTGTAAAAATCAATCGCCTGTTGGAGTCCCTTACTAGGAATTTTCAAAATGTGGAAAACATTACTGATAACATCGCAGGTAAATTCTCGGGGAGCATGGGACTTTTTGGCGGCCTTATAAAATTGTTTACCTGGGCCGGAGGATTTTCCAGAAAAAACCATCGAAAAGGAGACGACTAATGGCTAAAGACAATGGTGGTGGCTTTTCCACCGGACTTATCTTGGGGGCAATTATAGGAACCGTTGCCGGAATACTAATGGCTCCTAAACCTGGGTCTGAAACCCGGTCCGAACTTTTAGAGAAAAGTGATTATTGGCGAGAAAAAGCTGAAAGATTTTCCGACATAATAGTAGAAAGGCTAGGTCCGACACTTGAAACAGTTCGAGATAACGTACCTCCAACAATAGAAAATATGAAAGCCCGGATTGACCCCTTAATAGAGCAAGTGAATTCAAGATTTGTAGGTCCAGACACAAATGTATCTGAGGAACCTCATTCAGAGACAGGTATTAATAGTGACGATTCAGCAAAACCCTCATAAAATAGGATCTAAGCGCTACACATCACCTTTAGGGTAGGAACCAAAAATTTTCAGCATGGACACTTTTTTTTGAAGCGAGTCCAGTGCCTGTTTAACTTCAACGGTTCTCCTGTGCCCATCGATATCTACCAGAAAAACATAACGGCCTAAACGTCTTTTATTCGGTCTCGACTCAATCTTCACAAGATTGATGTTTCTAGCTGCGAATTCTGTCAAAGACTCGCTAAGTATACCGGGGCTATCTCCATCAAATTCAAAGCAAAGAGAGGTTTTATCATTTGAAGTTATTTCGTGGTCATCCTGTGAAAGAATAACAAACCTGGTTTCATTGTTGGGGTTGTCCTCTACATTTTTTTGCAGAACTACCGCCCCATACAAATTAGCAGATCTTTCGCTTGATATAGCAGCTGAGTTCGGTGTCGAATCTAACATCTCCTCAACAGCTTTAGCGTTGCTTAAGGAAGCCATCAAGGTAGCTTGCGGTATATTATTCAGAAGAAATTGCCTACATTGACCCAATGATTGCGGGTGAGAAAATACAGTAGTGATATTTTCAAGATCAATTTCCTTCTGAGCCATCAAATAATGATTTATGGGGACTATGACTTCACCACAAATCGATAAGGTTGAATCGTGAATGAGTAAATCAAGTGTGAAAGTGACTCCACCCTCAATACTGTTTTCTATAGGCACGACTCCCTGATAAGATTCTCCCTCTTCCACTGATTTTGCAACAGCTGGAATCGATTCGACTGGCAAAAGTTCATCAACATTGTTCCACTGCTTAGCTGCCTGCTCACTGTAAGTTCCGGGAGGACCAAGATACGCTATTTTACGAACAGTTTTATTCACAAATCCTCCACAAGCATGGGAGCGACGAGGCTTTGCATTTTTTCGGTTATAAGTTCTGTCACGTCGATTACGATATCGATCCCCAAAAGCCTAAGCAGGTTGGCATTGTCTGGAGTATCACTTATAGCAATGGTCCTGTCTACTTCAAAATGGTGCTTGGCTATTTGGCATGCTAGCATGTTGTCTTCGTCAGAGCTTAAGGTGGATATGAAAAGGTTAGCCCTTTTTACACCCGCGATATTTTGAGTAGCAATTTTAGTACCATCACCCAAAACCACTACCGAGCCCAGCAAATTGTCCGCAAGTCTCTGTTTCTCACCAATTTCCTCTATCAGTGTTACTTCAGCACCAGAGGCCATCAACCATTCAGCTACTTTAATACCGGTGGTCCCACATCCTAAAATTATCGCGTACAAGGTATACCTCTCATCAATCCAATCCCTCCTTGATAACTTCCATGAGCAACCCATCGGGATTAATAACTTTAATACCAAGGTTCTCATATATTGGTAAAAGGTTGGAATCCCTAACTAAACATACTACTAGCGGTATCCGCATAACATGACGCGCTAATTGACCGCTCATTAAGTTGACAGATTCTCTCGTAGTCGCTGCTATCAGAAGGTCTACATCCTGTACTCCGGCCTGCCTCAATGATACTTCTTGCGTTCCATCTCCAACAGCAGTCACAACTCTGGAGGTTTCAAGTAGGTGAGACGGCAGTGAAAAAAATGACTTCGGGTCTTTATCAATTACAATTACGATATTCCCGGACGATGATAATTCTATCGCGATTTGAGTGCCTAGTGAACCACAACCGATGACAGCAATCCTTTTTAATCTTTGCACACCAGAATTCGAGTTTTCCTCTGAAGTTTGAGTCATTTAATTCCTAAGCCAACTTACCTGTATTTGTGCACATAATTACATCACATTTTGCATTGCCCGCCACGTATCCACAAATATTGTCGTACAAATTGTCAGAATTCCGTTCCTTATATTCTAGGACTATAAGCCTTGCTTGAATATTCTCTGACTGACTAATAATTGCACTGCCTGAGAATCTAGCTTGGAGTATTTCCCCTTTAGATTTGACTTTAAATTTACTCACTATCTTTTCCATTTGGGATAGAGTTTTTTCACCCTTTTCGGTATCCTGAGGTATTTCCATATCGATCGGATAATTCCTTTCGACTTCGATTACATAAAGTAAATTTACTGGAAATTTCATTTGCTTGGCCAACCGTGAAGCAGTGGCGGTTACATACTCATCACTGGTGGAACCTGTTATTACTGCAAGGATCATATGGCCATCTCTTCAATAACAAATTTAACTTTTTGTTAAGTTAAATTTGTTCCTCTCCACCACCTGAAGAATCATCCAAGGTTTCAAGATCGCTATCCAAAGCTGCAACAATTACAAAATCTCCAGATTCGACTTTAGAACTTACAGGTGGATTCAAGGTCACTTTCCTTCCTTTACATAAAGCCACGGCAGTTATTCCATAACTGTCACGACTATTAGTAAATCCTATTTCTTCAAGTGTTGTGCCAGACAGTTTCTCTGGGACTCTGTATCTACTAACCCCGTAATTATTGGTTATTTCCAAGTATTCTTCAACACTGGCATTAAACAGGCTATGCGCGAGTCTAGTTCCCATCTCTTCCTCGGGCTGAATAACCCTGTCCACTCCTATCCTCCTGAGAGTGCTAGCATGCAATGAGTCGCGAGCTCGAGCCACAATTGTTTTTACTCCAATAGTCTTGAGTAGAACGCAAGCCATGACACTATCTGCTATGTTGGTTTCAATAGTGATTATCGCTACATCATAATCCTGAATTCCTAGATCTCTCAATGCACTCTCATTAGTACACTCTGCAGATACTGCGTAGGTGCATTGACCCAACACGGACTGAACCCTGGCCTCATCTTTATCAATAGCCAAAACATCATGGCCGAGATTATAGAGGGTACGAGTGGTACTAACTCCAAATCTTCCTAGGCCTATAACTGCAACCTGTTTGTTAGCCATAAAATTTACCTTCGACGTGCATTTAATACGCTAGCCAATTGTAACTGGTTCCGTAGCATACCGATACGGGCTCGCTTCTCTATTAGGAACCATTCTAAGGCCTACTATAATCGGTCCAACTCGACCGATGAACATAGTAATTGCAACTATCACATGCCCCAATCTATTTAGCTCTTCGGTAGCACCAGTACTCAGCCCTACTGTACCGAAAGCTGAAACAGATTCAAAGGCTAAATCCCTTATTAGAATATGGCTGTTAGTAAGGGCCAAACATAAAGTACATAGGAATATAAAACCCAGACAAATTAGTGTCACAGCGTAAGATCTCCGAACTGTGGTCGGAGATATTTCTCTACCAAATGCTGTGACATGTGCTCTTTCTCTAATTATGGCTACCACGCTGAGAACAATAATGAAAAAGGTTGTTACCTTAATACCGCCGGCGACAGACCCGGTCGCACCTCCAATAAACATCAAAAGAGACATAAAAACATCAGTCGCAGGCCTAGCATACCCATAATCTATTGTGGAAAATCCAGCTGTACGACCACTCACACCCTCAAAAATGGACACACCAATCTGAGCATTTATCGGCAAATCTCCAATCGTTTTAGGATTGTTACTTTCAGCAAAAAGAAAGAATGACGCGCCAGTAATTATTAATGCTACCGTCATCAATAATACTATTTTGGTCACTAAAGAGAATTTTCTAAGCGAATCCTTCGATACCAAGTCAAGGACTACCCAAAAACTTAAAGATCCCAGAATAATCAACCACCCTATTATGCTTAAAACAATAAAATCTTCTCTGAATGCGTGCAAGCCATCAGATTGGTTCAAAATAACAAACCCCGCATTATTGAATCCTGAAACCGAATGAAACAAAGCCTGCCAAGCGGCTTCCCCAGGAGATTCCAAAAATAGGAACCTTGCGAACAAAGCAAAAAAACCTATAACCTGAATTGATATAGCAGCGGCAACTATCGTAACGCTTAACCTCTGAATACCGCCCATATTTTCGCTTCCCAAGGTTTCCCTAATCAGCAATCTCTGAGCCATTGAAACTCTCTGACCGAGAACAGCCAACAAGAAAGCAGCTAGAGTCATGAATCCCAGCCCTCCCACAAACATAAGGAGCAATATAATAACCTGACCACTTGAAGTCCAGTAGGTGGCAGTATCCACTATGATCAAGCCTGTAACTGTCACGGCAGAAGTGGCAGTGAATATTGATAAAACAGGGTCCCCCCACCCTTGTTCATGGTGAGCAAATGGAGCCGACAGTAAAAGGGCTCCCACTAATATCAAAGCCAAAAACACCGCGACCAGTATTAGGGGAGAGGGAAAAGTACGGGCATTTATTCTTCTCTCATCTACATTAAAAGTGATAGGAGCTATTTCTGATCGCCTAGGTTTTGTTATAAAAATATCGCCAAGGCGTTTGTTGAACCTAGTATCCATTTTATACTTCTATGTGAGATGGACCGTGAATAATTATAAAAGAATTTTGATAATCTGCTAATAGTTTATATTTCAAATTAGCCTCTAATTATAGCAGTCTGCTAAAACAGGGCATTTGAAAGGTTTATATATTCCTTTAATTGAGGAGAATGTAGCCCAAATTTGGCTATTCAGACCCTAAAAACACCGATATCCTTGAAAGATAAATTTAAGAAACAGGAAATGTCGGGAGTAAAAAACAATTGAGAGCACCCAAAGGCTTTCACATGCCACACCCTGACATTCACCTACCTCACTTAATCCTTCCTCACGGCTTCCTACCGCACATATTAGACCAATACATTCATTCCAGATGGAACCATTATTTTTTACAATGCTGCCTTGCCTCGGTATCACTGATACTGATATTACTAATTGGAGATACCTTAAAAACCGCAATAGTGGTCGGAATTGCATCCTCTGCCTTTACAATATTTGTAGTTCCAAACAGTGTGGCCGCAACACCACGCAAAGTAATTGGGGGGCATCTCTTAGCAGCCTTTATAGGAACCCTAATCGCCCTGATTCTTCAATCTCCACCTTTGATTCAACAGGTATTGGAAAATCGTTATTTCCTTGATGTAGCGGCAGCTCTATCCGTTGGGATTGGCATATTTTTGATGGTTGTTACCAACACTGAACACCCACCGGCCGCAGGAACCTCTCTTGGTTTAGTAATCCAATGCTGTGAACCAAATACAGGGGTTGATTGGTCCTCCATCATATTCATAATAGCTAGTGCCGGCTTGCTTTCTGGAGTAAGGATCGCCCTCCGTGATAAAATGGTGAATCTTCTTTAAAAGGCATCTTGAAAGATCTCTATATACATATAAATATGTCTTTGCTGTAAAACTTAAGCATCGCAAAGCCATTTGTGAAATGACGGCGATTCCATACCAGCACATGGATATCTAACAGGTTAGGCACACTAGATATATGAATTCCGACTTAGAATATTCCATTACTCGCATACACAATTCGAAGACAAAGTTGGTCATGTCTGTATCTGGAGTAGGCTCCCAATCAATTAATTGGTTATTAAGCGTTCCTGGCGCATCGAAAACTTTGATTGAAGCGACAATTCCATATTCCAATGAATCTCTCAATCGGTATATTGGAGAAGTGCCCAGACAATACGTGTCTAAAACAACAGCGTTATCGATGGCAAAAGCTGCATATATCCAGGGAGTCCAATATGGCAATCATGAGATAGACATTATTGGAGTTTCATGTACAGGAGCAATATCCACAAATCGAAAAAGAAGAGGTGACAATCAGGCGTTTATTGGATTATGGGGCCCCAGATTAAAATATGTCGCCCACCTAATTCTCGAAAAAGGAGAAAGAAATAGGGTTGAGGAGGAAGAACTTGTGAGTTCACTAATCGTCCAATACATAGAGGAAAAACTACTAGGTAACAGTGTATTAAATATGGAATTAAACAAGTTGGAGTCTGTTTCTGTAGATGAAACAGAATTCCCCTCTGATCTTGATTCTTTAGTGAATGGCCATATTAGTTCTATTACTTACATGGGCTCTAATTTAGTGGGATTAGACAAAAGTTTCAAAGGTGGAATATTGTCTGGGTCCTTTAATCCAATGCACCAAGGACACATAGAGCTTTCGAAACTTGCATCTGATATGTTGGGAGTTCCAGTGGCGTTTGAAATATCTGCATCTAATGTGGACAAACCACCACTTCAAGCGAATGAAATAGAAAAGAGAGTATCTCAATTTGAAAGGTCAGAAACAGTGATTTTGACTTGTGCGCCATTGTTCGGGGAAAAATCCAGTATATTCCAAAATTCGACCTTCATCATAGGTAACGACACTGCCCTACGGTTAGTGGACCCCAAATACTATGACAATGATGTTCAAAACATGTACACATCCTTGCAGAAGGTAAAGGATAATAAATGCGACTTTCTAGTGGCAGGGCGTCTCCAAAATAGCGAATTTAAAACTATAAGTGATATGGCGATACCTGAAGCATTTATTTCGTTATTTCAAGGTATACCCGAATCCCAATTCAGAATGGATTTATCTTCCACAGAACTTCGCAGCGACGGAACTAAGTTATAGAAATGAGCTATAAAAACCTGAGCGAATTCATTAGTTTTTTAGATTCTAAAAATCAAGTGCAATATATAGACGCTCAGGTGAGTAGGGATTTAGAAATTAGCGAGGTAACCGATAGGGCAGTTAAGTCAGGAGGCCCTGTTCTGTATTTCCGTAATGTAGAAGGATTCACAATACCTGTTGTGACCAACCTATTTGGTACACACCAACGAATGGCTTGGGCTTTGGGTGTAGAAAATACTGATGATTTAACGCAGAAAGTCCGTGACATTCTGGGAATTGTAAAAACACCTCCCCAGTCAATGTTAGACAAACTAAAAACTCTCAAAGACATGGCAAGCCTGGCCCGAACACAGCCCAAAAGAATTTCATCTGCTCCCTGTCAAGAAATAGTAAAGACGGGGCAAGATGCTAATCTAAATCATTTGCCTCATCTGACCTGCTGGCCTATGGACGGTGGCAGATACATCACTCTACCTCTGGTGATTTCTAAAGATCCTAGTTCAGGAAAAAGAAATGTCGGTACTTACCGTATGCAAATCTATGATTCTCACACTGCAGGCATGCATTGGCAGTCACATAAAGTCGGAGCAAGCCACTACAGGTCCGGCGAACTGAAGAAGTTACCAAAGATGGAAGTTGCCATTGCGTTAGGTTCCGACCCTGTAACTATGTGGACAGGAGCATTACCGTTACCTCCTGACATGGACGAAATAGCGGTATCAGGGGTATTGAGAAACTCATCTGTCGAAATGGTTAAATGTAAAACAGTTGACCTCGAAGTACCCGCCCATTCTGAAGCCGTGCTGGAAGGATATATAATCCCTGGGGAATTGAGGGAAGAGGGCCCGTTCGGTGATCACACCGGATACTATTCTCTTGAAGACAATTATCCTGTTTTCCATCTCACTGCTTTGACACATAAAAGACATCCCATTTATCCGGCCACTGTGGTAGGAAGGCCACCATCCGAAGATTTCTTTATGGGAAAAGCTGTAGAGAGGTTGATGCTTCCTGCACTCCAATTAACTTTGCCAGAGGTAGTAGATATTAATATGCCAGCAGAAGGTGTTTTCCATAATTTGGTTATCGTTTCAATGAAAAAGGAATATCCAGGACACACAAGAAAGGTCATGAATGCAATTTGGGGATTGGGATTGATGATGCTGGCAAAAGGGATAGTCATTGTAGACGACACAGTTAATGTCCATGATTTGTCTGAAGTTGCGTGGCGAGTCACTAGCAATATTAATCCAGATAAAGACATTGTGATCACCGAAGGACCTGTCGATGACTTAGATCATGCAAGCCCAACACCTAAATACGGGAGTAAAATCGGGATAGATGCTACAAAAAAGACCGCACTTGATGGAAGGGAAAGAATTTGGCCTCCTGACGTAGTAATGTCAGAGGAAATAAAATTGCTGGTCACTAATCGCTGGTCAGAGTACGGTTTTTGATATTCATGCCCCTTAACAGGTTTTGGCCGAAAATACCCAATTTCTTTGATGCAATAAAGTTTCAAGAATCTCTTTTCGCACTCCCTTTTGCCTACATAGGAATGCTGCTTGCGATTCGGGGCCTACCTGATTTTCAAAGCTTTTTTTGGATAACACTCGCAATGGTGTCGGCTAGAACCGTGGGTATGATTGCTAACAGAATTATAGACAGACACATAGACTCAAAAAATCCACGGTCGTCGCAAAGGCATCTCCCACGTGGAATTCTTTCAGTTACCGATTTGTTAGTCCCTGGAATAATTTCCTCACTCATTTTTATGCTATGCGCTTACATGCTTAACACTTTAGCACTGATTTTAGCCCCTGTAGCTCTCATATACCTTGTGGTGTACCCGTTTACCAAAAGGGTCACTTGGTTGGCTAATTTGCTTCTTGGATGGGCTCTCGCCATAGCCCCAGCAGCAGCTTGGATCGGAATGCTTGGTAAACTAGGATGGCAGCCTGTTTTACTTTCAACTTCAGTGGCCCTTTGGGCTGGAAGTTTTGACATCATCTACCATACACAAGATGTTTCTTTTCAAAAAAAAGAGAAGTTACATTCAGTCGCATCTCGTTTTGGAATCTCTAAAGCCTTTAAAATTGCACAGTGCATGGATCTATTGGCTGTATTGTGTCTAATAATACTAGGCGCATGGATGCAATTAGGAATATTTTATTACGGTGGCTGCGGATTAAGTACAATTTTTCTTGTCTACAAATATATATTAGTAAAGCCTAGCGATTTATCTAAAATGGGAATGAGCTTCATGAGAATTAACGCTTTTGTATCTTGTTCCATGTTGTTAGGTACAATTGCATCATTAATAGTGTAAAAATGGAAAAACTCGAGGCACGAATTGTGGTTGGTATATCTGGGGCTAGTGGATCCCTTTTAGCCGCCAAAACGGTTGACGCATTGTTAGACAGAAAAGTTGGGGTATCGCTGATCGCGTCAAACCCAGCCCGAATGGTATGGCAGCACGAGATGAGTATGTCCTACGGAGAAAGTATTGAAGAATGGTCATCCAACAATAATTTTGAGCATTTCGCTATAGGGGATTTTAAGGCGCCTATAGCGAGTGGAACTTACCCAACTACTGGAATGGCCATAGTCCCATCTAGCATGGCAACAATTTCTGCAGTGGCAAAAGGTCTATCAGATAATTTAATAAGAAGAGCTGCCGACGTTTGCCTAAAAGAGAAAAGACCTTTAGCAATGGTTCCACGAGAGTCTCCGCTTAATGCTATACATCTAGGTAACATGAAATACCTCGCCACTTTGGGTGTGACTATCCTACCTTCAGACCCTCCATACTACCTGCCTATAACGACCCTTGAGGAAGTTGCCAATTTTACAGCCCAGAGAATATTGATAGCACTAGGTATAACCGACCAACTACCTGAGGAGATGCAATATAGAGGTCCAATTATTTAATTCTATTGTGCTGATCTAACTGGCAACTATAAAATGGTCATGATTAAAACTGAAAAAGGAAGTGACATGATTTCGGCAATCGAGGCGGTAAAGGCCATTAGCGATATCAGGAGTAGTGAAGTGGTCGTAGCCACGATGACCGCAAATAGATATTGGGAATCTGTCTCTCAAAACCAAGAAATGGATTTGCCCATATTTGGGGCGATGGGTAAAGCCTCTTCAGTTGCTTTAGGTCTGGCATTATCTCAACCAAATAAAAAGATAGTTGTTTTGGATGGTGATGGAAGTTTATTGATGAATCTAGGCTCCTTGGTAACTGTGGCAGGTATGGAACCAAAGAATTTCCTTCATTTTGTATTTGAAGACGGCGCATATTGGACCACGGGAGGTCAACCTATTCCGGGAAACGGGAAATTTAATTTATCTGCTATGGCCAATGATGCTGGCTACAAAAGCTCCCATTCCTTTGAAGATCTAGAAACATTAGTAAGTGAACTTCCCAGTCTGATGAGGCAAGATGGTCCAATATTTGTTTCAATTAAAATTACTCATCCAGAGCATGCAGGTGAGCCTTTTATAGGCTCCACAAAAAATGCGATGGAGAAACTGTCAAAATCAATATCAGGTTATTAATCAATGTATGATTTTCACACCCATACTTTTTTAAGTGACGGAGTGCTTTCCCCGATCGAACTCATAAGGCGAGCTATTGCGATCGGGTATAAGACGATGGCAATAACGGACCATGTTGGTCCAGGCAATCTGGAATTTGTGTTAGCTACCTTAAAAAAAGATTGTGAAATGGCAGAAAAAAGATGGGACATAAAAGTTTACCCAGGTGTAGAAATCACCCATACCCCAACAGAAGATATCCACCTTTTGGCCAAAGAAGCACGATCCATTGGTGCCAAAATTGTTAACGTCCATGGGGAAACCATAATGGAGCCGGTAATCCCTGGAACTAATATAGCTGCTGTATCATCCGAGTATGTAGATATATTGGCACATCCTGGTCTAATAACGGTCGAAGAAGCAAAAATGGCCGCCAAGAACGGAGTTTTCTTAGAAATTTCAGGTAGAAAAGGTCATGGTTTGGCCAATGGGCATGTTGTGAAAACAGCTCGAGAAAGTGGTGCTACATTGATACTGGACTCAGACGCCCATGCTCCAGAAGACTTGATGACTCAGGAATATGCTGAAAAAGTGGCTGCTGGATCCGGGCTAAATGAAACAGAGCGTGCCACATTACTTGAGCAAACACCTTTAAGTCTAGTGTCCCGAGTCAATTCGCGATAACCTAATCGTCTGGAAGAACGACAGATTCTGGATCTCCTCCGTTAACGACTTTGGCGGTATTATAGGTGGCAAATACCCTGCTTTTGTCTGAAGCCTCCTGAGTAAAAGCGGCTAGATGTGGAGTAATCAGGACATTATCCATATCGATCAGTGGATTATCTTCAGGAGTGGGCTCTACTTCAAGCACATCTACCCCCGCAGCCATTATTTTGTTCTGTTCAATCGCACGGATAAAAGCATCTTCATCAACCACAGGGCCCCTACATGCATTGATTAGGATTGAAGTGGGTTTCATCAAATCAAATTCTCTATCACTTATCATTCCTCTCGTATTACGATTCAAAGGAACATGTAAGGTAATGATGTCAGATGTGGATAATAATTCATCCAATCCCACCTTCTCCATAGAGAGATCACTCACCAATTCTGAATCTGGATCAACGACATCATGATAGATAAGTTCACACTCCCAGCCTTGTAATCTCTTGGCTACTCGAGATCCTATTCTGCCAACGCCTATTATGCCGACTGTTTTTCCAGTTAACTCATGTGCCTGTGAAAACCAGTCGATTCGAATGTTCGACATCCATTTCCCGTCTTGCACACTTTTAAATTGCAACTGTAATTTTCGGTAGACTCCTATCATCAAGGCGATGGTATGCTCCGCAACCGCCACGGCGTTACCTCCCCCGTTATTGGACACTTTGATTCCAAGCTCTCCAAGTGCAGCCTTATCAAGTTGGTTGGTACCTGCACTAGTAGTTTGAATAAGGCGCAATTCTGGGCATTTAGCAGCCAATTCAAGGTCAAATACAAGGGCTCCTCCCAAGATTATCGCCTTGGTATTTTGTAATGCCTCAGTCGATTCCTCCAAGGAGCCCGAAGAGTTAACCCAATCTATTTCAACCCCTTCCGGCATTGCATCTTTTAACACTTGTAGACCAGAATCATCCGGGGCCCAAAAAACAACTTGATCATTCATATTGGTAACATACCCCCTAACGGTAAGAATACTTTCTGTTTGTGATTATATGTAGTTAATTACAACCTCTCAACTAGGGAGTCTTTTTGTTTATAATTCCACACGTAGAATACAGAAAATATTAGGACAGGCTATTGAAACCCCAAGCTTTGAAAAATGTGAGGATTCTGGATTTGACTCACTATATATCTGGGCCATACTGCACAAAACTATTGGGTGATTTTGGGGCCGATGTCATAAAAATTGAAAACCCTCTAGTCGGTGACCCTTGCAGAAAAATGCCACCCTTTGACGAAACCAACCCGAATAGTAATGACAGTCTTTTATTTCAATATCTCAACACCAACAAGAAAAGCGTTGAACTCGACTTAAAATCCGATTTCGGTCATCTTGCTGCTGAAGAATTAGTGAGGAATTCTGACATACTAGTGGAGAATTTTCGACCTGGAACCCTGGCATCCTACGGTTTAACAGAGAGCAAACTGCGTACCTTAAACCCCAATTTAATTGTTGTATCTATTAGTAATTTTGGCCAAACGGGACCTTATAGAGACTTTGAGGCAACTGATCTAGTATTTTATGCTTTGGGGGGATTGATGTTCATTTTTGGATCAATTAACAAATCTCCTCTCAAACACGCTTTCCACCAAGCACAATTCAAAGCAGGCACTAACGCAGCCTCAGCAGCATTAATGGCTTTCTACGAGATGATAAATTCGGGTACCGGTCAGAAAGTGGACATATCTATTCAGGAGAGCATGGCTGCAGCGGTACGTGATACAACCACAAGTTACGCCGCCTCTGGCATAGTTAGAACGAGACAAACATTAATGAACGGAGAGCTTCCTCGGGCACCTATACAAGTCAAAGATGGATATATCGTCCCAATCACTTTTGGATCTACCGACTGGAACAAAACTGCCAATCTGTTGGGAGATGAAAGTTTGGCTGACCACAAATTTCAGACACCTGAAGGAAGAAGGATGCATGCTGAGGAATTTGAGAACTTGGTGAAAGCTGCTTTCATCCGTAGAGGTAAACACGAACTTTTTTACGGAGCCCACTCTCACCGTGAACTGGTTTACGGATTAGTACAAGACGCAGCGGATCTAATAGAAAACCCGCAATATCAACATGATCAATATTTTCAGGCTATTGGTAATTCCGGTTCAGATACACCCAAATTTCCAGGAAGACCTTTTAAGCTATCCAAAACTCCTTGGAATATACAAACAACTGCACCTGCATTAGGGCAACATACCGAGGAAATACTATTTAATAAATTAAATTTACCTATCGATAAATTTCAGAATACTGGGCGGTCAAATGAAAAATAATGGCATCCTCAACGGTATCCGAGTAGTTGAGCTAGGCCAACTAATCGCCGTGCCTTACGCCACAAAACTCCTATCAGACATGGGTGCAGAAATTATCAGGTTGGAATCAGCTCAACGGCCGGATGCCTACCGGCTTGCTGATTTTTACGATGAGAGAGAGGATGGGAAATATTGGAATCGAGCCATAAATTTTAATGAGCAAAATAGAAACAAACTAAGTCTTGGACTAGAATTAGACCATGAAAGCAGCCTTGAATATTTGCACGATTTGATTAGCATAAGTGATGTCTTTGCATGCAATTTCACCCCTAGAGTGATGAAAAAATTCGGCCTAGAGTACGAGCATCTCCAAAAAATACGTCCCGATATAATCGTCATTTCATCAACGGGTTATGGTCACACTGGACCGTGGTCGAGTTTTGGTGCCATAGGGTTTGGTACTGAGGCTGCGTCAGGACTTGCGGCCGCAACAGGATACGAAAATGGCCCACCAGTTCAACCAGAAATACCTTATCCAGATTACACTGCCGCCGAGCACACTGTCTTTGCTGTAATGGCAGCGCTTATACATAGACTAAAGGAAGGCGAAGGCCAGTTTATTGAGATATCGCAAGCAGAATGTGTTACATCAACTATCCCGGAAACAATACTTGAATACACAGCCAACAAAAAGATAGTTAAGCGAATGGGCAACTCGCATCCCAACATATCTCCACATGGCTGTTATCCATGCAAAGGTCAAGATAAATGGATAACCATCACTGCTAATTCTCAGGATCAATGGAAATCATTATCAAATTTGTTGCTTCCAGAAACTGGCACTGACAATCGATTTGAATCTAATGAGTCACGCATACATAACCGAAAAGAATTAGACAAATTGATATCTTCAAGAACTCTATCATGGGACAATGTCGTATTGATGAATACTTTACAAAGAAAAGGTGTGGCTGCAGGGGCAGTATTGAATGGTAAAGAACTGCTATTTAATGAGCATTTGAACCAAAGGGATTTTTTTGAAATAGTTGATCATCATCCAGAAAGTGAAGTTCCCACACTTCCATATCCTGGCAAGCCATGGAAAATGTCGGCAAATTCAGATGTCAAAATGAAGGGAGCACCTTTATTTGGACAGCATAACGAATCAATATTGAAAAATCACCTGGGATTGACCAACGAATCCTATGATGCACTGATTAATGAAGAAGCAGTGGTTAACTATATTAAATTAGACCCCAAAGAAATTCTTGTATCAAGAGAGGCGAGAGAAGAAGAAGGGTCTATATATTCTTATGATCCTGATTTCAAATCCACCATAAAATCTTATTTCAACATTTGAAATCACAGATATTAAGGCAAAAATTTATTTTATGAAATTTCAAATAGCAATAGATGGCCCTGTTGCCTCTGGGAAAACCGCTGTGGGAAGAGGTGTCAGTAAGGCTTTGAAATGGAATTTCCTAGACACAGGGATAATGTACAGAGCTGCAACTAGATCTATATTGGATTCAGGCATATCATTTGAGGAGAATTCAAGCATCATTGAAACCGTCAAGAAAACGACCCTTGACATTGACAACTCTCCAGGTTTTGAAAAAATACTGATAAACGGAAAAGATAAAACCTCCACACTTAAAACCCCTGAGATAGATCGAGCAGTATCAATCATTTCAAAGATCCCTGAAGTAAGAAAAGAACTGGTAAGGCAGCAACGAGGTATTGCCAGCCAAGGGCCAATCGTGATGGTAGGAAGAGATATAGGAAGTGTCGTGTTACCTGAAGCAGAATTAAGAATATACTTAGAGGCCAATGTTGAAATTAGAGCCCAGCGACGCTACCAAGAACAAATTGCATCCAAGGGCAAATTATCATTGAACGATGTAAAAGTTGATCTGGAGAAAAGAGACCTCATAGACACACAGCGGCAAGATTCACCCCTGAGTAAGTATGATTTCTATACCATCATTGATACCACAACTATGAATTTGGAAGATGTGGTGGATGAAATAACATCTATTTACAGATCTCAAATTTAATGCTCTACCCAACCTGTAATTTTCTACAAAAGATCACTTTAAAATGCTTTGCCAAATTTGAAGTTTCTGGCAAGGAAAATGTTCCACCAGTAGGACCTCTAATCGTAGTTTCTAATCACTTAAGCAACATAGATCCATCAATTTTGGCGGTTTCGGTTTCTAGAAGATTGCAATTTCTTGCAAAAAGCAGCTTGTTTACCGGACCTTTCCTCAGCAAACTTCTACATTGGTATGGTGCTTATCCTCTAAATAGAGACAAAATTGATGTAACGGCCTTCAGGTGGACCCTAAATCAGTTACGCCAGGACGGCGCCATTTTAATTTTCCCTGAAGGGACGAGAAGTAAAGGATCCATGATTAAAGCCAAACCGGGAGTAGCTAGACTAGTCCAAATGTCCGACGCGACTATATTGCCAGTAGCGATAACTGGAACTGAACACATCGGTAATGTAGTAAGAGTGGTGAACCCAACAGGAAATATAAAAGTAAATATTGGAAGCCCGTTCTCGCTCCCTAAAATAGATGGGGCGATTGATAGTGGTATCTTAAAATCGATGACTGACATGATAATGGAAAGGATTTCTATTCTCCTACCGGAAAAATATAGAGGGGTGTACGAGATCAACAAGAAAGAGAGGTCTATATAACCTGATGTGCGGAATTATTGGCTACACTGGACGCTCACAAGCATTACCTATCTTAATAGACGGGCTATCAAAACTTGAATATCGAGGCTACGATAGTGCTGGAGTATCAGTTTTCAACGAAAACCAAACCCACACAACCTATAGATCTGCGGGTAAGCTAAGCGAACTTCAAAGGCTAACCGAAACTTCAAAGACTGACGGAATGTCAGGTATTGGACACACACGATGGGCTACTCATGGTGAAGCTACTGCCATTAATGCCCACCCTCACAGCGACACTTATGGAAACTTGTCTGTAGTACATAATGGGATTGTAGAAAACTACCTGGAATTAAAAGAAGAATTGACCAAAATGGGGCATATTTTCAGTTCTGATACAGATTCTGAAACTATTCCCCATTTAATAGAACACTATATGAATGACGGTGCCACCTTTGAGGAGGCAACCGGGATGAGTGTAGGCAGGATCAGAGGAGCAAATGCCGTAGTCGTTATGTGCAATGACCAGCCGGAGAAAATAGTAGCGTTTAGAACTGGCAATGCAGGGGGTCTTATAATCGGATATGGGAAGGATGAAATGTTAGTGGCAAGTGACATTCCCGCAATCCTAAGCCATACAAATACTATCTCACACATGCGGCCAGGGGAACTTGCGATATTGGAGCCGAACTCCATCACATTCAGAGACAATCATGGCAATTCAATAGAAAAGGAAAGGACTGTCGTGGCAAATGACCCTCTCTCTATGGCCAAAGGTGACTACAGACATTTCATGCTGAAAGAGATATGCGAACAACCCGACGCCATAATCGCCTCATTAATGGGCCGATTATCTTCTGATAAAGGCTTATTCAACCTCGATGATTTTAACCTTAGCATAGAAGAAATCAAAAAAATTTCAAAAATAATCCTTACAGGGATGGGAACGAGCTTACATGCTGCCATGCTTGCCCGTCTCTGGATGGAACGAATCGCAGGTATACCGGCTGAATGGGATAACTCATCAGAATTCCGTTATCGAGAACCGATTCTTGAAAAAGATTCACTTTTTATATCTATAAGTCAATCGGGAGAGACAGCTGACACCCTTGCAGCAATGGAAGAGGTTCGGGAAAAAAATATTGCCCAAATAACACTTTGTAATTACCTAAATACACAGGCTTCCCACATAGCAGATCAAACACTTCAAATTAGGGCTGGGTTAGAAGTCGCGGTTGCAGGGACCAAAACCTTTACATGCTCCTTGGTAACTCTTTATACACTTGCAATATACTTTGGAGTGCAAAGAAAGCATATCTCCCATAATCAGGCCGCCAGTCTTACAGAGGAACTTTCCCGGTTACCAGAAATGATAGGGAACATCTTGGTTGATCAAAGGCAGTACGAGGAACTGGCAAGTAGATACTACACTAGCTCAGATTTCTTATTTCTTGGGAGAGGGTACAGCTATCCCGTTGCCATGGAAGGTGCTCTTAAATTAAAGGAAGTCAGTTATATACATGCTGAAGGCTATCCCGCCGGAGAGATGAAACATGGACCAATATCACTAATAAACGACAACATGCCCGTCGTGGCATTGATACCAAAAGACTCTCTATATGAAAAAATGCTGAACACTGTGAATGAGGTAAAAAGTAGAGGCGCTATAGTCATTGCAGTTGCCTCAGAATCAGACACAGAAATCAACGGGAAAGTGGACCATGTTATAAGGATTCCCGATGTTTCCGATTCGCTTTCCCCTATCGTGGCCACAGTACCGCTACAACTAATTTCTTATTATTTTGCGGTGAGGAGAGGATGCGATGTAGACCAACCTAGGAACTTGGCTAAGTCAGTAACTGTGGAGTAGTTCATATCAGTAAATTAAAGTGAAGGTATCATGGAAGGATTAGCGGTAATGGGTTTTGTTTTCGGGATGGTAGGCGTTGTGGCGCTCGTTCGTTTGGAGAAATTGACAAAAGCACTAAAAGAAAAAGAAATTTTAGATCAGGATTACAAGAAAGAATAAATGCCGGTTGTAAAACACTCAGTCACAGTGGGGTGAATGGTTGAATAAATCGATTTTTTTACCCTTATTATTTGTAGTCGTTGCGTTAGCATGTACCACTGAACAAAATACCGTAGTACCACAGCGATTAAACAGTGCAGCAGAAGAGTCTTCTATTGAAAAATTGCCGTATTTTCAGCTGAATACCTCCCATGGAAAAATATCTTCAGATCAGTTTTTAGTCGATAACAAACCCGAATTCTTACTTTTTATATCCCCTGATTGAGGTACATGTATTTCCGAGTTACGGAAATTAGCTAACACTGATGAAGAACTTTCATCTTTGGCAAATATTTACATTATAGGGATGAATCCCGGTTATAAATTTAAGGACCTCAAACGAATGGCAGTCGGAAACCCCAACTGGATTTATGCTCTACCAGCTGACGCCAGCACATTAAAGTCGATCACAGGGTTGAGCCGATCTACAAAAATTCTAGTAGGTGAAAAAAATCAGATTCTCAAAAGGTATAAAATGGGTGATTGGAACCTTTCTGAATGGATTGAAATATTTCAAAAGGCAGGCTAGAAAATAACAATCTGAGATTGCTTGGCCAATTAATTTTGAATCAGTTCATCAAGATATTTGGTGAAGCGGGGGACCATTACAAATCTGCCCATATTTTGATACCAGTCAATCACACCCGGTCCAGTACCTAGCATTATATTTGCATACATTGTTACTTGATCGCTGTTATTGTCGTAATCCCACAGCTCTTGGATTCTTAAAAAATACGACACCATGAATACATTGAATCGATGTCTCTCTTCCTTATTCAAGGCTGTATCACCTTCAATTGCTCTTAAATATATGTGGGTGAAGCCAGGATCTGTGATCATGAAACCAATCCACTGAACTATACCACCGGTCAGTTCAGTCCGAGTTGCAACCAGAGAATCCCTATGCTGCAACTTTAGCTGTGATGCAAGGAAAACTGCGACAGCTAAGGTCGCTATCCCCGTCGCTGTTTGGGCTACGATAGATATATAGTCGAGCATTCTGAGCGTACCTCCAATAGGGCTGCAGTTTTGTTGTAGGACATAAAATACACCTTTCTGGTGGTGATGGTACATGGAGCATCTACAATTGAGATGTCAGACTCGATTCAAATTTTTGTGAGGATATAACGCACCAGTCACATTAGACTAGAAAGATAGTTACACAATACGGTAATATCAGCTCATTATGGAGAAAGAATTCAATTCCGAAAACCTTTATGAAGAGCTCCGGCAATCGCAAATGGATATACGCCACCTAGGTGACAGTATCCAGGCATTGCGAGAAGAATTGGAATCTCAAAATTATGAGAAAGACAAAAATGTTCAATCGGTCCGGATGGAAGGGGTTGATGAAGTGATCCAGCTGAAAGAAACCATCACTAGCTTGCGAGAAGAACTTCAAAATATGCAGTTTGAAAACAGCCAATCAGTTGAAAGACTACACAGCGACTACGCAGAGGAAATGCAACAACTCAGGGATACAGCCAGCAGTCTTCGTACTGAACTCGAAGAATTGAAATTCCAGAAAGACCGCGATGTTCAAAAGGCTATTTCTGATTCTGCAATAGAATGCGACCAATTGCGGGCTACTGCTGGGGCGCTAAGACAGGAACTTGAAGATCTTCGATTCAACAAGGATAACGAAGTGCAAAAAGCCATAACTGGTGGAGCGGATGAAATTATGCAGTTAAAAGAAACATCTGCATCCTTAAGAGATAACATTGAAACCATCAAGAGTGAATATGACCAAAAGCTTCACGATATAAAGCGAGATGCCCTCGATGAAAAAAACCATCTCACTGAAACAATAGTAACTTTGAGAAATTCATTGGAAGGAAATTCCAAAAAATGATAATCATCGTTTTCAATTGTTCAATTACATATTATTCATCAAAGAAAGTACAGGTTGAACTATGGCACAAAAATTAGAAACTTCAGATAGATCCGAAATGCTATTGAACATCTCAAGACGTGTCGCTAGAGACGAATCAATAGAAGAAATAATAGCTAGCATAATTGAAGTCACAACTTGGGAATTGAAGGCAGAAAGAGGATCTTTGTTTTTAAACGATGCAGCAACGAACGAGCTATACACCAGATTCGCCCAAGGTGCTAATTTAAGAGAAATACGTATACACAACAAAAGCGGGATAGCGGGATCAGTTTTCCAATCAGGAGTCGGCGAGATAATCCACGACGCATACAATGACGATCGTTTTAATTCTGCAGTAGATCAGCAGACCGGATATATGACCAAGAATATTCTATGCGCCCCGGTCAAAACCTTAAACGGAGTAATTATTGGAAGCGCGGAGGTGCTAAACAAAAAATCCGGTCGCTTCACCAAGAAAGATTTGGAACTTTTAGAAGCTATGACGGAGCAAGCAAGTATAGCACTGCAAAGTGCTCAATTTGTGGAACAAATGCAGAAAAGTAGAGATGAAGAGAAAAAGCTTCTTGACGTGGTCTCGGAAGTGACTGCAGAGATAGACTTGCCGACAATGCTAAGCAAGGTTATGGGGGAAGCTACCAAAATGCTTAACGCTGACAGGTCTTCGATATTCCTTAACGATCCAAAAACTAATGAGCTTTGGTTGCAAATTGGTGATGGCTTGGAAAGTACTCAAATAAGGTTTCCAAATCATCTGGGCATTGCAGGTACCGTTTTTACTTCTGGCCAAACTATCAACATCCCTCACGCTTATGCAGATCTAAGGTTTAACCCAGATTTTGATAAACAAACCGGATATTTCACTAGGTCGATATTGTGCGTCCCGATCATAAATAAGGACAGAATAATATTAGGTGTTACACAAGTCCTTAACAAAAGAGGAGGCCCGTTTAGTGAAGAAGATGAGCAAAGATTAAAAGCTTTTACCGCACAAATTTCTGTCGGCCTAGAAAATGCTCAGCTTTTTGCGGATGTACAGAATATGAAAAACTATAACGATAGCATCTTACAAAGTGCAGCCTCAGGCGTGATAACTCTAGATGAAGATGAAAAAATAATAACCTGCAATGAAGCAGGTCTTAGAATACTAAGCATTACTGGGTCAGAAATATTACAGAAACCCGCTGTAGATTTCTTCATCGGAGAAAATGAATGGTTAATGGAGCGCATCAACAAAGTACAGGATGAACAACAAACTGACACCTTTGTAGATGTATCCTATCAAACGGACGACCAAACATTATCACTCAATGGCACTGTTGCTCCCCTCATAAGCATGGATGGGAAAAAACTTGGGGTCATGGTGATGCTAGAAGACATCAGTACAGAAAAGAGAATGAAGTCCACTATGTCCAGATACATGGACCCAGGTCTGGCGGACCAGTTGCTTGAGGGAGATGATAATTTAGGCGGTGAAGAAAAAAAAGCAACAATTCTATTTTCAGATGTCAGAGGGTTTACAACTATCACCGAGCAATTGGGAGCCCAAGGAACCGTTCAATTACTAAACGACTATTTTTCCATCATGGTGGATTCCATAACGAACCAAGGGGGGATGTTAGATAAATTTATTGGGGATGCCATAATGGCAGCCTTCGGAATTCCATTCACTACTGATGATGACGAAGATAGAGCACTGAGAGCCTCAATCGACATGATAACCAACCTTTGGGAATGGAATGAGGTGCGGGCCGAAAATGGGCTACCACCAATTGACATGGGGATAGGATTAAACACTGACACAGTTGTATCTGGAAATATTGGTTCCCCCAAAAGAATGGATTACACAGTTATAGGCGACGGGGTGAATTTGGCAGCCAGATTAGAATCGGCCTGCAAACAGTACGCCGCTCGCATATTGGTGAGTGAGTTTACGCATTCCAATCTAAAAGGCGTATATAGGTCTAGGGAAATCGACAGGGTGATTGTGAAAGGTAAAACAGAGCCTGTAGGAATTTATGAGGTACTAGATTTCCATACCGCAGAAACATTCCCAAATGTAATGGAAGTATTGAACTACTTCAAAGATGGATTAGAAAAATATAGGGTTGGTGCCTGGGATCCTGCTATAAAATCATTTAAAGAAGGCCAAAGGTTAAATCCGACAGATTATATTACTGAAATGTATATAGGTCGTTGCCAAAGCTTAAAAGCAGACCCTCCGAAAGATTGGGATGGGGTTTGGGTGATGACATCAAAATAAATAATAAAATCACTAAGCCCACTTGAACGAAATTATGTCCTATGCTAAGTTTGGCTGACTTTTAACGGGAGATTTGCTGTGCTACCACATGTAACTAAATTTGGTATTTATTTTAATTCTTCGGAGGAGAAAGTCGTCAGAATTACTTCTCCATACTGGTTCCCTCCTGAGCCTGAATGGGTCTATGTAACCAAGGAAGTAAACGCCACTCTCTTGAGTATTCGGGAAATGATAAAAGAGCAAGGATTAGCTGACCAAAGTGATTCTGTGACTTGGGGTCGCATACCTTTGTTAGATTAGCTTCAGGAAATCTTCGGAGCCCATATTAAATGCCACATGATAACGAGCTAAAATCAGATAGACTCCCAGAATATGTCTCTAAATTATCGATAGATGCTGAACAATGGGCCATCTTAGAACCTTTGGTTAGATCTGCCTCAAATTCTGTCATAATGCTGGACCAAGTGCTAACAGTAGAAACTGAGTCATCAGCTATTTTTGTCTTGGGAAAGGTTTAAGCCTTGGACAATTTATACGAACTTTCCATTAGTGAAGCTTCAAGCTTACTGAAAAAAAAAGAACTCTCCCCTGTAGACCTCGTAGCCTCACATCTTCTTCGTATAAATGAGACAGATAACCGGCTGAACTCCTTTATAACCGTCTTAAGTGACAAATCCCAAAAAGATGCACTCCAGGCAGAAAAAGAAATTTTGTCAGGGCAATGGAAGGGAAATCTACACGGAATCCCTATCGGACTCAAAGATCTTTATTACACCAAAGGCATACCGACAACAGTAGGGTCCAAAATATATAAAGACTTCATCCCCGATTTTAACGCTACCGTGGTGGACAAATTAACTGAGGCAGGGGCCGTCATCATCGGTAAGCTACAAATGCATGAGTTTGCACTGGGGACAACCAGCCATAACCCTCATTATGGGCCAGCCAAGAACCCATGGAACACTGAATGTGTTACTGGTGGCTCTAGCGGAGGATCAGCTTCCGCAGTCTCCGGCGGCCAATGCATGGGGGCTTTAGGTAGTGATACGGGGGGATCAATACGGATACCTTCGGCTTTATGTGGGATTGTTGGTATGAAACCCACATTTGGGAGAGTCTCAAGATATGGCGTGTTCCCCTTGAGCAGTTCTTTGGATACTGTAGGTCCTATGACAAGAACAGTGAAAGATAATGCCATAATGCTCAACGCTATTGCAGGACATGATATAAATGATTCTTTCTCTGCAAAACACAGCCTATCGGATTACACATCCGATATTGAAAAAGACATTAGTGGGATAAAAATAGGGAACCCTCAAACATATTTCTACGATGTTATTGATAAAGAAGTAGTCTGCTTGATGGAAAAAGCCTCCGAGCATTTTACGGATTTGGGGGCCAAAGTCGAACCTGCTGAAGTACCTATACTTGAACATACCCTAGCTATATCCGGAACAATACTTCTAACAGAGGCAGCCGAGATACATTCTGAAAATATTAGAACTAAAGCAGAATTAATTGGCAATGATGTTAAATCTCGATTGCAGCAAGGCGCTCTGACATCAGGCGTGGATTATGTAAAAAGTCAAAGGGCAAGAACTATATATAATCAAAAAATAGACGACTTATTTAAAACTTATGACATTTTAGTTTCTCCTACAGTGGCCACAGGAGCACCCCTATTAGACGATACATCTGTAGATATCAACGGAGTCCAGGAACTCATAGCACCATTAATGGCAAGACTAACTCGCCCACAAAACATAACAGGACTTCCTACCATTTCACTTCCTATTGGTTTCACATCAAAGGGGTTACCGGTGGCAATGCAACTTACTGCACCTCCATTCCAAGAGGCTCGACTCTATAACATAGCCAATCAATACGAAAAAGTATCAACCTTCAAAAATATAATTCCATCAATCTAGAAATCTGTCACAATATCCAAATAAAATAATGGTCTGGAGAAGATAAGTTTATGAGCACTAAAGAACGTCAAGGATTATCTCTATATGATGCTGCAAGGGAAGTAGGCGTAAGTTTTGAAAAAGAATGGAAGCCTGAAAGCAAATCAATAGAAGTGAACGGAATGAAATTCCATTACCTTGAATGGGGCGACCCTGCCAATCCCGTCATGGTACTGCTTCATGGCTTTGCCCAACAATCACATTCTTGGGACTTCGTTGCCCTGTCATTCGCAGACAGATATCGAATAATAGCATTGGATCAAAGAGGACATGGCGACAGTGATTGGGCGTCGGACGGAGACTACACTCCAGAAACACAACAAAAAGACATAGAGGCAATAGTAACCAAACTAGGCCTCGGCGAATTCGTTCTGATGGGACTTTCGATGGGTGGAAGAAACTCATTCACCTATGCCTCCTCTAACCCCGACCAGGTAAAAGCTTTAATAATTGTGGATGCTGGACCTGAAAATGTCAGGGCAGGAACTCAGAACATAAGAAACTTCGTGGAGCAGGAGGACGAACTTGACTCTATCGACGCCTTTGTCGACAGGGTAATCAAATACAATCCTCGGAGGGATCCAATACAAATCAGAGGAAGCATAGTTAACAATCTAAAACAACTTCCTAACGGTAAATGGACATGGAAATATGACAAAATCCTAAGATCCCAAGGAAGAATGGGGCGTCCCCAAGACCCAGAAATGACTAGCAGACTATGGGGTTATTTAGAGAACTTGCAGTGCCCCACCATGGTTGTTAGAGGAGACAAGAGCGACATTATAGCTACTGAAACTGCTGACCGAATGATTGGAAGAATTCCGGGTGGTCAATTAGCGATAATAGAAAATGCCGGACACCTTGTCATGGGTGATAACCCATCCGGGTTTGAAAAGGCTGTAACTGCCTTCATAGAATCGATTCAAAAATAATATCTTTATAATTTAAATCCAATGTTGAATTATAAATTGCTACACCGAAGATTGGGTGTTACACTTTTTACAAACTTAAATTAGTTAGATAACAAGAAAGAGAGAAATCCAGGAGAACGGATTGGATAGGGCTGACAAGGAAGCCGTTATTGCGGAATACCGCGTTCACGACAACGATACAGGGTCGACTGAGTCGCAAGTAGCGATACTGACTTCACGTATCAATGAATTGACCCAGCACTTAAGAGAGCACAATCACGACGAATCCACAAGAAGAGGTTTGCTGAAACTTGTAGGAAAGCGTCGGAGGCTTTTACGCTATCTGAATGCAGAAGACGTAAACAGATACAGGTCGTTAATAGCCAGATTGGGTCTTAGGCGGTAGTAACTTACACATCACTCCCCCCCCGATTATTGCACATCTCCCATCTGAACCTCTGGTACTACTCCAGGAGTAAATAGACATTTCATTACATACAATAACCCGTAATATACACGGACACGATTTAGAATTAGAAACGGGGCGGTTGGCTCAAAAAGCAGGCGGCTCGATATTGATCAAGCAAGGTGACAATGTGGTTCTAGCCACGGTCACAATGAGTAATCCTCGAGAAGGATTAGATTTTTTCCCCCTCACAGTGGATCTTGAAGAAAGACACTACGCTATTGGCCAAATACCCGGAAGTTTTTTTAGACGGGAAGGCAGGCCTACAACCCACGCAATACTCACTGACAGGCTAATAGACAGGCCAATAAGGCCTTTATTCCCCAAGGGATTTAAAAACGAGGTCCAAGTTATAGCAACAACACTGTCCAGTGACAGAGAAATACCCTTAGATATCATAGCCTTAAACGGGGTTTCCGCTGCCTTGAGCATATCGAACATCCCATTTAATGGACCTATTGCAGCAACCCGAATCGGGTATATTGATGGTGAATTTGTAATTAACCCTACATATGCTCAGATTGAAGAAAGCCTCTTAGATCTTGTGGTTGCAGGATCTACCGATGGCGTATCAATGATGGAAGCCGGGGCAAAAGAGGTAGATGAGGATGTCGTGTTTGAGGCTATCCAACTAGCACAGTCGGTAAATTTAGAGATTATCTCCCTACAACAAGATTTCGCTGATGAAATTGGTACCCCAAAATCAGATTTTGTACCAAAAGGCCATGATCCTGAAGCTGTGAAACAAGCAAGAGAAATTTTGGGAGACCGTATTTACACGGCAATGTCAGACGCAGAAGATCAAGAAGATATGAGGAATCGTTTAAAAGTTTTAGAAGACGAATTGGAAGAATCCCTGTCAGAGGAATTTGATTCCAGTGTTTCAGCTGGAGCCTTTGAGGAACTGCTAGATGAACAATTCAGGGTCAGAATACTTAAAGACGGAGTTAGACCGGATGGGAGAGGTTTGAGAGAAATACGATCTCTTTCAGCGGAGGTTTCAATTTTACCTCGTACTCATGGCACAGGACTATTTAATAGAGGTGAAACACAAATACTGGGTGTAACCACCCTCGGGTCTTCAGGCGACGCACAGAAACTAGACAATCTAAGCCCAGAAGTATCCAAAAACTTCATGCTCCACTATAACTTTCCTCCTTATTCTGTCGGAGAAGCGAGAAGAGTTGGATCCCCTGGCCGTAGAGAGATCGGGCATGGAGCTTTAGCAGAAAGAGCCTTGAGTGCTGTTTTACCTTCCCAAGAAGATTTCCCCTACACAATAAGAATTGTATGTGAAGCTCTTAGCTCAAATGGTAGTACATCCATGGGGAGTGTTTGCGCAGGAACTTTAGCTCTAATGGATGCTGGAGTGCCGATTACATCCCCGGTAGCTGGAATATCTGTCGGGCTTATTACTGGTGAAGATGGTGAATATGTAACCTTAACCGACATACAAGGATTAGAAGACCATGTTGGAGATATGGATTTCAAAGTTGCAGGTACTTCTGAGGGAGTTACAGCGATACAACTTGACATAAAGGTAAATAGCATCAGTTTTGAGGTAATAAAAGAGGCCCTCTCACAGGCAAAAGAAGCCAGGTCACAAGTATTGGACGTTATAACGTCTGCTATACCTGAAGTCAGATCTGATGTCAGTCCTCATGCTCCCAGAATCCAAAAAATCATGGTTCCTACAGATAAAATAGGAGCAGTAATTGGCCCAGGCGGCAAAACAATCAGAGCGATAGTTGAAGAAACCAACGCTACCGTCGACATACAAGATGATGGAACGGTCCTTATCGGGTCATCTAATGCAGAAGATGCGGCGAGAGCAATACAGATGGTGGAAGATCTTACGAGAGAGATCAAAGTAGGAGAAATCTTTACCGGAACCGTAGCTAAAATAGCCAGTTTTGGAGCCTTCGTTCAAATATTACCTGGTACAGATGGTATGGTCCACATAAGTGAACTCGCCAATTACCGGGTTGCAAATGTAGAAGATGAAGTATCAGTCGGAGATGAAGTGGATGTGAAAGTCATAGGGGTTGACCAGTCAGGAAAAATTAAATTGTCCAGAAAAATACTTCTAGATGATAGTGATGGCCCGTCGTCTTCTGCTCCAAGTCCCAGGAAAGAAATTGAAAAGGTTGAGGTAAATGTTGGGGACATCATAACCGGAGCAGTAGTGAACATTGCGAAATTCGGGGCCTTCGTTGAAATAGCACCTGGCACAGACGGAATGGTTCATATAAGTGAATTAGAAAATTACAGAGTGGCCAAAGTCGAAGACGTTGTAAGTGTGGGAGAGGAAATTACGGTGGAGGTCATTGATGTAGACGATTCCGGTCGTATAAAACTTTCTCGTAAGGCCCTTTTGACTGACTAAAACTTCTCAATTGTTGGAAGTTAGGTTTTACAGAGCAACCAATGTGATAAAAGGAGTTCCACCATGGCTGATATTAAAGTCGTCGTTAACGGAGTCCTAGGAAAGATGGGTCAGGAGGTTTTAAATGCCGTGGATAAAACCCAAGGTATGAAACCTATTGGTGGTTCAGATATTGCCGCCAATATTGATCAAATACCATTGCCTAATGGAGAAGGATTCATACCGGTATTTCAAAATATAAGAGATGCGGTCAAAGGAGCTGACGTTGTTGTGGATTTCACAAACGCATCTGGCGCAAAAGGTGTAATGGAAGCCGCTGCACCAGCTGGAGCCAGTTGTGTCATTGGTTCAACTGGTCTATCTCAAGAGGATTTTGAGAAGGCTAAATCGTTAGCTGAGTCTAATAACACAAGCATAATCATTGCTCCTAATTTCGCTATGGGAGCGGTATTGATGTCACATTTAGTAAAAGCAGCTGCTAGATTTTTTGACTATGCTGATCTAACAGAAGTTCATCATGAAGCGAAAATAGATGCTCCATCTGGAACCGCTTTAGCAATAGCACAGGCAGCTGTAGAGGGGAAAGGGAGTCGCTTTGAGGCTCCACTTGCTGAAAAAGAACTTATCGCTGATACCAGGGGTGGAACACACGAAGGGGTTGTAATACATAGCGGTAGAATGCCAGGACGAGTCGCACATCATGAGATGGTTTTTGGATCCTTAGGCCAAACTTTGACACTGCGTCATGATTCGATAAATAGAGAAAGTTTTATGCCAGGTGTGATTATGGCAATAAAGGCCTCAGAAACATCAAATGGATTGACTGTCGGGCTAGATAAAATTATGGGCCTATAACCCTCTCCATTTTATCAGTCGACCCATCCACCGGTTTAATATTCAAATTTACGGAGGAAAACTTGGATTCTTGCAAAATTGCCGTTGTGGGAGCAACAGGAGCCGTGGGCCAGGTATTCTTGGACATTGCGGAGCAACGAAACTTCCCCATCGATGAAATAAGGTTATGCGCCTCAACTCGATCAGTCGGTAAAAAATTAAAATTTAAATCACAGGAAATAGCGGTCGAACTCTGTACCCCAAAAGTTTTGGATGAGGTTGACTTTGCATTCATTTCTGCAAGCGGTGATGTAAGCAGAGAGATTGCGCCCCTTGCGGCGAAACATGGGACGGTCGCTATTGATGACAGCTCAGCCTTCCGAATGGATGCAGATGTTCCCTTGGTGGTTCCCGAAGTAAATGTTGATGATTTATCTGATCACAAAGGAATAGTTGCCATACCAAACTGTTCTACTACCCCTTTAGTAATGGTGCTAAATCCTCTGAAGAAGAAATCCTCCATCAAACGTGTTGTTGTCGACACCTTCCAATCTGTAACTGGAACTGGAACGGCAGCACTGACTGAAATGGAACACCAAAGCAAAGCGGTTCTACAGGATAATCCAATCACAACCAAAGAATATCCTCACCAAATAGCTTTCAATGTATTGCCTCATATAGAACCTTTTCAAGAAAATGGGTACACAAGAGAAGAAATGAAGATGCTCTACGAAACCCAAAAAATCCTCCACGATTCCAATATTTTGGTTTCTGCGACATGCGTGAGAGTACCAGTTGCTGTGAGTCACAGTGAGGCAATTCACATTGAATTCGAAGATCCAATAACGCCTAATGAAGTCACGGAAATATTGGGAAATGAGCCGGGTAT
The DNA here is from genome assembly GCA_002500485.1 of Dehalococcoidia bacterium UBA7891. GTDB lineage: Bacteria > Chloroflexota > Dehalococcoidia > Lucifugimonadales > UBA826 > UBA11996. The sequence continues at coordinate 53,110 of DLRJ01000033.1, forward strand.
AAGGATTGTAGACGACCCATTCTCTGACGTGTATCCTATGCCGATAGACGCTGCCGGGGGCGATGATGTTCTCGTAGGAAGAATCCGAAAAGATATCTCACATCCAAATGGAATAGCTATGTGGGTTGTCTGCGACAATTTACGAAAGGGTGCAGCTCTTAATGCTATTCAAATAGCAGAGGAAATGATGAAACGCAACGTAGTTTCAGAAAGTAACTGGAGGCAATAGGAACATGGTAGATTTTGGAAGACTTCTCACAGCTATGATTACCCCGTTTGATTCAGCCGGTAATATTGACTTCCCTCAGGCCAGAAAACTTGCAAAAGGATTAGTTGCATCAGGGACTGACGGGTTGGTGATAGGCGGTACCACAGGCGAATCTCCCTCTATGTCAGATGACGAAAAGGTACAGCTATTCGCCGAGGTGAAAGAAGCTGTAGGTGACACTGCCACGGTAATCGCAGGAACCACCGATAATAATCATAGAAAATCTGTGGAACTGTCTATTGAGGCAGAAAAGGTTGGGGCTGACGGGTTACTACTGACGGTTCCTGCCTACAACAAGCCTACACAAGAAGGACTTTATCAAAACTTTAAGGCGATATCAGAAGCGACCTCTCTTCCGGGACTACTTTACAACGTTCCATCTAGGACAGCCTTGAACATGACAACAGAAACTACACTGAGACTTGCTGAGATAGATAGCATAGTGGGAGTGAAAGAAGCTTCAAGCGATTATGTTCAAATCACCAATATTATTGACAAAGCTCCCGACGGATTTAGAGTTTGGTCTGGAAATGATGACGAAACATTTCCCATCATGTGTGTTGGAGGGCATGGAGTAGTAAGTGTTGCTTCTAACCTCTACGGAAACCAGATCAAAACTATGATGGGACTCATACTCGAAGGAAATATTGAAAGTGCTGCCACCGAACACAAGCGGTTACTTCCAATTTTCAAAGCCCTTTTTGGGGTTACCAATCCTATCCCAATCAAATATGCCGTCAATCGAGTAGGGTTTAATGCTGGATCAGTCAGGCTCCCGCTCTGCGATCCAGATGATGATTTTATATCGACCTTTAATCCTGTAATGGACGAATATGAGGCGGATCTCCCAGTTTCCTAAATATTGCCAATCGGCTTAATTCAGGAGGCTAAGATATCCCTTACCATTATTGTGTGATCTCTATGAGGTCCAGTCGAAATAATATCAACTGGGCAACCAATTAACTCCTCGAGGCGATCCACATACACCCTTGCATTAATTGGCAATTGTGAGGCTTCTGATATACCGGCAGTAGGCGTATCCCATCCCGGCAGAGTTTCATAAATTGGTAAACATCTTTCTAGGGCCGCTACCCCTCCTGGAGGTTCGTCAAGTATTTCACCATCCAATTTGTATGCCACACAAATATTTATCGAGTCTAAATGATCCAGCACATCCAGTCTTGTAATTACTGCAGAGGTATATCCATTGATCCTGTTGCTGTATCTCGCCAGCACCCCATCAAACCACCCTATTCTTCTTGCCCTTCCTGTTGTAGTACCGAATTCTTTTGCAATGGTGCGAATTCCTTCCCCCACATCATCAAATAATTCCGTAGGAAATGGCCCTGAACCAACTCTTGTATTGTAAGCTTTAAAGATACCCAACACATTTGTAATTTGCCTAGGCTGAATCGCTAAACCAGTACTGGCACCGCCAATGGTGGGGCTGGAAGATGTTACGAACGGGTATGTACCATGATCCAAATCAAGCAGTATTCCTTGTGCTCCCTCTAGGACTACTGTACCACCCGAATCCAATACCTCATTTACATATCTACCTACTGGTTTTATAAGAGGTCCCAGAAAATCTTTCCACATCCTACTTTTATCCAAAATATAGTCTATAGATACGGAATCAACCTCATACACCTTAGTCAATACTCTATTCACGAAGGGAAGAACTTCTTCCAGGCGGTGCCTTAAACCTTCCAAATCCAAAAGATCTGCCGCCCTTATACCCGTTCTAGATGTTTTGTCACTGTAGGCAGGGCCAATGCCCTTTCCTGTGGTACCAATTGCAAAGTCGCCCCGCTCCCTTTCAGCTAAGGTGTCCAACATTACATGGTAAGGCATTATGAGATGGGCTCTTTCACTAATCATGAGGGAATGACTTATATCTATACCTCCCCGTTGCAACGCCTCCATCTCTTCGATCAAAACATCTGGGTCAACTACCACTCCATTCCCTATAACATTCATGACCCCATCGCTAAAAACACCACAGGGAACCAAGTGAAGGCTAAAATCACCCAAATCATTTATCACTGTGTGGCCGGCATTGTTGCCACCAGAGAACCTAGCCACAATATCAGCTCGTCGTGAAATATAGTCTATTATCTTCCCTTTCCCTTCATCACCCCACTGGGCACCGAGGATGGCATATGCGGGCATCCGCAATTCTCCTAAATTTATCTCAACATTTTGTTAAGCCTATAAAAGGCAAATATTTCTGGGCAAAAAAATTTCTCCTCAATGAGGGTCCGGACCTCAAAACACGGACACTTCACAGGGAGATTTCACTCCGAAGTATAACAGAAGTTACTGGGTCAATTAGTGTAGATTTCCCAAATTTTTACAGGAAATCGTTAACAAACCCTTCTAATTGTTCCAAGGCTTCTTTCTCAGGGACGCTGTCAATGGATAAAACTATTCTTTCGGCACCTGCTGAAAAAAGTTCACTTACTATACTGGGATCAGGGGTAGCACCGTAAACAGTTATTCCTATCGTGGAAAAATCCCTGCCTGATTCCTCACAGAGTCTTTTAAGTTCATTTTTACCGCTCTCAATATCTCCAGGGGTTATACGATTCGGCATCCAAGCATCGCCCCAACTTACCACTCTTTTAAATACATTTTTTGCATGACCGCCCAGATATATGGGAGGGTGTGGGCGCTGAACTGGCATTGGAAAAGAATACACAGGAGGAAAATCATAATACTTACCGTGATATTCACTTTCCACCGTGGTCCAAAGTTCTTTCATGGCCATCACAGATTCTCTGGTCTGAGTCCAACGGTGGGCAAAATCACCTCCCATAATATCCGTTTCTTCTTTTAACCAGCCGGCCCCAATACCAAACAAAAATCTGCCCTTGGCATACATATCTAGAGTCGCTACCTCTTTTGCGAGTATAAGAGGGTTTCTTTCTGGCACCAAGCAAATACCTGTTCCTAATAATAGCTTATCTGTAACTGCCGAAGCTCGACCTAAAGCCACAAAGGGATCGGCCACATCGGCATACTTTTTAGGTATCACACCACCTGGACCCGGCCAAGGTGTTTCTGCACCCACAGGTAATACTGGATGCTCAGCAACCCACAATGAATCGAATCCAGCTTCTTCCGCTTTCGCTGCCAAAACTGCTATATCAATAGCATAATCTGTTGGAAATGTAGTTATCCCTATATTACCCATTTGCACATACCTCTTTTTAAAATCAATATTCTAGGCCTACTTGGATAGCAATTTTATGGCTCGGTAAAGGTATACCGTTTCCTCCTCCGGTGGCAAATCCAAATCTTTCAATTGCTCTGATTGTTCATAACCTCCCAAAGTAGATGCTCCAGGCAGTACTGATAGGATCAGTTCCTTTAAAAACCCTTCCGGGGTCACGACAATGCAACCTCTGTCGGGAAAACCGACAATAGGTTCTACTTCTATGGCTTGGACAGTTTCCATACCTAAGAATCCAGGAAAATTTGCCACAGAACTTGCAAGCCCAATCAGCAAGTTATGCAATTTAGCGTTTGTCTCATTTAAAATCACATCAGCTTCTATATTCGGTTTCGTTGTCGAATCCATTGTTTGACACCCCCTATATCGGCTATTATATTTTATTAGTCTGTGGGACTAGCATGGCTACGTAGCTCAGGGGTTAGAGCGGGCGCTTCATAAGCGCTAGGTCGCTGGTTCAAATCCAGCCGTAGCCAGAAACCAAACTGTTCTCTAAGGCTCGGTCTTACCGGGCAAAATTAGGGCGGTTAGCTCAGCTGGTTAGAGCGCTACCTTCACACGGTAGAGGTCAGAGGTTCGAGTCCTCTATCGCCCACCAGAAAATGCCGAAGTGGCGGAACGGTAGACGCGCTACGTTCAGGACGTAGTATCCGCAAGGGTGTGTGGGTTCGAATCCCTCCTTCGGCACCAGTCCCTTCAAATCACCTTGTTTTGTTCCTAGAAAAGCTTTAATCTACGCTGTATTATTCCCAAAAGTGAATTTACCCAAAATAATTACAAACGTTCAATATACTCAAGTTCTTCATGTAACTCTTCTTTGGTGTAAAAATGCTCTAAGAGAATGGTCGCTTGTAAAGCTTTGACCCGCCGATGAAAGTCTGTAGGTATTGAACCCTTGCCCACAGACAGATGGGAATCATTTCTCCCTCTAACGTCATAAAGATAATTGTCACTCCAATGTACATGGGTAATGAGGTCCGGACGATTGAGAAAAGCCTCAATCTTTCCCGCACGCTCCTCTTCTGGAAATCTGTGTCCATAGGTCGACACATGGCTGGTATCGAGACAAAGTTGGACATTGTCTCTATCAACATCCAGGCACATCTCAATCCATTCCTCCGGATTCATTCCAAAGGCCTCATTGGAATTATCCCAGTTAACCTGAGCGAAATCAGTATCATCCGAAATATTATTGAGCGCCCAATAGCAATTCAAATTCTCCAAAACAATTTCAATTCCTGAGGTTCGCGCGTAGTCTGAAAGAGTCCTTATCGATTCAATGTGTGTCTCATAATCCCCTTTTTGGCCACGTGGCTGCGTCTCAGAAACCCAGTTCTTAAGACCAAAATGCATGTTAATTTGTCCAATATTTGGAAACATTGCACAGCGATCAATATAATCTTTAAAAACCAAAATACACTCGTTTCTAAAGTCACTATCTGTTGCTGCAATATTCAATCGTTCTTCACCTATGGTAGTTGGAGCGTGAGCACTATAAAGAACATCGGCATATTCTCGAAAATCATTGACATTGTCTCGAAGTGAAGTCTCAGCCCTAAGTTCAAATAGATTTATAGTCTTTAAGCCTGCCTTAACTGGAACGGCAAGCGGATATTTCAATCGGGGCATAATTTTCTCCATTCGTTTAACTTTGACTTGGTACCATTACTGGTCCGGATATTACTTGGGCCTTACCGGGAACCAAATCCCCTAAATGTTTAGATATCCACTCCTGGGCCAAATTATTCGATTTAACACTCGTTTCTTCGTCCTCAAATATACTTACAGCGGTGACCAGTCCATCACCGGAGTCGACAACATAATAGGCTATGTATCCCGGCTCCTCACTAATGATGGGCATGAACCCGTCATCAATTGTTTTCATAAGGCTATTAACAGAACCAGAAACCATTTTTCTACTTCGAACCGTTATCACCATGTAAACTCCTTCCATTTGAATTATTCAATCTTCAAAATGTCACTACCCTGAACTAGATCATTCAAAAACCACAACGGATCTTAATACTTTCCCAGCCTCCATTTTTTCAAAAGCAGTCTCAACTTCCGACATAGATATTGTCTCCGTTACGAATTTGTCCAAATTTATCCTTCCATCCAAGTGAAGATCAATGAATTTGGGGAAATCCCTGGAAGGAAGGCAGTCTCCATACCAAGAAGATTTTAGGGAACCTCCCCGTCCAAATACTTCTATCAAGGGAAGTTCAATTCTCATGGTGGGATCAGGCACTCCAACTAATACCAAAACCCCTGCATGGTCTCTGGCATAAAAGGCTTGTTCATATGTCTTTGGGTTACCCACCGCTTCAATAGTTACATTTGTTCCATTCCCATCAGTAACACTACGGATAAAATCTACTGGATCAGTGCTTCGGCTATTTACAGTGTGAGTGGCTCCAAACTCCATGGCCCACTCCAATTTTTGGTCATCTATGTCCACTGCTATTATTTTCTGGGCTCCGGCCAACTTAGAGCCAACTATTGCAGCGTTTCCAACACCTCCACATCCAAAAACAGCTACGGAATCTCCCATCCCAATTGATCCTGTATTTATAGCAGCCCCAAGACCTGCCATTACACCACAACCCAGCAAAGAAGCCGTATTGGAATTAACCGCTGCATCCACCTTAATAGCCTGTCCTGCGTCAACTAACGTTAACTCTGAGAAAGCACCAATGCCCAAAGCAGGTGAAAGAGTAGAACCATCCTCCAGTGACATGTTCTGAACAGCGTTTCTACTGTCAAAACAATACCAGGGTTTGCCTTTAAGACATGAGCGACACCTACCACACGGAGATCTCCAGGCGATAATCACGAAATCCCCTACCGTGACATTGGTTACCCCCTCCCCTATCTCCTCTACATAACCAGCCGCCTCATGCCCTAGCAAAAAAGGGAATTCATTATTGATTGCACCTTCACGATAGTGAAGATCCGTATGGCACACGCCACAGGCCTTGATTTTAATCAATGCTTCATTGGGCCCGGGTTCAGGAACTAAAATCTCAACCTCTTCAACCCTCTCTCCCCTATTTCTTGCGATAACAGCCTTTGACTTATGCAAATCTGCCCCCTAGACATATCTTTGATGTAACTTTTACATGTTACGCCATGTTAGCCTCCAGTCGTATGAAGCAGTTCCAGTAATTCACTGGTACCGATCTCACTCAGACCCATATCAACATTCACCTATTAGTTACTCCACTGAGTCCGAATTTAGGAGATTTCTAAACTGATTGCTTATTTCTATCAGCTGTCACTAGGTTTGACTTTAGGCTTGGGTCCGAAGTTCGTAAAAATTTTCCATACCAGATTCCAATAAGGTTAAAGAAGATGCCATCAATATTATATGGCGAATATCAAGCACGTGACCTGGCCATATCCTCCTTATATTCCTTAAAAAGGCTAAGTCTGTTCATGACATAAAGAGGCTGGAAGTGGCCTCACTTAATACTCTCTAACCAAAATTCATTCGGGTATAGTATGAAGCAGTATTTACGAACCATATAAAATGAGACAGTATCATGCGTGAGGTAATCACTTGACTGTTAGAAGGCAACCTGGAGCCGCGCATAGTATCACGATAAGAACTTCATATCCCAACACAGTTGGCATGCTAGGTCAAATAACCACCAACATTAGTGCAGCTGGCGGGGATATTGGGGCAATCGACATCGTATCAGCCGGACGAAACGGCATGGTCCGAGATATTACAATAAATGCTCGGGACGATTCTCATGCAGAGATATTGAAAAAAGCGGTATCAAGCGTTGAAGGGGTAACAATAGTAAATGTATCCGATCAAGTCTTTCTAAGGCATCTTGGCGGTAAAATTGAAATGCAAAGCAAAGCACCCATTAAAACTAGAAATGACATGTCATTGATATACACACCGGGTGTTGCGAGAGTTAGCAAAGCCATTCATGAACAACCAGAATCTGTATGGAATCTCACGAGTAAGGGTAATACCGTTGCAATTGTGACCGATGGGTCAGCTGTACTCGGATTAGGGGATATTGGTCCTGCTGCTGCTTTACCCGTAATGGAAGGCAAGGCTCAATTACTGAAAGAACTAGTCGGGGTGGATGCCTGGCCTATTGTTCTAGATACTCACGACACAAACAAAATCGTAGACACAATAAAATTGCTATCCCCCGGGTTTGGGGCGATAAACCTGGAAGACATTTCGGCACCGAGATGCTTTGAAATAGAACAACGTCTTCACAAGGAACTGGCCATACCCGTATTTCATGATGATCAGCACGGAACTGCAATCGTGGTTCTGGCGGCACTATACAATGCAGTCAAAGTGGTCAACAAAAATTTACCTGAACTAAAGGTAGTATTAGTTGGAGTAGGAGCGGCTGGGGTGGCCACTACCAAACTTTTAATCAAAGCCGGCATAAAAAATATCATTGGCGTGGATCGGTTAGGGATTTTAGACAGGCAAAAAGATTACGGGAATAACAAAGTTTGGAAAGAATATTCCAAAATAACAAATCCACATAATATCTCTGGGCAAATCACAGAAGCTGTGACAGGTGCAGATGTGTTTATAGGCCTATCAGGCCCAGAAGTCCTCCAAATTGAAGACGTGAGTTTGATGAACACAAACCCAATAATTTTTGCTATGGCGAATCCTGATCCTGAAATATGGCCGGAGGAAGTCGAAGGACTCGTTGAAGTTATGGCGACAGGAAGATCAGATTACCCCAACCAAGTTAATAATGCTTTGTGTTTCCCTGGCATGTTTAGGGGCATCCTAGATGCAAGAGCACAAAAAGTTACAGATGAAATGAAAATGGCCGCAGCCTTTGCCATATCCAAGGGAGTCTCAGAGAGCCATATTAATAACGAATATATTATGCCAAGCATTTTTGATACTGATGTGGCTGATCAAGTCGCAAAAAATGTAAAAGCCGCAGCCATAAAAAGTGGAGTGGCTCTGAAAAATTAACCTCCCAGATTAAGTTCCCTACAAAACGGGAACCTTCGGCCCTTTTTCCTCAGGATTTTGATGTTTAATTTGATTGATTCTGAACTTCTATATCCTGCCCGTAATTGGTTACGAGTACATGAAAGGTATCAGCCTAGACATCACCATCCATGTTTATGACGTCAGCCAGTTTCAATCGGAAAACATAATATGAAAACCGGATTCCACATGCCTCTAGAATCATTCAATGGTATTTCTAGGCCTAAAGTGACATTGCAAGGATAGTACTGCAGTCACACCTTCACATTTATCGCACGGCTGGGAATGTCCGATTGGCACTAAAGACCAGACCTATACTAAGAATTGTCAAAAGTAGGAACCCGCAAAAAATGTAGTTATAGCTCCCTGTTACATCGAACCCTATACCGGCGATCATTGGGCCAGCTGAAAAACCAAGAACTGCCGCCGCCCTATTGACTCCATATATTCCACCGACATTATTCTTTCCAAAATAGCTCACTAATAGCAAAACTAGTACTGTGGATTGAATTCCATCTGAAATCCCTCCAAGAGCCCCGGAAAACACAGCCTTGAAAAAAGTATCAGCAAATATAAGTAACGCGATCGAAAATGCCCTTACAGAAATGGCCGTCAGAATTAGTAGTCGAGGTGTATAGCGATCAGCCAAAACACCACCTATTAATCCCCCAATTGCTGAAGCAATAAACCGAACGCTAACTGTAGCAACCGCTTCCTCTGGATTCAAACCTTGACCTACAAGGAAGGGCACTATGTGTAGCCCTATGCCTGCAGTAGCAATGCCAGTGGCAAATACTGTTGTCGTTAGAAACCAATATTCCTTAGTGTGGAGAACCTCCGACAAAGAAAATTCAGGGAATGTGAAGTTTCCCGACTCAACTTCATCACTATCATTCTCGTGAAGATCTGTAGGAGAGCGAACAAATAAAATAACCGGAAGTGCTCCTACTAGAAACATTAATAAACCCAAAACCAACCATCCAAATCGCCAACCAAATTCTTCAATCGATGCTTGGGATATCAAAGGAAGTAATACACCACCTAAAGCCGTGACAGCAAATAAAACAGATACAGCCATTCCACTATTTCTATCAAACCATTTAGCTATGATAGAAGGGGAAACGGCTTGAATAAATCCTTGATCACTTACTCGTGCTGCCCCATAAAAAATATAAAACGCTATGATGGCGGAGATTTGGCTTAAAGCAATCATAGAAATAGTTGTAATTAAGGCTCCAATTGCCAATATGACCCTTGGTCCTGTTTGATCCAGGATTCTTCCCGTCACTACTGCCACCCCTGCCCCCAGCAAGGCACCCAGGCTTGCCGCCCCGGAAATTTGTGTACGGTTCCACAGAAATTCGTCGGACATCGGCAAAAAGAAGACGGTTAAAACATTAAGACTAGCCACAGAGTTAGAGAAGGCCAAACCACAAACAGCTGCCAACACAACCCAGCTGTAGTGAATTTTCCTCAATGAACTAATCATTAACCATAGGTTCGCCTTGCCCTGTGATATTGAATTTTGAGTCCCCATTATAACTAGTCATTGAAGGGGATTTCTAAGCATTTCATCTCCGATCAATGCTTGGAAACTCATTTCCCCAAAAACTAAGGTGTGTTTTTTCAGTCAGCCATGCCTACATTCATAGGAAGCTTGACCCATAAGAGAACCACGGTGGCTATTAAACAAATGATCCCGCTAAATAGAAAAGCAGATTTTATCCCAAATTCATCGATGAGCATTCCGGTGAAAATTGGGGAAACTGTTCCCAATAAACTTGCCCCATAAATCAACGAGACTACTGTTGGCTGTGATTTTCCACCCGAAACATCCATAGCAGCGGAAATAAAAACAGTATGCAATGAGTATAAGAAAGCACCCATAACGAATATATTCAACACAAGTTGGTATCCATCAGATGCGTAATACAATCCGATAAATGAAATTCCTAATATAGTCATACTAGGCAATAGAACTATTTTTCTTCCACACTTGTCAGACAGCAAACCAAGTACAGGTTGGCCAATAATTCCAGCTACCTGTGCTCCAGCCAGAAAAACTCCCACTGTAAGTGGGTCTTTGGCAAGCCCTCCCTCTCCTACAGCTGTTATCAGGTAAAGGGGAAGAAAATACATAATCGAAGATTGGCCCATATCGCTCAACCCTGTGACCAGTATTAAGCCCCAAATCCCTTTGTCTTTTAGCAATTCTCTCAGACCGCCGAAATATTCTGCAAAAGATTCTGCCTTAGGGACATCCTTCGAAACACCTCTCATCATAATATAAACAACTAGAGCGAAAATTAAAGCAGGCAAAACACTTATTCGAAGAACTTCATTCCATTCAAATGCGATTAGGTATGTCATGGTAATGATGCTACCGACCTTGAATGTCTCCGTAGTTAACAAGCCCACTATGAAAGGTCCAAACATTTCTCCTATTGAACCACCTGTCCCGTGAAGGGATATCGCAAATCCTCGTCTATCCGGGAATCTTCTTGATAGCTCTGCAATCGCTGGTGGGTGATACAAAGAAGGGCCTATTCCGACAAGGAGCATCGCCCCAAGAAGCCACCAAAAACTAGGAGCCATTCCCAACAAAAAGAAGGAAGTCCCCATAATAGTTAACGATATTGCCATCATGGCCCCAGGGCGGTCAGAGAAACGTTCTCCAAGATAACCTGCAACCATTGTGGTAGCATCCGAGGCTCCTCGCCCGAATCCTCCAACAACACCAAATTGAGTCGCTGTTAAATTGAAACGTGGGTCAGTTTTCATCATTGCAAGCAGTAAGGGAAGCGAAGAATTAAAAACATGGCTCACTGCATGCCCTAACACAATTGCTGAGGCCAGTTTCTTACTTCCTATAGTAAAGTTAGGTGAAATCTGTCTTTTTTCTTCCAATGCACTTGTAAATTTGGGAGTCTCACCGTCATCCGGCATTACAAAACCCTTGAAGATATCTTTTTTATTCTGAAGCCAAGCGTTACTGTCTCAATGCAGTTTTTAATGTCCTTTTTCATATGTGCATTATAGCTATTAACAAGTATGTTTTAGAATGAGAATTAATATGGCACAGATCGTTGGAAATCTAGTTTTAATAACCATGCTCGTGGCGATGCTCGCCTGCTCTAATAACATCTCAGACAATTCAATAGCAAACCCCCAAATAGCCCCGAAACTTCTCCCTATTGAATTTGGCACTTCAGGGCCATGGATCAATAGTGAACCATTTGTCTTACAGGAAAAGAGGAACGAGGTCGTTCTAATCGATTTTTGGACCTACACCTGCATCAACTGCATAAGGACTCTTCCGCACCTAAATGAATGGCACCGGAAATACAACGAAAAGGGTCTAAATGTTTTGGGAGTGCATAGTCCCGAATTTGAGTTTGAGAAAATATATGGCAATGTCGTCTCTGCTGCAGAGTATTTAGGAATTGATTATCCGATAGTGATGGATAACGATTTCAATATATGGAACACATTTGATAATCGATACTGGCCTTCGAAATACCTTTTGGATAAAGATGGGGTGATCCAATTTAGCCACTTTGGTGAAGGGGGATACGAAGAGACAGAATTAGCAATAAGAGCTTTATTAGAGGAGGCTGGCTTCGATACCTCAGATATCCCTTTAGAAGTTAATCTCCACCAAAAAGGTGATTCGTCCAATATTTCCAATGAGCAAACGTTGGAGTTATACATGGGTACTGATAGAAACTACAAATTCAACTTTTTTCAAGATACATATATCGGAAATAAAGAATACTATGAAAATATTCGAACCGATGCTTGGAAGAAAAAAGATGTCTTTAAAAGTCCCTCCAAAAAACAAAAAAATAGGGTTTATATTGAAGGTTTGTGGAGTAAAGAAAAAGAATATATTTCTCACAGCAGAAATACTGATGCTTACATCGATCAAATTTTTCTAAAGTTCTCAGGGGCTGAGGTGAACGTGGTTTTGGGAAAACATAAAACCCCCTATAAGGTACTAATCACCCTGGATGGATTCCCTGTAAAGAAATCAGAAGCGGGTAAGGATGTCTACTTTGACCCTAGCGGAAAGAGCTTTGTTCAAGTCGACAGTTCTCGGATGTATAACTTCGTTAAGTTGAAAAAATTCGACACGCGAGAGCTAATATTAAGCTCTACATCATCTGGGTTCTCCATTTATTCTTTCACTTTCGGCTCCGATGTAAGGGAATAATCATTTAAATGAGCTACAACAGATTCCTTTCTATTTTCTTGTTTTGTATTGGCATAACCACCTTAACGACCTCTTGCAATGATATTAAAGACCCATTTACAGATGAATATCCGATAAAAAGCTCAATCACCGAGGGAGGCTATCAAATAGTTTTGGCTACGACAGATCTGGCCGTAGGGGAAAATCGATTCGCATTTATAGTTCTGTCTGAGACAGGGTTTATCAATAGAGATTATTCCATGGTGACCTTTTATGCTCCGATCAAGCATTCACAAGAATCAAAAAAAACTGCCCAGTTCATGCATTGGGACGATCTCAACAGAGGATCTTTTGTCGCCAATGTGAATTTTCCGTACCCTGGAAAATGGACATTCCAGGTAGATTTACAGGACAACGAAAAAGACATTTCGGTTCAAGCGAATTTCACTGTTAACGAAAAAACTGTCGCCCCAAATGAAGGTGATAAGGCTCCCATAACAAAGAACAAAACCTTAGACAGCGTAGTAAATATCCAGCAACTCTCAACAGGAAATGTAATTGCCCCTGACCTGTATCGACACTCAATCAAGGATGCAATGGAAAATGGTAAGGCCACTGTTGTTACTTTTTCCAGCCCCGCTTTCTGTCAAGATGAGACATGTGGACCACAGGTGAAAGTGCTACAAAAATTAAGCTCTTATATGAATTCTTCAATAAATTTCATCCATGTTGAAATTTATGATAACCCAGTCGAACTCCAAAATGATTCTAAGGCTGGTTTGTACTCTGAGACTTTCAAAAAATGGAACTTGCCGAGCTTTCAATGGACATTCATCATCAATTGCCTCGGTGAGATATCACATCGGTATCAAGGATTCGTATCCTCTGAAGAACTAGACGGAGCCATAAAGTTTTTTATCCCAGGGAAAGGAGGTAAGAATCATTGTTTAGTAATCTAATTTGAGAAAATTACATTCGTTTAATATAACTTAATTCAGAGGGCCCTACCCCCAAATAAAATAAGAAATCTCAGAAGCCTCAAATGAACCCCCTTATACTGACTGGTTAGTTTCCATCTGTATTTTGCCTAAAGTTTGACTTGGGTTGGTTTACAATCCTCATCACAAGGGATGAAAGATTATGAATGCAAAAGTAAATACCGAATACACAATATATTTTGCCGGAGCGTTATTCGACCACAAGGAACTTATCGGTAACGCTATTTTAGCCTCCTACATAAATAAACTTTCCAAGGAGAAATACCGGTGCATACTACCGCAAGACCTTGAACAATCTACAAATAGGGCAGTCGACATAAGAAATCAAGATTTAAATTGTGTGTTGTCATGTGACTTAGCAATTTTTAATTTTGATGGCACAGAATTAGACTCAGGGACTGTCGTAGAATTTTTGTATGCTAAAACTTTGGACATACCTGCATTAATCATAAGGTCTGATTTTCGAGGGAGCGGTGATCAAAATCGTGAGGGAGATCAATGGAATTTAATGGCATCCTTTTATCCTCGGACTAGAAAGCTAGAATTTAATGCAATGGAGTGGTATCAAAGAGAGATAAAGGCTTCATCTGAAGACCAAAACATATTCGACACCGCTGATCGCTTATATAAAAAGTTTGCTAGTTCAGTTATAAGTGAATTGGATATTGTGATAAAGGACCCACCCTTGCTCTCTACCGATAAAGAGCAAGCTTTTAGCCTTTATCAATGGGCCTCAGTGTTTCCTGGAAATGGGCTCCCAGAAATTGTCCCGAACATAGAAGACATAATTATATCCAAGAAGAATAAGGGGTTAATAAATTAGAATAAACCCGTACCCTTTTAATTAAGATAAGCAATTATTGAAACAATGGTAAGGCCCCTCGACATGCTAACAACAACCCGACAGCTAGTAGAACGAAGCCCATCGTAAGAATAAGAGTGTTCAGATTCACTTTCCCGGTTAACTTCGCACCATACCAACTACCAACCATAGCACCCGCTCCCATAAGGATTAAAACAGGGTAATCGACCTTTCCCTGACTAGCGTGCCCTATCCATCCTACAGCTCCCATAAAAAATCCGATAAAAAGATTAGATCCTGCAGCAATACGGGGATCGATTTTAAGAACTCTGACAAGAGCTGGTAAGCGTATGCTGCCCAAAATAAGCCCAACGGCACCGCCCAGAAGCCCAACCCCCAACCCAATTCCGGCTTCTGCAGAAACCCGCCCAGGAGTGAATAGCCCTGAAGATCCCTCTAATCCAGCCCCGAATAGAGGAGAAGTTGATTGGCCGGATTTTACACGGTTTTGGTAGATAATGATGAATTCTACTCCCTGCCACAACACGAGTAGTCCTGCGAGAAATAGGAGTATCCCTTCGTGTATTACACCACTGAGGAATCCTCCAGCAAAGGCCCCTGCAAAAGCAGGAATACCCATCACTATTACTATCCTCATGTCCACCCTACCTCCCCGCCAATGCTTTATTGCGCCTGACGGAGAACTAAGACTGCTGACCATAATATTAGTTCCTCCCGCAATGGCAGCTGGTGTCCCTAAAAGCAGCAGTGCAGGTAAGCGAATCGTTCCCAAAGCAAGGCCAACAAATCCACCAAGTATTCCTACTAATAGAGATATAATGGTCAGTAAGAGAGCCTTCCAGACAAGATGGTCGGACGGAAGTCCAATATCTCCAAGGGTCAAAGCCATTAAATCTGAGAAAGTCTGTTCCATATAGTCTCTCTTTCCACGATTATGCGCTTTCAGAAAGCCAATGAATAGGAATGGTACAACTGTTACTAGTTCAAATGTATGATACCAAGGCACTTATCCCAAGAAACCGGATACGTAATGTCACGTATGGCATCGCTTCCAGCCAATTAGGAGAGAGAAAATGAGATCAATGCATATGGCAGATGCAGGGAAGGTACTATTGGAGATCAGACAGTTGCTAAATGATACCAATATTATTTTTTTTCTGCGCCACGGAACCTGTCTAGGTGCTGTCAGGGACGGGGAGCTTATACCTTGGGATGACGATATAGATATTGGTTCAATTATTGGCATGTATAATCTCGATGAGCCGTCCATTTTACAAGCCGTAGATGAGTTTAAACGGGCAGGCTTTCAAGTAAAAGTATTGGAAACAGATTTCCATATCGGTGTAGAACTTTCAAAACTTGGCATACCTGTCGATTGGACCTGTTACAGGGTATTGGAAAAAAGTATTTTGCAGTACCCTGGCGTGAAAATTCCTATTCAAATTTATGAGGATTTAAGTACCGTATCTTTATTAGATAAACCTTTTCTCGTGCCGAGTCCTCCGGAAGAATATTTAACACTCAAATATGGTCCCGATTGGAGAGTGCCAAAGAAAACAGGCTTTGAAGCCGATATCATCGATTCGATACCAGAATCTATAAACCTTGAAGTAAAATATTCTATTTTCACTAGGGTTTTAAAATTTTTATTTCCTAGGAAGTACTCTATCCGAATCACGGTCCTCTCTGCTGACACTCAGCCTATTCCGATGATTGAAGTAGCCATTGCCGGTGTGAGTAGGCAAACAACCGATCACGATGGATGTGTCCAATTTGATTTATCCCATGAAGACTATTATGCAGTGGATATCGGCATCGGCGAGAATAGAGAAATCTTATATGAAGAGGTTTTAAAACCAGGGAGGGATTATTTCTATATACAAGATCCCAACGAAATGTATGGGCGAATTCATGTGCTAAAGGAAAAAGACTAGCCATCGTTTCATTTTTATATATGAGTTGTGAAAAGTGCACTTGGGAGAATAATAATGACAAGGGTTTATGTTGATATGGTAGCCGATCTATTTCATTATGGTCACGCTAACTTTCTTAAGAAAGCTCGACAGTTCGGTGATTATTTAATTGTCGGAATTCATTCTGACAAGGTTGTAAAAGAATATAAACGATCTCCAATAATGACCATGAGAGAACGTATAGATACCGTATCTTCCTGTCGCCATGTGGATGAAGTCATACCTGATGCACCATTGATAATTGATCAAGAATGGATAACCACCCATCGTATAGATCTGGTTGTACATGGTGACGATTTTTCAGGGGAGATGAAACAATTGTGCTATAAGATTCCAATCGATTTGGGGATTTTCCGGTTGGTACCCTATACCTCAGATATTTCTACAACAGATATTATCAAAAGAATAGAAAAATACACGGGTAACTGTTGATCTGGAGTTACTAATAATCCCGGCAACTCCACACCAAGGTAGATATACTGCCATATCACGATCTATTTTAGTGAAAATGGTACTATTTGCTTCTAATATCCAATATTCATAACCTAAACTAAAGGTGCTATAAATTGTACCGGAGCCACTATTAAATTAGCGGAACTAATTCAATAGCACAAAGGTATACAAACATCATGCCAGCTACATCCAGAGTTTTTGAAGACAACGAAAGAGTACGAGTAACAAAATGGCATTTTAGCCCAGGTGAGGAAACAGGCTGGCACAGGCACGAACTCGATTACACAGTAGTACCACTACTTACAGGCACCCTCACAATTGTAGACCGAACAGGAACAGAGTCATTGAACGAGATAGAAATCGGAATTCCGTATTTCAGGTACTCAGGGGCTGAACACAATGTAATCAACCATTCTGAAATCGAGGTGGCTTTCATGGAAATTGAAATAAAGTGATCTTGGTTTTCAAAATTTCTTACAAGGACTCAGGGCCTTTTACCGGAGGCCGGTTGTTAGAAAAATTTTTGCAAAATGAGGCAAAATTATGGCAGACCGAAAACCCTTAATCCACGTGATTGGGACAGGTGGGACCATTGCTGGCATTGGACCTGACAGGCTGGATTACACTCAGTATGCTGAACTCGGTAAAAAATTCAGCATAGAACAATCATTGGACCGAATATCCGAAATTAATGCCCTAGCCGATATACAAAGTGAGGACATGATCAGCGTAGGTAGCCCGGCAATAGGCCCCAAGGAATGGCTCCAGCTAAGTAACCGGATCAACACCGTTTTAAACTCTACAAATGTTGATGGGGTTGTAGTAACACACGGGACTGCCACACTAGAGGAGACAGCCTATTTTTTGCATTTGACAGTAAAATCCAAAAAACCCGTCGTTATTACCGGGGCAATGCGGCCACCAACTGCATTTGGCACAGATGCAGATCTAAACCTCATAGACGCTATCAGGGTTGCTGCGAGCCCTCATGCAACAGATAAAGGCGTCGTAACCGTACTTAACAATGAAATCCATTGCGCTAGAGACGTCTACAAAGCGAATACTCTACGTGTTGAAACATTCCGTGCCAACGAACTAGGATTCTTGGGTTACTCTGATTCGGATGGAGAGGTACTTTTCTATAGAAGTCCTCTCCGAAAACATACTTACTCAACTGATTTTGACGTTAAAACGCTCACAGAACTCCCGCGGGTAGATATAGTTTATGCCTACGCGGGCTCCGACAACCTGTTTATTGACGCAGTCCGCCAAAATAAATCCGACGGTATGGTATTAACAGGTTTTGGGTCTGGAACTTTGCCTCCAATTATGCTGGAAACTGGATCTGAAACCACCCAAGAAGGGATTCCTGTAGTTTTGGCATCAAGGTCTACCGCAGGCAGAGTCGTCATTACACCACGCATC
>DLRJ01000047.1 GCA_002500485.1 Dehalococcoidia bacterium UBA7891
ATACAGAAATGGTTGGCAGGGAGACCCTGTACTCCTCACTGTGTTCTCGACGAACCTGGCTAAGAGATAGCCTAGATCGTTCTTTTTACCGAACGAGTGCCATACCTACTACCTCTTCTGCTAATCCGTTGTTATAGGGTTTAGCCGTGGCAACAAAAGTGATCCCATCATCTATGGCTTTATGGATTAAAGAAATAGAATCGTCCTTTTCAACAGTGCAGCCCAAAATCATGGTTGCCGGTATAGGGAGGATACTTTTAATCCTGATTTTCGCAGGTTACCTAATTACCTTAAGTTACTGTTTTAAAAATTTGTATCCTATGTCGGTTACTTTCAATAACGTAAAGGTGTCCATCTTCAGTCAGTGATAATGCCATTGGGGACCAGAAATATTCCTCGATATGTGATGAGATTTCATGCCTATCATGTGGGTTGGCAAATTTTATATCCTTCTTATGAAGATCGGATTTTTCCCTTGCCTTACCCTCCTCAACATTAATATTTAAGAAATTGGTCGCCCATGGAGAAAGGTCTGATTGACCTAGATTCATTTGGAGGAATTGTCCATTGGCATCGATTACTTGGATCCTTTCATTGCCCCAATCACATACAAACATCCTTCCAGCATCGTCAACCACCACATCAGCGGGGCGTAAAAATTCCCCTTCACCGCCACCAGTTTTCCCAAATGATGACATAAATTTTCCATCTGGATCGTATTTACATATTCTGTCATTCCCCCAATCCGCGACATATAGGTAATCTGAGGAATCAAAACTTAAACGCCATGGAAGATTGAGGTTTCCGGTATTATCTAAGCAGCGGACATATTCTCCGGAAGGAGTGAAAACTTGAATGCGGTTGTTATAGGTATCAGATACAAAAAGTTCCCCTGTGCTATTAAATGCAATTCCGGACGGAGCATCTAAATTCCCGGGTTCCGACCCAAATTGTCCCCACTCTTTGAGGAAAAGGCCCGCTGCTGTGAACTTCATTATCTTATGGAGGTGCTCATCTGTGATGTAGATATTTTGATCTGGACCTTGTGTAATTGCCGATGGCCACATAAATTGACCTGGTTTATTTCCAAATTCACCAAAATCACCATGAAATTCGTCAGAGGAATCACAGATTGTTACCCTCATGCCACGTCCACTGCCTCGGGCTTCCAGTGAGCGATTGAGGACATAAATTTTTCCATTCGAAGAAACCGCCGCATCGTTTGGATAATAAAAGCCTTTACCTTCCATAACAGACATACCAAGGGTTCTTTCATAGAGCAATGGTTCTTGTTTTTGTCTTATAATCATTTCAACGACTCCTAAAAAAATCTAGCACCTTTGATATTCAGGGGATGCGGCTATGATTCTGAATAAGTCTTCTATGGTAGATCGATCAGGCTCTTCACTTTTTTCCACAGTCTCTTGCAAGATGAGCTTGATTGAGTCTTCAACCTCCAGGTTGCCCATTTGGAGAAGGCATAATTCAGGGATGTTTTGGCCACTTGCTGCCTTACTTAGGACATTGTCAACCATAGCGGTTACACCGGGCATTTTGAGATTTCCCAGTTGTTCCGCGGCAAAGTTAACCCTTTCAACAAGGGCACCAGTTTCAATCCATTCTTCACCCTCATGCCACCCTTCCACGCTGGGTGGGTTTGTCAAATGTTGTCCCATAAAAGTCATCTTCATTGTGTGCTCTATAATGTCGCGCCGAGGTCTATCTAGTTGGCCTGACAATCTCAACACCCCTGCAACCAATTCCGCGGGGCTTTTCATTCTTTTGTACCAGGTTACTTCATCCTTGAAAAAATCAGAATTAAAGAGTGTGCGAAGCATTTCTTTTATGGAATGATTGTTTTGGAAATAGGCTTTTTTCAATATATCAATCGCTTCTTGGTCGATGGCAGGAATTTCGTTCCATGAGGGAACTGGCACCTCATCTCTAACAAAGAAGTTATACATGTGCCGGGCGATATAGTTGGCTGTTGCCTCTTGGTCGCAAATGATTTCGACAATGTCTACACCGTCAAAATCACCTGTTTTTCCCAGGAAAGTCTTTTTCCCATAGTCGTGATCGTCTTCTTTAAACTCAAAATGCCAAGCTATTCTTCCATAAGGCATGTCGGAATCACGGTCTGACCGTAAAACCATGTACTCCGTATTTCCTATACTCCAGCCAGTGAAAGCCCTCGCAGCCTCCTTTATGTCATCTTCGGAATAATTACCAACTCCCATGGAAAATAGTTCCAACAATTCCCTACCGTAATTTTCATTGATGGCCCCATAATGATTTTCCTGGTTGTCTAACCATACGATCATTGCAGGATCTTTTGATAATTCAATCAATAATTCATGAAGCTCGCTAAGCCCGTGCTTTCTGAACATTGCTATTTGATTGGATAAAACTTTCCCATGAATAACTTTAGGATATCCAGTGGCAAAAATACCGTGCCAAAACAAGGTCATTTTCTCTACTAGTGGAGCCTTTGTTGTCACCATTTGATAAAGCCAATATTCACTAGGACCAAAAGCACTCATCATCCCTGATTGTTCGTGGTGGAATCTTCTGATGAGATGTTCCCCCATCCAAGATCTATCAGGTGGGTCCAATAAAGTGTCCACAACAGACGCATATGACATTTTTGACAAACCGTCTAACTCCTTCGAAGTGGCTCCAAAGCCAGCCCTCCTCATAAGATGCGCAAGCATCCGTCTGTTTTCCTTTTCACTCATGAAAACACTCCTTTTCCGGAAATGTACCTATTTGTTGGCATTGAATATATCATCCGCGATTTTTTCGGCCATCATTATTACTGTTGCGTTGGTATTTGCCCTTACTACATCAGGCATTATTGATGCATCGGTAATTCTTAAATTATCAATGCCGTGGACTAACCCTGTTTGGGTCACTACGGCTAAAGGATCTTCCTTTGGGCCCATTTTACAAGTTCCTGAGGAGTGATGCTGAGTGCCAACTATCGAATATAGCCATTTATCTAGACTGGCGTCACATTCCAAGTCAAAACCGGTGGAATCAATTCTCGATTTGATAATTGGGTTAAAGGTTTCATTTTGCGTAATTGTGACACAAATTCTTACGGCCTCTCGCATTCTTCGTAGGTCCTCTGGGTGTTCTAAATAGTTGTAAAAAAGATTTGGTTGTTCATGAGGGTCGGAAGATTTCAAGGTTATTTCCCCACTGCTTAATGCTTTTTGGAGAGCGACACTGAACCCTAGGTAATTTTTTTCTGGATCTAGAGGTATGGTATCTGGACGGTGCTCACTAGTCATGAACAGAGGGCTCACCTGCATATCATTCCTTACCTTAGATTGAGGCACTGTGAATCTCATCCCTACCTGTTGTGCTTTGGGGTCCTCCCCAACTTGATCTATATATGACTCAAAGAGCAAAAAGGCAGATGGATGGTCTCTCAGGTTTTGGCCAACACCAGGAAGGTGTTTCCTTAAGTCTATGCCTATTGACTTCAGATGTTTGCTCGGCCCGATGCCAGACAACATTAGTAGTTGTGGTGAATTTATCGCACCCCCACAAAGAATTACTTCTTCAGCATCCAAGTCAAAAACATCTCCTTGGCTCTCGACTTGTACCCCAATGGCCTTGGTACCATCAAACCTTACCTGTCGGACCAAAACCTCCCCTCGTATAGTTAGGTTCAAACGATGGCGAGCCATCGAAAGATAAGTCAACGCAACGCTCATCCGAACACCATCTACGTTATTTAGCGGTTTCATACCGACTCCAGTGGATTCAGGATGATTTTGGTCTTCAGTAAACTCGTAACCTTGGCTTATACAAGCTTGAAGAAAAGCTTTTGAGGAAGGCATAAGCTCATTATCTGGATATCTGCGTACTGGAATTGGTCCTTCATTCCCGTGAAAGTCGTCAGACCCAAAGGTTAGATCATTTTCAGATTTCCTAAAATATTTGAGGACATCCAAATAAGACCATCCTTCGTTGCCCGATGCTTCCCATTCGTCATAATCTTCAGGAATCCCACGAAAGAATACCTGTCCGTTTACGGAACTAGAGCCGCCAATGATTTTTCCTCTAGGTAACCCAAAAGGGACACGGCCTGATACTGCTGTCGCTTTATATCCCCATACCGGAGCCTCCGGACCATAGGAGGCTGGCCACGGAATGTTCCCATATTTAACTACATTCGGGGTGTCTTCAAAAGTACGATAATCAGGTCCTGCTTCAAGTAACAAAACTGACTTATTGGGGTCCTCAGACAAGCGTGTGGCCAAGACTGAACCTGCCGATCCGCCACCAACAATTATGAAGTCATATTTCATATTAAACCTCTTTTCATATCCAATACAGATTTATCTCCCGCAGTAAGGTTAATTATGACCTTATTTATATGATGATATACCCCAAACAATCATCATTTTCAAGAGGCCGGTGCCAGTATTTCTAATGCCATGGTCAAGGCCTGGTGGATCCATCAATGCATCGTTTTTTTCAACCAAAACCCGTTCTCCTTCGATTGTCATCTCCCCACTACCTTCCAGAAAATAATAGATTTCCTCTAATGGACAGGCGTCCCCATGAATATGATCTCCCTCACTGACTCCTTCTTCTAATTCCCAGATTTCAATCTGAATGGGCAAGTTGCTAGAAGATCCAAAAAGATTTCTACGCTCTATGAGCCCGTCTCCTTCATGTATGCGCTGAGCCTTTTTTTCGTCACCCGCTTCGGTTTGTTTAAAGTACATGTAAAATCCTTATTTTAAACCTTGTTGCCTTTTCGGCTTTATTAAAATATCTCGGCTATCTTACCGATCCTTCGGCTCATTATTTTTGAATCCTTTGTTTTCAGGATGTTCAATTTCGGACATCTCTTTCGAGCAATTTAAAAACACGAAGTTCACCATTAAAGGGTAATCCCGATAGAATCGTTACATCTTCAAAATTACCGGACAACCAAGTCCAGAATTCAAAATTCATACTCTTCATGTCTTTCGAAGTCAGGATATATTTCAATTCCCCGTGGGTAGTTATTTTTTCCAGGTCTTCCAAAGAGGTGATCCAAGTGTCTTGATATTCCGAGTAAATCGGTAGAATTGGCAAACGTGGTATATGTGGTGAATATTCTGCCGCGTGGTAGGCAACCTTCGCTGCAGTATTATAGGAATCGGTACCCATAAGATATTTACCTGATCCTTTTCCTTTATATATATATTCTATGGCTGCTGTTAAGGCATAAGGTTCAGTTCGGACAATCGCAGTAATCACCGTTCCACGAAGGCGAGCCCGTTCTATTTCGGGAGTTACTTTGGAGTCAGGTGAGCCTCCTCCAAAGCCTACCGGCATTTGATCAAAGCCAATCCTACCTAACGTATCATTTCGCGGATTAGTAAGGCTGTAGATAGTAATAGAAAGATTGGACGTAAAAATGAGTACTAAGGTGATAAATAAACCGAAATTTAAAAGTATTTCTCCTTTGCGATAAGATTTTGAATCAACCCCTGGTTTCAAAAGTAAGAAGACAGGAAAAATAACTGAACCAAGCAGGCACAGGTAGCTGAGGTATTTGTATCCGACCCACAGGGGAATTACATTGGATAAGGCTTCGCAAATGTACAGGAGCCCGGCTATCAGTATCAAGTATGAAATAGCACGCTGCCACTGTGAGTGACTCTCTCGGTCTTTCGCCAATGCGACTATTCCGATTGCTGACAGGGCACAAATTGCAGGAGTTGCAGAAGCCCAATAACTTGATAACCGCACAGTGGCCCCCCCAAACCCGATTACGCAGATTAACAACCAAATGAGCCATATTAGACCAACACATGGAACTAATTTTTCATCATTGATAGTTTTTGAAAATACTTTGCCTGGTAAATCATTCAAAGTCTTCCATACACCGACTACAGCAAGAGGGATAAATGTAACACCTAAGAAAAGTTGCATCGGCCCACTCAAAAACCAAAACCAGCTAGAATCATGAGTGGAACCGTATTGTAGCCCACCAAATCGATCAAATAGATTCCAGCCAAAAATCATGTCCCATATATTTTCTGAATGCATAACAGTGTTATAAGAAGAATCAAAAAACCAAACCAGTGTTGGCCAAGCTAGGGCTGTAACAATGAAAATAGCGAAGGAAACTACTGCTGTCTTTAGAAATACCCCCCATTTTTCCCAACGTAAAATAACAACAAAAACAGCAAGGGCTGGGACAGGAAGTAAGCCCTGCCAAAGTTTTGACATGAAAGCAAGCCCAATGACCGCTGCGGCTATATAGAAGAATTTGACCTGCTTCCTTTGTACCCCGATAAGTAGCATAAATATGGAAATTAATATCAATGCGGAGGTCAGAGGTTCCAAAAAAACTCCTCTCGAGAAATTGACATCTATCGGTGCCACTGCAAGAAGTAATCCGCCGATAAAGGCAGTTAAAACCCCATAGGTTCTTTTGAGAATCAAATACAGCAGGAGTACACAAGATGTTCCGCATAAAGCGGCTGGTAACCGAAGTGCCAAATTCGTGGGTCCAAGTATTTTTAAAAATAGACCCTGTATCCAGAAAAAAAGAGGTGGTTTGTCGGCAATAATAGAACCATCTATAAAAATGCTGGGGAAAAACCAATTGTGAAGGGAGGTACCAACATTTAAAGATGTTGCTGAATAAATTCCTAATCCAGAATACCCGGCATCAAGTTTGTAAAAGCGCAGGCACACTGCAAAAAAAATCACTAACACTAAGCCCAGGGCTTCAATCCGTTGAGTTGAGTTGCTTTTAGAAGAGAGCATAAAGGATAAAGTACTATTTTATTTGGGGTAATACAACTGTGATTCAATGGGACAAGAATCAAGCAAATTCCATAAGATTTATGTAATATCTCCAGCAATGTGTCTAATAAACAAACTAACTCTAATTTCAAAGTCGTCCGTTGGATAAATCAAAGCAACCCTTGCCACTAGCAGGGCTGAAGGTAATCGAGGTTGCCCAGGGCGTAGCTGGCCCTCATTGTGGTCGTATGCTGGGGGCTTTTGGTGCCGATGTCATCAAGATAGAACCTCCCTCAGGAGACTGGTCTAGGCATATTGGGCCTTTTCTGGGGGAGGATCAAAACATCGAGTCAAGTGCAATATACCAATACAACAATTCCGGTAAAAAAAGTGTTGTGCTGGATTTACTTGTGTCCAAAAATATTTCAACACTCACAGATATTGTCTCAGAAGCCGACGTTCTGATTGAGGACTGGGATATCCCTACCCGGCTTCTAAATGGTATAGAAAAAGATAGATTCACCAAATCCGATTCCTCCTTGATTGAGATTAGCCTTACCCCATTCGGACTTTCTGGACCATATTCCCATTTCACCTCTACACCTATAATCCAATTAGCCCTCGGTGGTTATCTATACCTGACAGGGCTCCCAGGCAAGGAACCTTTAATGCTTCCTGGCCATCAACCTGACTACCTTACAGGGCTAAACGGAAATGGCGCTGTTCAAATTGCCTTATGGGAAAGAGACCAAACAGGAGCCGGTCAATTTGTCGAGGTCGCCATGATGGAGACCTTAACCACCCTTCACCAGTTCACTATGGAAATGGAAACTTATGAAGGATTTATAAGAAATAGAAACGGAAACCTCTGGCAAAGGGAAAGTGGATTCGCAAATTACGGGATCACAACAATTGAATGCCGCGATGGGCACGTTTGTTTTGGGATATCGACTGAAGACCAATGGGAAAGGCTGTGCCTTATGATCGGCAAAGGTGAGTTTCTTAAAGATTCCAAATACGCCACTCGCTCTGCTAGACGTTCACAAGCAACTTATTTGGACTCGTTACTGAAGGAGTGGGTTGGGGAAAGGACTAGGAATGATGTGATGGTGGAAGCCTCTGAAATTTGGGGATTACCGACAGCCCCAGTATTGGGGATATCTGAGGTTTTAGAAGATGAACAGTTTCTGCATAGAGGTCTATTTTTGGAGATCAACCACCCAATAACAAACAAGGCTTATTTTCCTACCTTTCCCTTTAAAACGAGTGGTATGGTCCCCGATCTATCTCGTTCCCCTTTGTTAGGTGAACATACCTCAGAGGTTGTAGGATGGTGAGCACCAAAACAATAAATACACTAGGGAGTCTAACCGGCCTTCGGGTACTAGATTTAACCAGGGTTTGGGCAGGGCCATTGGCAACACGAATATATGGCGATTTTGGGGCTGAAATTATAAAAATATCGGACCCAAGAGTTCCTTTGGTCAGCCCCAACGGCCTTAATTCTAAGCTCAACAGAAACAAAAAAAATATTGGCCTGCGTCTCGATAAACCGGAGGGAAGAAATATTTTTTTGGAACTCACGGCAATCTCAGATGTCATCATTGAAAATTTTCGCCCGAGAGTAATGAGGAACCTAAATGTAACTTACGAGACCTTGGCCAAAATTAATCCACATATAATAATGTGTTCCATGCCTGGGTTTGGACTTGAAGGTCCATATTCGGAATACCCTGCTTTCGGTACTACGGCGGAAGCTTTGGCCGGTATTCCCGGATTGATAGGTTACGATTCTTCCTTACCTATCTCGACCGGTATGGCTTACGGAGACCCAGTTTCTGGGTTGAATGCGGTTGGCATTATTTTAACTGCTCTCAGACATAGAAATATCACCGGGACGGGCCAACTTATCGATATCGCATTAGCAGCTAGTCCTGTTTGCAATTTAGGGGAGTTTTTTGCGGCCAATTCCTCTAATGGATTTAAACCGGCTATTAACGGAAATAAAAGTGAATATTATTCACCTCATGGGGCCTATCGAACAAAAGGAGAGGATCGATGGATTGCTATTTCTATAACCGGTGAAAGATCCTGGAAAACTTTCACTAGCTTAGTGGATGATCCGATTTTAAACTCACTAGACTATTGTGTCTTGGAAAACCGGAAAAAAGACGAAATTTTGATCGATTCTCGTATTTCTGAGTGGGTTGCCGTTCAAAAGGCGGAAGAGGTCATGTTTCAACTTCAAAACAATGGAATCGCAGCTGGTGTAGTTTCGAATAACAGACAATTATTATCGGATCCCCATTTAAATGAACGTGAATTTTTCGTCGACTTGGAAGAACCTCTTTTTGGCCTAAAACAATATGACGGACAATCGATTCGAGGTAATTTCACTAACAAATCGCGTTGGAAAACCACAGAAGACGTTGGTGAAAGTAGTAAAGAAGTACTGATGGAATTGCTGGGGTACACTATTAACGATTGTGAAACATTAGAAAAAACAGGCATAGTATTGTTCAAAAACAATGCCTAAAACAGGAGCAATTTGTAATGGCTGGACATCAGGTTAATTCACCCATGACCGGACAAGTTATCGAAGTTTCAGTTGAAGTTGGACAATCCATTTCAGCGGGAGATCTGCTGATTGTTATTGAATCGATGAAAATGGAAAATGAGATTTTCTCTGAAGTGAATGGAAGGATAGCTTCTATTGAGGTAGTCGAAGATCAGAACGTCAGTGAAGAAAACTTACTTATGACAATTGAAATCTAATATAGATTGCTCAAACCATATATCTTTTAACTGGAGAATCTAATGCCTATAGACCCAAATAGAGAAACTTGGAAACCAGGCATGCCCTGGGAAAAGGCACTCGAAGACATAGAGTACATAACCGGCTTAGGGCGAGAAATGGGAGGTGTGGAGAGGATAGAGCGACAGCATAGTGGTGGTAGATACACTGTCCGGGAGCGGGTCGAAAAAATGTTAGACAAAGGGAGTTTCGTAGAATATGGGCCGATGATTGGAGCCGCAGAATACGATGATGATGGCAACTTAATTGAATTTTCTCCCGGTGCCTATGTTATGGGACTCGGTGAAATAAACGGTAGGCCAGTTGCGATTGGCGGAGATGATTTCACTATCTCGGGCGGTAGTCCCCATAACGTTAGAAAGCATCCAATTGATTTCATGCAACCACTCGCCTCACAGTACGGTATCCCCTACATTCAACTTGTAGAGGGAGTCGGGCACAGTGCAAAGTCAGACGAAGCCAAAGGTCATATGGGGCTGCCGGATGGTGCCCTCTGGTGGAGAGGAATCGAACTCTTAAAAAAAGTACCGGTTGCCGCGGGAATAATGGGGTCTGTAGCAGGAGCACCAGCTGCCTTTGCTTTGATGTCTCATTTCACAGTCATGGTGAAAGGACAATCTCAAATTTTCCCTTCCGGTCCACCAGTTGTTAAAAGGGCCATCGGAGAGGATCTCGACAAAGAAGAGTTGGGTGGCTACAAAATGCATGTACATGAAAGTGGGCAGGTCGATAATGTCGCAGATTCCGAAGAAGAAGCCTTTGAACAAATCAAACAATTTATTTCTTATCTCCCAAATACCACCAATGACGTAGCTCCAAGAGTTGAAACAGGCGATCCTCCAGACCGAAGACCTGAGGAATTATTAAACATCATTCCTCCAAATAGAAAGAGATCTTATGATCCTAGGAAATTGATTAAATTAGTTGTCGACAATGGTGAATTTTTTGAAATGAGGAGGCATTGGGCTGGGGCACTCATCACGGGTTTCGCTCGATTGGATGGTTATAGTGTTGGGATAATCGGCAGCGATCCTATGTTCATGGCCGGTGCAATGGACGGTTGGGCTGCAGAAAAATATGCACATTTTGTGGATCTTTGCGATGCGTTCAACCTCCCGGTTGTCATATTTTTGGACATGCCAGGTTTTATGCTTGGTTCCCACTCAGAAAGGAAAGCGACCATGAGAAGAGGAGTGAGAGCCTTAATAGCAAGTGCAGAAGCAGAGGTTCCTAAGATTGAATTTAATGTTAGGAAGGCCTACGGGGTAGCGGCCGATGCAGCTCATAGTCTTGGCCACCCCAATGGTTTAAATTTGAGATTTGGATGGCCTGCCGGGGAATGGGGCGGCATACCGATAGAAGGTGGTGTCGCCGCAGCTTATCGAAGAGAAATAGAAAATGCACCGGACCCTGAGGCCCACAGGTCAATGATAGAGGATAGATTATTGAAACTTCGATCGCCGTTCAGAGCTGCACATAAGGGTGATGTAGTAGATTTGATAGATCCAAGAGAGACCCGGCGGCTTGCTTGTAGATTTGTGAAATTAGCCCAACCTATGTTGGAGAAATTAGCCCAAAAACCGAAGAGGGTTGTCAGACCTTAGGTCAAAATATGTCCTCTGAATATTTTGCGGACGATCTGCCATTAAATGGAATAAAGGTCGTGGAAACAGCACAGGGTGTTTCAGGTCCGTATGCTGCAAAGCTGTTGGCTTCCTTAGGTGCTGAGGTTATCAAAGTGGAGTTACCAGAGGGAGATTGGAGTAGAAAGGCCCCACCCTTCCTGTCTGAAACTAACCATACTGAATCCAGTGCACTGTATTTGTACAACAACACAGGGAAAAAAAGTGTCGTCCTTGACTGGAGAAACTCAGAAGGTCTTCACAATCTGGAAAATATAATTAAATCAGCGGATGTATTCATCGAAGACTGGGATATAGCGGCTAGAAAGAAATGGAAACTAAAGCCTGGATTTTTCATAGAAAAAAACCCTCAATTAATTGAACTTTCTATAACTCCATTTGGTTTATCCGGGCCTTATAGCAGCTATAAATCCACTCCGTTGATACAACTAGCTCTTGGAGGCATACTAAACCTGATTGGAAACCCTGAACAAGAACCATTAATGTTGCCAGGACACCAACCGGATTATCTGACCGGGATTAACGGGAGTAACTCTGTACAAATTGCGCTATGGGACAGGGATCTTTTGGGGGAGCCAGGTAAGTTTTTGGAACTGACCATGCTAGAAACTCTGGCCAACTTGCATCAAGCTCCTCTTGATATGGATGGAGGTATCAGGCAAAGAAGCGGACATCGACAATCTCCCCTTTCATCTACCGGATTTCCTCCAGGGGTTTGTACAGTTTCTGCGAAAGACGGATACGTGACCTTCGGGGGAGGAAGCCCTGCAATTTGGGAACAGCTTTGTCTAATGCTTGGTCGATTGGACCTGTTTGAAAATGAGATATTCAGTAATGTTTTTGAAAATCCTGAATCAGGTCTGATAGTCGACCATATCATGGAAAACTGGATGGCAGAGAAGACAAGAGAGGAAGTTTTTAAGGAAGCATCCTCTGTCTGGATGTTGCCAGTCTCTCCAGTGAAGAAAGTAAATGAAATCCTCGAAGATAAACAATACGCCAGCAGAGATGCTTTCCTAAACATTCCTCACCCAGTTGCCGGAGAGGCCGCTTATCCCTCTCCGACTTTTATTGTTAATGGACAAAAACTAAAGGTTTCGAGATCTCCTATGCTTGGAGAACACACAAAGGATTACCTTTGGTAAATATCATATGTCTACAGTAGAGATAATACCCTCAGGCGCCCTAAGACATTTGCGAATTATTGACCTTACTAGAGTGTGGGCTGGGCCACTTGGGACACGGACCTTGGCCGATTTTGGGGCTGAAGTAATAAAAGTGAGTGATCCTAGAATGCCTTTAAGCCGAGTAGGAAAAGTTAATAATAAGTTGAATAGGAACAAATTAAATATCGCTCTGAGGTTGGATAAATCTGACGGAAGAGATGTGTTTCTTGACCTAGTTTCTATTGGAGATGTTGTAATCGAGAATTTTCGACCGAGAGTTATGAGAAATTTGGATATAACTTACGAAAACCTTCTTGAAGTTAATCCAAATCTACTGATGTGTTCAATGCCTGGATTTGGGCTCACAGGGCCTTATTCAGAATATCCTGCATTTGGATCAACTGCGGAGGCGATGGCTGGAATAAATTCAATGATTGGTTATGTCCCAAACAGGCCTTTACAGACGGGTCTTTCTTATGCTGACCCGGTTTCCGGTTTAAATCTCGTGCATGCGATCCTGGCCTTTGTTCGTAGGAGAGCTGTAACAGGTAAGGGAAGTTTCATAGATTTAGCTCTGGCAGATAGTCCATTAGGGACACTTGGCGAGTTTTTTGTTGCAAATTCTGCCACTGGCTATGAGCAACACCCAAATGGTAACCGGCATTCAGAATATGCCCCCCACGGGGCTTTCAGATGTTTTGGAAATGATCAATGGATAGCCATATCAATCACAAACGATTTTCAATGGGAACAATTAAAAGATGAGGTCAATGATATACGATTAGAAAGCCCTGACTATGATGATATTTCAGGTAGGAAAGTTAATGAAGAAGCCATAAATAGAATAGTGGAGGAATGGACTTCAAGGAAAGATGCCGGTGACTTAATGAAACAATTGCAACAGAAAAGGGTTCCAGCGGCTAAAGTGTCAAACAATCTAGATGTCCTAAATGATCCCCACCTCAATCGAAGAGAGTATTTTTCACACTTTAGAATTTCAGAGGAGAACATTGAGAAATATGATGGGCAGGCAATACCTGGCAATCAGAAGGAAAGATCTAAATGGTTTCCTATGAGGGATCTTGGGGAAGATTCCAATACCATTCTAGTGGAATACCTTGGTTATTCGGACGATAAATACCTATCTCTGTTGGAGCAAGAGGTCATCTCCTAAAGGAAGTTTTGTAAATGCCTAATTATTCACATGTTCTTGTCGTAAGTGGAGGTATGGACTCTGCTACCCTGGCCCATATGTGTGTGAAAGAAGGGGGGTCACCTTATCTGATCACTTTCGACTACGGTCAAAAACACAAAAAAGAAATTGAATACGCGCGATTACTCGCAGAAAATTTGGGTGTCCCCCACCAGGTTGTCGATATATCAAATATACAAAATCTACTCGGAGGTTCGGCCCTTACCGATGATGGTATAGAGGTACCAGAAGGCCACTACGCAGCCTCTAATATGGCAATAACAGTAGTGCCAAACCGAAACGCAATTTTCCTAACAATAGCATACGGCGCAGCTGTTTCCTTCCAATCTAAATTTGTAGGGGCAGCTATGCATACTGGTGACCATACTATCTACCCCGATTGCCGTCCTCAATTTGTAGACATTTTTAGTACCATGCAAAAAATTGCCACGGAAGGAACGGGTGACGCAGACCTCAGTCTTTGGACTCCTTTCATTGACAAAAGCAAAGCAGAAATAGCCCAAATCGGTTTAAATATGGACCTAAATTATGAAGACACTTGGAGCTGTTACAAAGGTGATCTCCTGCATTGTGGGAAATGCGGTACATGCGTAGAGCGGAAAGAAGCTTTTGAAATTATTGGAGCTACCGATCCAACCCTATACCAATAGAACAAGTTAGTTTCTTATAAATTGAATATCCGACACGAAACCAATGACTTTTGCCGATTTTTTATTTCAGCGGTTTATACTACCTAGAATATCGAATGGCTTTGAATCAATTAAGGAAACTCATTTTTTGAATCGTCGAACATGGGTTAGTGCAACAGCAACACGCAATTACGCGATTAACGATCCTCTTTTAGATTGGCTTCACTATCACGGTAAGTCAAAAGGTTTTAACCCGGACACTGAATACGAGGATTACGACGAAAGGACTGATTTTAGGCTTTTCATCATGAATCAAGGAAATCGGTTCGAATCCTCCGTTACGGAATACATTTCTAAACTATTCCCTATACATAGAGTACGGGAACCGATGGAATCCAGTTCCGATGACAGTGTGTTCTCCAAAACTTTATCCGCTATGCGGTCAGGTTCCCCAATTATTAACCAGGCTGTCCTTAGGGATGAGAACACCGAGACTTATGGGATCGCTGATTTTCTTATAAGAAGTGATGTTTTTGGGGAACTATTTTCTCGATATAGAGAAGATAAATCAACCAGATTAGCATCCCCTCTCTTAGGGGATGAGTCATGGCATTACCGTGTTCTCGATGCCAAATTCACCACTCTCAGATTTTCAGCAGCCGGCAATTTATCGACTAGTGGGTCTGCCTGGGCCTATATGTTGCAACTTTTCATATACAACAGGGCCTTGGGTAATATGCAGGGATACACCCCTCCAAATGCATATTTACTCGGTCGAAAATGGTCACAAACGGCCAGAGGCGAGACGCTTCGAGGAACCAATTTTATGGATCGTCTTGGTGAAGTACCTATGGATTATTTTTCTGTGAGCAGAGGAACCCTTGGAGATGCCGTATCTAATGCCTGTGAATGGATACGAAATGTGCGAACTATTGGCCATTCTTGGGAAGTGCTGCCTAACCCATCCATCCCTGAATTGAGGCCAAATATGAGTTCCACAGCGGATCAACCCTGGCACCACGCAAAAGGTGAGATAAACGACTCTTTGAAAGATTTGACCACCCTTTGGGGAGTCGGGGTGGAAAAGAGAAACCTGGCAAATAAGGAAGGTATCTTCAAATGGAATCATGATGGTTTAAAGGCTGAAGAGCTGGGTGTCAAGGCGAAAGGAAGTGCAAAGACCCTGCAAGCAATCTTAGACGTGAACAGAATTGAAACTTACCCTGTCGAGCCTTCATTTATTGAAGATCTAGATAACACCTGGCGCCAGCCCGCAAAGGTTGAATTTTTCGTTGACTTTGAAACAGTTTCCGATCTTAATGATGATTTTTCAAATACCCCAGAAAGTGGTGGTACTCCTTTAATATTTATGATTGGCTGTGGGCATTTGGAAGCAGAAAAATGGATATGGCGCTCTTTTACAACTGAACGTCTAACCGAAGAACATGAGGGGCTCATCATAGATCAGTGGATGGATTATATGTACCAAGTGCAAAACCATCTTGACCCCGGTGGTTACAGCCCTACTGTTTACCATTGGTCCCATGCCGAAGTTTCAACTTTTGACTCCGCCTTCAATTCAGCAAAAAATCGTCATAGTGACAAAGAATGGCCATCCTTAAATTGGTATGATTTTTTAAAAGAAGTGATAAAAAAAGAACCAGTAGTTGTAAACGGTGCCTTTGGGTTTGGGCTTAAGGCCATAGCAGGGTCTTTAAAGACCTTGGGATTAATAGAAACCTCTTGGGAGTCTGGACCAACCGATGGTCTAGGGGCAATGGTTGGAGCCTGGTGGGCCGACGGCCAAGCCGAACAACATGGGCTCTCCATGACCCAAATACCTATGGTTCAGGAAATTTCCGAATATAACGAGGTAGACTGTAAAGTGATGATGGAAATAATCCAATATTTGAGAAAGAACCACTAAATATTTCATAGGATTTGGGACATACAGGATTTCCTTGTAATATAGGCTCGAAGCATTAAGCCAAGCGGAGATTGACATGACTACTCAGACAGCATTTAGACCCCCAGTAATGGGAATGACACACATGGTTTCTGCCGGACATTATTTGGCAGCCTCAGCTGGTTATCGAATATTAGAAGATGGTGGTAACGCAGTAGATGCCGGAGTCGCATCAGGGATAGTCATTAATGTGACTCTACCTAATGCCACCAACTTTGGTGGGGTAGCTCCAATAATGGTCTACATGGCCGAAAAAAACGAGACCAAAACTATAAGTGGACTCGGTCGTTGGCCCAAGAAAACCTCTCTGGATGACTTTAATAATCGCCTAAATGGTGACATACCTAAAGGTATTGATAGAACTATTGTTCCTTCGGCTCCTGATGCTTGGCTTACAGCTCTGGCAGAGTATGGAACTATGTCGCTTGAACAAATACTACAACCGGCTTTGGAATTAACTAAAGATGGTTTTCCTATATCAAATACTGCATCCAGTGTTTTGAAACGACTTGCTGACACTGTTGATCGAACTTCCGATGAATGGAGATCCACTTTTGAATTGTTCTCACGTGAAGGTAAGATTCTTGAAGAGGGGGAGATTTTAAAACAACCTGACTTGGCCAGGACTTTCGAACGGTTAATAGAGGTGGAACGGGCCAACAAAGACAAGGGTAGAGAAAAAGCCATACAGGCGGCAAGGGACTTTTTCTACAAGGGTGATATAGCAAAAGAGATAATAGAATACAGTGACAAATTGGGGGGTAATTTATCCCTTTCCGATCTGTCTGATTTTCATGTAGAAATAGAAGACCCTACAACAGCCAGATACAAGGATTATGATATTTTGACTTGTGGCCCATGGTCACAAGGCCCTGTCACTGCCCAAGTATTACAAATGCTAGAGGATGACGATATATCCGTTATACCTCAGAATACTGCGGACTATATACATCTCCTATCACAGGCCTTTAATCTGTCTTTCTCAGACCGTCATGAATTCTATGGCGATCCTGATTTTGTTGACGTACCCATCAACGGCCTATTGTCCAAAGAATACACAAAAACTCAAAGAACCCGAATCTCGATGGAAACTGCATTTTCTGAAATGCCCGACCCTGGTAACCCATGGGCTTTTGAAGACAGAATCGGGAGAGAAAAATTAGGACATCCAGATATCAACAGAGATAGATTGGAACAAGACACCTCTTATACATGTGTAGTCGACAAATGGGGTAACTCCTTCTCGGCGACCCCAAGTGATGCGGTTTTTGGTTCTCCTATCGTCCCCGGGCTGGGCCTGATGATATCTTCTCGAGGAACACAAAGTTGGCTAGACCCGGAACACCCCTCTTCCGTTGAACCTTGGAAACGGCCTCGGTTAACTCCTAATCCTGCGATGGCTTTCAAGGAAGGAAAACTTTTCATGCCCTTTGGCACCCCTGGGGGCGATGCACAATGCCCAGCCATGGTACAGACATTCCTAAATATTGTTGAATTTGGGATGAATCCACAAGCCGCTATCGAAGCGCCTCGTTTCGTTCCCTGGAACTTCCCCAATTCTTTTTGGCCTCATGCCTATCATCCCGGGTTGATTCATTTGGAAGGTAGAATATCAAGAGAAGTCGGACAAAACCTGTCCAGCCGCGGTCATCATGTGGAATATATTGATGATTGGTCGCCCAGCACTGGGGCTATGTCCTGTATAGTCGTGGACCAAGACACCGGGGCATTAAGTGCAGGGGCGGATCCAAGAAGGGACGCTTACGCGATAGGTAGATAGTACAAATCTGTGACTGACTCACAAGACACAAGTATTTTGGATGGTCTAAGGGTCCTAGAGATAGGCCTCGGGGTTTCTGCTCCGTATGCAGCCCTAAATTTTGCCAAATTAGGTGCGGAGGTTGTCAAATTAGAGCCTCTAGAAGGAGATCCATCAAGGACCCATGGACCATTCCCTAATGGTATTAAACATAAGGAAAAAAGTGGTCTGTTTTTAGCATACAACCACGGTAAAAAAAGCATCTGCCTAGATTTAAATATTTCACAAGATCGAGATAAGTTTGAGTCGATGCTTCCTCACTTTGACCTTGTAATTGAAAATCAAAATCTAGGGTTTTTTAATGATCGAAGATTAGGCTATAAAAAAATAAGTTCCATTAATCCTTCCTTAATTTGGGTCAGTATATTGCCCTTTGGTGAGGTTGGACCATACTCGCAATATGTCGCCGACGACTTGGTTCTTTTCCATATGAGCGGCAACGCGCATGGAATGATAGGCCCAGTGGATAATCCCGAGGTTGAACCGCCTATAAGGGCAGGTGGATATCAAGCTGAAATGGTTGCTGGTCTTACTGCATCTACGGCCGCAATGGTGGCAATGCATCAAAGATTAAAAACAGGAAAGGGATGCAAAATCGTTGTTTCAGGTTTAGATTCCATGATAACCATGGCTATCAGTGGAATCGCGAATTCTGCCTTCGGCCAACAGCCAACGACTCGTGAACTTTCAAAAGAAAAGGGCTCCTCTATAGGCGGAATGGTGTCGGCAATCGGAGGAGTATTAAAATGTAACGATGGTTACGTGGCAATCTCCCCCCGAGAAGATTCTCAATGGGAAAGATGGTTGGAATTGATGGGCAATCCACGGTGGGCGGATGACGAAAGGTTTGCCACTCGAGAGAATCGCCAAACCAACGTTTCAGCACTATGGGAGCTACTTACGGAATGGTCGCTTCCAAGATCTAAATTCGATATTGCTAGATCCGGACAGGAAAAAAGGATACCTTGTTTTCCCGTAAATACTATTGAGGATTTATTGGCAGATGAACATTTAGCTTACCGGGAATTTTTTGTCGAGATAGCTCATTTTGATGCTGGAATTTTGCTACATCCAGGATTGCCCTACAAACTTAATAACACCAATATTCCACAAGGTATATCCTCTGCCCCCAGACTCGGTTCACACACCCAAGAAATCCTAGAAAGGTGTACCTAAAATGGGTAATTTTCCTTTAAATGGCTTAAGAATTCTAGATTTTAGCTGGATAATCGCAGGTCCTACTGCCGCTCGCCACCTTGCTTTAATGGGTGCGGAAGTTATAAAAATCGGTAGTTCACGAAGACCAGATCCGTCCTCGCGTGGGGCTGCTTTCCAGGTTTATAACCAATCAAAAGAATACTGCTCCTTGAATTTATCTACCCCCCAAGGCTTGGAAATTGCCAAGGAGTTGGTCACCACTTGCGATGTTGTCATAGAAAATTTCGCGGCTGGTGTATTTGAACGAATTGGATTGGATTATGAAACTCTAATAGCCCTTAGGCCTGACGTTATATTAGTCTCTTCCGCAGGGACAGGGCACACTGGTCCTGATAAAGATTACGTAGCCTATGGTAGTTTGCTACAACACTACACAGGGTGGAACACAATATCCGGTTATGGAAAGGATGAGCCAATCAGAGGCGGACTCTGGGCGGATCCATGGGTCGGTATGGAATTAGCCATGATCACTGTTGCTGCCATTAATCATAGGATGAAGACAGGAAAAGGCCAATACATAGATTTTTCCATGGCTGAATCTCTGACTGCTTCCATACCCGCAGGCCTACTCGAGTACCAAATAACAAATCAATTACCCACACCCATTGGTAACGATGATGTTATTAAATCTCCCCATGGCTTATATAAATGTAAGGGTTACGATGCATGGATCGCGATTAGCATTCAAAATGAAGTACAGTGGGGAAGTTTATGTAAATTGTTAGACATCCCAAAAATCCTTAACAGCTCGAATTGTTCATCCCCGAAGGCTAGACAGGAAAACAAAGTAGAGATAGATCAAGAGATAAACAAATTTACATCCTCTTTAGGTAATTATGAGGCGATGGATATCTTTCAGAACCATGGGATTCCATCAGGACCCTCTCTAAACATTTCGGAAGCCTATTCCGACCCTCATAACACTCATTCAGGTTATTTGGCCCCGCAAATTTATCCTGATGGCGCTACCCGACTTATGCCAGGGATGCCTTGGAAGACTGAAGAGAGCGAACCTGTACATGTAATCCCAGCCCCACAAATCGGAGACAGTAACCATAGAATATATATGGAATTGATGGGAATGTCTTCCGATGCTTATCAGGAATGTATACGAAACCAAATAATCTATTAATAAGAGGTGAATAATGGCAGTTGATTATTTAAAAAGGGACGGAATCGGGTACGTAACAATAAATAACCCGGCAAAAGCCAATATTTTGGATAGGCAAACCTCGAATGACATTAGCGAAATTTGGAAGGATATGTGGGAAGACCCCGATGTCCGAGCCGTTATTTTGACTGGGGTCGGAGATAAACATTTTTGTGCCGGACACAATTTAGATTCTCGCCCAGACATAACAGCAGAGGAAAGGGAAAGAATAAGAGCTGAAAATATATTTTGGCCTTTGGCCGGGACTGTCAATGGTGCAAGAATCGGTGCAGATGGTAGGCTGGGAGACCACTACCCTCAGATTTGGAAACCTGTTATTGGTGCAATAAATGGTTGGGCAGCTGGGGCCGGATTCTATTTAATGCTGACATCAACAGATATAAGGCTTGCCTCTCGTGAAAACGCAAGGTTTAAATTCGCTTTATTAACCCAAGGTTGGGTAGGAAGCGGGCCAGGGGCTACATATCTAACAAGACAAGTCTCTCACGCCGATGCTATGAAAATCCTGTTGACTGATGAACCTTTTGATGCCAATGAAGCTTTAAGAATGAACCTTATAAACGAGGTGGTTCCGCATGCTGAATTAATAACTCGCGCTGAGGAAATTGCCTCTGGAATAGTCAAAATGCCCCCCCTAGCCGTTAGGATGATGAAAGAATTCGTGATCAGGTTTGGGGATATACCAATAACTGAGGCCTGGAGGGTTCAAACTTTAATGAATGCTTTGTTGACTCAACTTAGTGCTGATGGTGAGGAAGGTAGGCGAGCTTTCTTGGAGAAACGGCCGCCTGAATTCACCGGTTCTATTTTGCAGAAAGGAGAGGCATATGAATCACTAACCGACGAAGAGAGAGCAAGGTTAGATGAAATCCGCAGAGAACAATTAGGTTAAAGGAGTCGATATGTCCTTATATAGTGCTTGGAAGGTAAACAAAGAGGAAGTCGTGGCAGAAAACGGCATAGTGACATCGGCTCTCCCTTTATCTGCTGAAGCAGGGCTTTCAATTCTAAAATCGGGTGGCAATGCCATTGATGCGGCAGTAGCTATCGGATTTTGCAACATAGTCCAAGAACCTTACATGGCTAGCATAGGGGGAATGGGTTACATGTTAATTCACCTAGCAGAAGAAGGTAGAACCCTTGGAATCGATTTTAATGGAAGGGCCCCTAAAGGCACTACGGATGACATGTACGAAGTCCTTGGGCCCTCTATTGGCGCCGGGTACAAAACATTTGACGTAGTGAATGATGCGAATAACACCGGACCTCTTTCAGCCACCGTACCAGCCACATGTGCAGGGTTCTGTGAGGCACATAGAAGATTTGGAACACTCCCGTTTGAACAAGTATTGGAATCTGCTATACATCTCGCATCCCACGGTTTTGAGGCTAATTGGTACCTGACAATGTCGGCCGCTAACATGTATGACACCTTCAATAGTGACAGCCATCTGTCCTCTATTTGGCTTCCAGGTGGCAAGGTACCTACAAGTCATCCAAAACCAGGAACCAAGATTATTCAAAAAGATTTGGCAGATTTACTAAAACAATTGGCTGTCCACGGAAGAGATGCCATGTACTCAGGGGAAGTAGCAGACGCAATAGACGAACATATGAAAAAAAATGGCGGAGTGCTGAGCAAGCAGGATTTATCAGATTACCATCCTTCAATCGAGGAACCTGCTCAAACTACATTTCAAGGTCATAGTGTTAATGTGGTTAGAACTCCGAGCGGTGGTATCACCAACCTCCAGACTCTGAATATACTAGACCAATTTGATCTAAAGGCTATGGGCCACAATAGTGTCGATTACCTGCATACTTTCATGATGGCTGCAAGACACGCCTTTGCTGACAGGTTTGGATATCTTGGGGACTGGGAACATTCCAAAGTGCCACTAAACGGATTACTTTCAGCTGGATATGCGAAAGAAATAGCCAAAGAGGTCAAGAGGCCGACATTCGAAATAAGAAATCTTGGTGAACGTGAACCATTGGTTCAGTTTATGGAAAATCCTATCCACAATCCCTGGGACCATGAGAAATCGCGAAAGGTACCGGTACCCTCACATCCGGCCATGGATACTAATAACGAGGACACTACTCATATAAACGTAGTGGACAAAAACAGGAACGCCGTCTCTTGCACTCACACAGGAGTTTTTGCCAAAGGATTAAACCCGCCTGGAACCGGTGTTGCTCTGGTCGGTGGGATGGGTTGGTTCATACCTAAGCCAGGCTACCCCAATTCCATGGCACCATGGAAACGTCCCATGAATAATATGTCCCCATTTATGGTTCTTAAAAACAACCGCCCAGTTCTTTTGGAAGGCGCACCGGGAGCTAGGAGAATCATGAATAGAAATGCTCAAGTTGTCTTGAACGTCATTCTGTTTGGTATGACCCCACAAGAGGCAATAGTAGCACCTGTCGTTGATGTCAGTGGCAGCAAAACCTATGTAGATAGTCGAATGCCTGAATCCACGATAAAAGCCCTTGTTAGTCTTGGTCACGATATTGAGCTGTTGGAGGAAGAGCCTGCACCCACGGGGTATTTCGCTAGACCATCAGCGATTCAAGTGGATTACGAAAAGAATCTACTCAGGGCTGGGGTAGATTCCTTCAGACCAACTACCGCTCTGGGATATTGAAACATAAAAACTAGACATCTAGTTCAATAATAGCGTTCAGGTCTAAGACCAACTAAAATAGATTTAATTGTAAATATTCCGAACGATAAATCATTCCAAGTGGAGATTTATGAGTAAATTACGATTGGCAGCTTACGGTTTCATTTCTATCGTCTTCGCATTAGCATTTTTCAGCCATTACACCGGATATGCCTCCGCTAAGAATGATCTCATGGTCTTAAAAGTAAACGGACCAATACAGCCTTCTACAGCTGACTATTTGGAAAGAATGATTACAAGAGCGGAATCCAATGGATCTACCGGCATTCTTATAGAAATGAATACCCCAGGTGGTATGTTAGATGCCACCAGAAGGATAGTCTCTTCATTTATAGCTTCGGATGTGCCAATCATTACATACGTGTCGCCATCTGGTGCAAGAGCCGGGTCTGCAGGAACCTTCCTTGTGGCTGCATCGCATATAGCCGTAATGGCCCCGACTACTAATATAGGAGCTGCATCGCCAGTTTCATCTGATGGTTCTGATTTAGACAAAATGTTAGCAAGTAAGGCCTCTCAAGACACGGCAGCCCTTATGAGAAGCATTGCCGAAGCCAGAGGTAGAAACGTTACAGCCCTTGAGGCTACCGTTTTAAAGGCCAAGGCGTATAGTTCGGAAGAAGCTTTAGAAAGCGGAATAATTGACTATATTGCGGAAGGGAGAGATCAATTACTGGCCCTTCTTGACG
This sequence comes from Dehalococcoidia bacterium UBA7891, assembly GCA_002500485.1. GTDB lineage: Bacteria > Chloroflexota > Dehalococcoidia > Lucifugimonadales > UBA826 > UBA11996. Next base: position 23,782 of record DLRJ01000047.1, read on the forward strand.
GTGAGATAGTGGTGACAAAATCGAGGACAGTAACCATCAGCACTACAGCTATAACCTTATCCGAAGGTAAACGTAACTGGAAGGAAAAATTTCTCGATGCTGTTGGAGATCCAAATATAACTTTTATTCTTCTTACTATTGGTAGCATCGCTTTGACAATTGAATTTGTTAGTCCTGGAATTTTGGTGGGGGGATTTGTTGGATTACTTGCAACAGCACTAGCTTTTGTGGGCATGGGGCAATTACCCGTGAATTGGTTTGCCATGGTTTTGATAGTAGCGGCGCTAATACTTTTTGTAATAGAAACCCAAGGTGCCGGAATAGGTCTCTTCGCAATAGGCGGGACGATATGTTTCGGTCTTGGAGGCTTTCTTTTATATGGAGATTTCAGCGATACTTCTTTGCAGGGAAACATATTCAGCTTGAGCATGTGGCTCTTGGGGTTAGTAATTGTTCTTTTATCAGTTTTAGTCTTATTTTTTATTTTGGCCTTGCGAGATTCAATAGCACGTGGAAGCCCAAGTAACTACAGTACCTTGATAGGAAGTGAAGGGACGGTAAAGGGAACTTTGAATCCGAACGGTACGGTGCTAGTTGGGTCTGAAATGTGGAGTGCCACTTCCTTAAGTAACTTGAAAATAGATACCGGAAAATCAGTTGTCGTTAGTAATTATGACGGTGTCCGTTTAATCGTCTCTGAAAAACCTGAAGATTATAAGGAGTTTTAAATGATCCCACTCATTAAAATTGTTCGCCAATATGAGAGGCTAGCTGTCTTTACATTGGGTAAATTTAGTGAAAGAAATGGCCTTAAGGGTCCAGGAATACGAATTTTGGTCTGGCCGTTTCAAACTTCCACCAGGATCGATCTACGAGAAGAAGTCATCGATATCCCTCGTCAAACCAACATTACTAGTGATAACGCACCACTTGACATAGATTTCCTAGTTTTCCTTCGCCCAATGGAACACGAAGCACAGAAGGTTGTCTTGGAGGTTATTAATTACCATCAGGCAGTAATCGGAATGGCCACGACCATATTACGGGCCGTCGTCGGAGAAATGACTGTTGATGAGGTTCTTTCCCAACGGGAACGAATCAACGACGCATTGCGAGTTAAACTAGATGAGATTACTGGCCGTTGGGGCATTAAAGTAACACAGGTAGAAATAAAAGAAATCGAGCCCGCCGCCGATATACAGTCAGCAATGAATCGTCAGATGGCCGCAGAAAGGTTAAGAAGAGCCGAAGTTACTGAAGCTGAAGGTAAAAGACAGGCATCCATTACAGTGGCAGAAGGTGAAAAACAGGCAGAAATATTACGAGCGGAAGGTCAACGCCAATCTGAAATACTTGCCGCAGAAGGAGATCAGCAGGCTTCTGTTCTGAGAGCCGAAGGTTTCAGTTTAGCATTAGACAGAATTTATTCCGTCGCCCAAAATGTTGACACCAAAACGCTCAGCTTACAATACTTTGAGACTTTGAAGGAAATGGGAAAAGGGGATTCCACAAAGTTTATCTTCCCAATGGAATTCACGAAACTCCTAGGGCCTTTTGCATCGGCACTGTCTGTTTTGGAGGATACCGGCCCCTCCGGTGACAAGGCACAAGTGGAAGAGGGCAATTAGTTAGGGCATCAAAAAGTAGCTAGGCCTCTAATTTGAGGTTATTTGGGAGAGTGGAATCCATGGAGTGATTCCTCTTTCCCAACGTTAAGACCGCTCTGCTAGTTTCTCGTCGGTAGCTACTTCAAAAAACTCTATTTTGTAGTCTGATATTAATTGGAATAATTCGGCATTATCACTAAGAACACTATCTGGTACGTTTGGCATTCTATTTGCTTCTATTGTTTCCTGTTGCCATTCTGCGCAGACTGTGAATTCTTCGGCAGGGGTCCCTGCCCCACCGACATAAATAGTAGCTTTGCCTCTATCGGTTTCGTGTTCATAGGCGGCGCATATGCTCGTTAATAATTTGGCTACCTGCCATGAATTCTTACGTTCGACCCTGCACACTCGTCTTATTAAAAACATCATTTCTC
>DLRJ01000160.1 GCA_002500485.1 Dehalococcoidia bacterium UBA7891
CTAAAGTTTTACTGGAAAAATAAAGATAGCTCACCAAGTTCTTTCTTTCCCAGTTTAAACAAAACGCCTGATATTTACTATTGGCCGACAAATGGACTTTTAATAAAGGAAAACTTGATAATCCTTTGTTTTTCAATCCAAGGCAATTTTGATGGTAAATACTTGGATTTTTGGTCTACAGTGGGAACAAATATGATAATCGTTTCAAACCCAAAAGATGATCCCGACAATTGGGAAACGGAATATGTTGAATTGGGGATCGGAAATAATCAATTTGGAATACATTCCGGTTTATATTTTGATGATCCTTATATTTATTTTTTGGGATATAAAAAAGATGAACCCAATGGAAATTATGCAATTTTAGCAAGGGCAATTTTTTCTAAACTCATTCAAAATAAATCATCTGACAGTATTGAATATTTTTGTGAAAATGAGGGCGAGCTCATTTGGATCCAAAGCAATAAAAGCATGAAAAAGCTTTTCATACCCGGTAATACAGAATCGAGTATAAGTTATTTAAATAAAAGAAAGATATTTTTATGTACAACCTATGATCCACTAGAAAGTAAACTTCATTTATTGGTTGCAAAGAAAATTACGGGTCCGTGGTATGGACCATTCGAGGTTTTTCAAAACCCAGATCATATATCAATGACATATGCTTTCAGGATTCATTCAGCTTTGATGGATGATGAAGATTCATTGGTTTGTAGCTACATCAGCTCACCAAATGGTGATATGAGAAAAGAGTATATTGATCCAAAATTTTATAGACCAAGATTCATTAGAATAGAAATCAGATAAATTCAAGATTAATGTTAATTTATAAAATGGAAAATATATTTCTGTGGATTTTTCTACAAATAATGACGAAATCGTAAAAACGGGCTTCAAGATGTATATTCAAATGATAACCATTATGCCGTAATTCATATAAAAATAAATTGTAACTAAGAAACATTGTAAAATTTGGCGAAATGTTTGGAGCGAAAATAAAAACAGTGAATCAAACATGACTTCACGGGATCGTGTCAACACAGCCATCAAAGGAAAGCAACCTGATCGAGTTCCCGTTTGGTGCCTCCTGAGTCTGGAACACATAATAAATTGGGGTACTAATGATGGCAGAATTCCGAAAACCATTGAAGATCTGGTCAAAGCTGAATGCAATCTGGCGCGACGTTATCACTTTGATGGCTCTCTCGTTTATTTGCCTGGCAATAAATCCGGTACGAGAGTGGACTCATTTATCGGGAAGACCTTAACAGAAACTCCTCAAGGAGATTCATCTCATATTTTTGAGACGGCTGATCCTGAAGCCTGGCAGAAAAATATACAACCATATCAACCTGAGGATTTCTATAGCAGTCATCTGACGCGCGAAATACTTGGGAACGATCAGCACCTTGGAGGGTGGGCTGCCGATGGTTATTCCCGCGCACTTCAATGGTTTCCGAGTTTGGAAGATGCATTGCTTGCCATGATCGATGATCCACCCCGTTTTAAGGCACTGGTTGAGTATTTTGATGAGCAGAGTGTAGCCTGGGCTCGTGCGCAAATTGAGCTGGGTCAACTGGAAAGCATCCAGATTTCTTCACCCTATGCCGGCTCTTCATTCATGTCGGTTGAAATGTATATGCAATTTGTATTGCCATCGGTACGGAAATTAGCACAAGCCATAAAGCCTGTGGGGGGAGCTGCATATTTGCACACGTGTGGATCTATTTCTGATCGTCTCGAGACCATGGCGGAGACCGATATTGACGGGATGGAGTGCATGGATCCTCCTCCGCTTGGAAATGTTTCCCTGAAAGAAGCAAAAAAACGTGTTGGCAGCCGGATATTTCTTAAAGGTAATATCGACTCTGTCAATGTGCTGCTTCAGGGAGAAGATGAAACCATTGATAAAACCATCCGCAAGACCATTGCCGAAGGCATGCCTGATGGCGGGTACATTCTGAGCACAGCTTGTTCTGTGTCACCCCTGGTGCCGCCGGAACGCGTATGTCGTCTGTGGGAATTAGCGGATCAATTTGGACAATATTAAAGGGATCATGTTATGCCGAAAATGAGTCATCGTGAACGTGTGATGAGAGCATACAACCATGAGGAGCCTGATCGTATTCCCATGGATCTGATGGGGAATGCCACAATGCTTCTGGATAAAACCTATTTGAGACTCCGTGATTACCTTGGCTTCGATCCGATTCCTCCCATACGGTCCGGTACCACGGCCAATTACTACGATGAGCGTATTCTGGAACGATTCGATATCGACTTTCGTCGCATCTTTTTGAAGAAAAATCCCAAAGCCAGGTTGATAACTCATGAAGATGAGACTTATACGGACATATGGGGTGTTCGCTATAGGAAAGTAGGTCTATATGTCAGTGCTGTTAATTCTCCTTTACAACACGCTCAAACGGTTGAACACGTCAAATCATACAACTGGCCAAAGGCGATAGATATGTTTACGGTTGACGGCCTGGCTGATGAAGCAAGACAAATGTATGATGAAACTGACTACGCTTTGGTGGCGCGTAATCCGCTGTCCGAAGGCTTCCTGGACCGCTCCTGTCAGTTGATGGGTATGGCAGAATTTCTGATGATTTTGGCATTAAAGCCTGACCTTGCCCGGTACCTGATTTCTCGTCTGCTTGATATTTACCTGGACGTGTATGGTATGTTCCTGGACGAAGTTGGGCCCTATGTGCAAATGGTGGAAGTAGGCGATGATCTCGGAACTCAGCAGAACACATTGATCTCTCCTCAAATGTACCGGGAATTTATCAAGCCTGCCGAGGCGAAGTTGTATGGTTTAATACACGAAAAAGCACCGAACGCGGCCTTATTTCGCCATTGTGATGGAGCAATCTTCGATGTCATACCCGATCTCATCGAAGTAGGCGTGAATGTTCTCAATCCGGTGCAAACTTCAGTTAAGGGTATGGGAGCTCTTGAACTCAAGAAAACTTACGGCGAATCGATCACGTTTCATGGCGCAGTAGAAATACTCGAAGGAGAAGTACCAACCGGTACAGTCAAAGCTGAAATTAAAAGACTGATTGATGTTTTTGCTCCGGGGGGTGGTTATATACTTGGATCGTGCAATCATATGATTGATGTCAAACCGGAGAATATTGTAACGATGTTCGAAACGGCTCGAGAGTATGGCAGACTTCGCTAAACTGCACAGAGATGTTCTATTTGAACAATCCAGCGATCAAATAATTTGGCAACCTCGTATACTATGTTGGTATACTGACAAAAAATTCACCGGAGAACAGTTACCTCCGCCCTATACCAATAAATCTTTGTCAGACATTTACAGGGCTTTAGGTTGTTCCGATCGTCTCTATGGATTCTACAACGGCTGTTTCCAGCGTATCGAACATCCGTCGGTGAAATTTGTTGAACAACCATTGAATGAAACTGATACTCTGACGACGATTGAAACACCTGTCGGCAATCAAACCGAAGTTATTCGCCGTCCTCCTAGTTCTGATTATCTGATTCATATTAAATGGGAAGTAGAGACTGAGGAAGAACTGAAAGTAGCTACCTGGCGCGAGGAGAATACAACCTGGACCTGGGATCAAAAAAAATTTGAGGATAGCCAGAAAAAGGTTGGTGATCTTGGGGCTCCGACCATGTTTTTTCCCCGTATGAACGTTCAGAGCTTGTACATCGAGAAAATGGGTATCGAAAACGGGGTATTCGCGATCTATGATTGGCCGGATACAACGGAGGCTTATTTCAGTGCACTGGAAGATAGTCATTTCCGTTTGATCGAGATTGTAAACACCTCGCCTGTTGAAATTATCAATTTTGGTGAAAATATTCACTCAGGAACCTTATCTCCATCCCTCTTTGTTAAATACCATCTTCCTGCCTGTCAACGGCGTTGTGAAAAGCTTCATGCAGCAGGTAAGTTCATCAGCTCCCATTGGGATGGGGATTGCAAGCCCTTGATTCAATATGCTAAAGAGACGGGATTGGACGGGATAGAAGCAATCACCCCCGTGCCCCAGGGCGACGTGACTCTTGAAGAGATAAAGGCAGCGCTTGGTGATGAGATGTTTCTGTTGGACGGAATACCTGCGGTTTATTTTGATGAAAGATATCCGATCGAGATTCTCAAAGAATGTGCACACAAGGTAATAGAACTTTTTGCGCCAAGACTTGTGCTTGGTATTTCAGATGAGATGTCTTCAACCGGAAACATTGAACGCATCCATATTGTGGGCGATATTGTGGAAGAGTACAATGCAAAGTTTTGTTGATATCCTGATCAGCATTCTCTGGATTACGATGCTTTGCAAAGTTTCTCTAGCTTCTCTTTAGTGAATAGGCAGATACCAGTTTGAATTCCAATAACGGGACTTTTTATGTCAAAAATTGATTCATTAACAATAGCTGAACTTATGCCCACACCCGAATCCGTTCTCAGACAAATGGGGGTTCCTAAACAAAGGATTAATCTGGATAAAGTGTATGGGCTTACCGAAGATGCAATAAAGGTGTTTTCAGATTGTGCTGAACCAGCGGGGCTATTATCAGAAATTTCAAAGAAAGAATTTGCTTTTATTTATAAAGGAGAAGGGAATAATGCAAAAAATACACCACTGGAACACATTTTCACCGAGGCCGATAACTTAGCCGTCTACGCTCTGACTTTGGGTAACAAAGTCAGCAAAAAGATTGAGGAATTATGTAATTCCGACGATGTAGCTCTTGGCGGCATACTGGATGCAACGGCTTCTGTGGCAGCAGATAAAGGCGCAGAGTTTTGTGAACAGTACCTTCTCGATATTCTTTCTAATAGAAAACTACTTACGCATGATATCTGCGTTCTCGCTTACAGTCCCGGATATTGCGGTTGGCACGTCAGTGGCCAAAAAAAACTTTTCCACAGGCTTAAACCCGAACAGATAGGTATTACCTTGAATGAAAATTGTTTAATGAATCCGATAAAGTCGGTTTCTGGTGTGTTGGTTGCAGGATTAAGAGCAATCAATTACTTCAAACCAAAGTGGAATTTTTGTGAGATTTGCACAACCTATTCGTGCCTCCAGCGGATGAAAAGACTGAGAGATTCGGCTAAAAATGAAAAATCATAGGAGAGAATAATGGCATTTGACAAACAAGTACATTATGAACTGGCAGCCAACTCTGTCATAGATGGTAACCAGGAGCGTGCCGTAGAACTAACTCAGGAAGCGCTTGATAACGGGATAACTGCAAAAGAGTTTTTGGATAATGGACTAATCTCCGGAATGGATGTTGTTGGGGCCAGATTTCGAGACGGTGATATGTTTTTACCTGAAGTTCTTCTGGCCGCACGTGCTATGAAAGCAGGGATGGAATTGTTAAAACCCGAATTATCAAAGACAAATGCTAAGTCAGCAGGAAAAGTTGTTATCGGGACGGTAAACGGAGACTTGCACGATGTTGGAAAGAATATTGTGATTTACATGCTAGAAGGGGCAGGTTTTACCGTGATTGACCTGGGCGTTAACGTAGCTATGGAGACTTTTATTTCTGAAGTAAAACAGCATAAGCCTGATATCTTAGGATTATCTGCATTTCTTACAACCACCATGCCTGCAATGGAAAAAGTGATTGAAAGTCTCCAGGAAAATCAGTTAAGAAAGCAGGTAAAGATTATTGTTGGAGGTGCTCCGGTCACAGAATGTTTTGCAAATGAAATAGGTGCTGATGCTTTTGCCGAGGATGCTGGAACAGCAGTAATTGTGTGCAAAAAAATGACAAAAAATGGATAAAGAACTACAGGTGCGATGGTATATTATTTTTTTGTTAGTGATAAATTGCCTAAACAAGATATTAATTGAATGACATTGATTATTTAGTAGATCTCCAAGTTAATGTCATCTCGAAGGGAGATGATACCGTGAAAGCCAAAACACTACTAGAGGTTGCGCAGGAGCGCACAGTTTTATTTGATGGTGGGATGGGGACCATGCTTTTTGAAAAAGGTCTCAAGCAAGGCGACACACCAGAGCTGTGGAATCTGAATTATCCGGAAATCGTTGGAGATGTTCACCGGGAATATATAAAAGCGGGTGCTGAGGCTATTTTGACAAACACCTTTGGAGGAACCTCGATTAAACTTACTGATAGCGGTTTGCATGATCGAGCTGCAGAAATTAATCTTACAGGGGCCAGAATCGCCCGATCCGCTTGTTCTGATGAGAATTATGTGATAGGAGATATTGGGCCAATAGGTAAGATTCTTGAGCCTTACGGAGATTTGAAAGAAGCTGATCTAGTTGCGTCACTGAAAGAACAAATCAAATCATTGCTTGAAGGGGGTGTAGACGCCCTGATTTTTGAAACGCAAATAGATCTGCGCGAAGCTGCAATAGGAGTACAAGTAGCCAGGAATATAACCTCCCTACCGATAATCGTTTCGTTTACATTTAATAAATTCAAACGTGGATTTTTTACCTTAATGGGGAATAGTGTTCAGGATGCAATCCAGGGCGCTGAAAATGCGGGTGCAGATATTGTTGGTACAAACTGTGGTCTGGATAGCCATGTGATGAAAGATTTAGTAAAAGAGATCAATGCAGTTGCGTCCCTGCCAATTTATGCCAAAGCCAATGCCGGATCTCCTGAATTAGTTGATGGCAACGTTAGATATGCTCAATCTGCCGACGAATACATTAAAGATATGCCCGAATATCTCAATAGTGGGGTCAGATTAATCGGGGGTTGTTGTGGTACAAATCCGGCATTTGTCATGGCCCTTAATCAGCTACTTTCAAAACGCAATTAATTTTGTTTAATCTGCACGTAAAGCTTTCAAACAGAATAATATCTCAGATTAGGTTATGGTTTTTTTGTATTTTAAATCTTTTTGTTTGCAGGTATTTTTATCCACCAATTAAAACAGGAACTTTTAATGAATATCAAGGAAATACTGGTTCTTCACCACAGTCATTTGGATGTAGGATACACGCATAGCCAACCCATTGTGTGGCAGCTTCAATACGAATTTATTGAGCAGGCACTGGATTTATTGGACAATACTGCTGACTGGGATGAGTTCTCAAAACCGCGCTGGACGTGTGAAGTAACAGCCCAGGTAGTAGCATGGCTGAAATTTGCTGATAAATCACGCGTAGAAAAATTTAAAAAATTTGTTGCTGAAGATAGAATAGGCATATCGGGTTTAGAATATAATACCACACCTAACTCAAATGCGGAACAACTTTCCCTACAGCTTCAAAATGTTAAAAGAATGAGAGATTTGTTCGGTGTTGAAATAAAGACCGTTCATCAACATGACGTAAACGGGATTCCGTGGAGCGCAACAGACATAATGACTGATGCAGGTATTGAATTGTTTATCATGGCTACAAATAATCATTTTGGTGGATATACTTATAAACGGCCTTCAGTTTTTCGCTGGAAAACTCCTTCACAAAGGGAATTACTTGTAATGAATGGAGCACATTACACCATGTTCGATCAATTGATGGATACGCACACTAATAATCTGGAAAAAATGGAAACCGGATATCAGATATATTTAGACCATTTAGAGAAAATGGACTATAATTTGGATTTTATTTATTTAACCACTGCTAATCCACCCGTATGTTATGACAATGCGCCGCCAAATTTGGATGTGGCCAGATTAATTAGATTGTGGAATGAAAAAGGTAAAGAACCGAAGATTAGATACATAACACCAAATATGTTGTTAGAGCGAATAAAAAAAGTTCCACTAAATAAGATCAAAACTTTAAATGGAGATTGGACAGATTATTGGAATTTTGGATGTGCAAGTACAGCTTATGAAACAAAAATAAATTTGAATACCAAATCCTTACTTTATACCGCCGAAATGATTTCAGCATGCAGTAATAATCTAACAAAGTTTAGAATGGACGATGTCTTAGAAAAAGCACGAAATAACATTAATACTTTTGATGAGCATACTTGGGGTGCCTTTAATTCAGTCGAATTTGATAATGATTTCGTAAGATCACAATCTCATATGAAAAAACAATTGGCATATGAGGGCAGAGAACTGGTTGAATATTACCTGATAAACGAATTGGAAAATCTTAGTGGTAATCCGGAAAGTCTAGACTCACAACAAGGTGTAATGGTTGTAAACTCCATTCCGGTGAAAAGAAAAGTCTACATACCCATTCCGGATTGGTGGAAACTTGAAGGGAAAAGACTCAGAACAGCCCGTTTTGGTTGGATAAATCGATATCAACAATTACAGGAATCTCACCTCTATGGACCTGTTGAATTAGATGCATGCAGTTGGAAAAAAATACCTCTTGAAAAGTTGGAAATTGCAGAAAAAACAAAGTTAGTCAATGCAGGTGATAATATAGAAAGAACTGTAATTCACCGCCTTAATCGCCCCGGAGGCGTACCGGAGGAAGTTGGATTAAGTTTTATTGAATCCCCATTTCACAGGCTGGAATACAATAAGGATACCGGGGAAATCACTTCCTTATTCGATAAGATTTTAAACTGGGAAATAACAGATCAGGGAAATAAATACACTTTTTTTCAATTTGTACGTGAATACCCAGATCCTTTAATTGATAAAGATAGAACGAGTTTATATGCGAGAGATTTGGTCAAGGAAAAATTTGATGCAAATTGTTGGTGTACGGATTGGAAAGAAAAACATGAAACTGCATTGGAATTTGTGGAATCTAGAACTGAGCATGCCCCTTATGGGATTACTCTGGTTCTTAAATTTAAAGTAGCCGGTGCTAAATATCTAGAGCAACACATTACGCTGCAACATGATTCAGAACTCATTCTTTTAGATATTACAATTCATAAAGAAGATATAAGAACTCCTGAGTCGATCTATTTTGTTTTTCCACTTAATTTGAAACAGGATTGGAAGGCTCATTTCGATACGTGCGGTGTTCATGTTGAACTGGATGAAGAACAATTACCAAAATCCAACAGAGGATGGCAAACCGTTGAATCTTATGCCTCAATATATAATGATGATAAAGGTGTGGCCTTATTTTGCCCTGATGCTCCAATGGTTCAATTTGGAAATTTTAATTTTGGTAGAAAATACTTTTCAATTGAAAGAAATCAATCGCCGCTTTTGTTGGCATGGCCATTAAATAATTACTGGGATACCAACTTTAGTTCCAGTCAGCCTGGTTTAATTAAACTATCTTATGGATTTTCTACATTTAAAAAGTATAGTAAACAGAAAATGTTTAAATTGGGCAGAGAAGTTATGATACCGGTTGAAATTCATCCGGCTTTGATCTGTCCAAAACCGGAATCAGGGTATTTCATTCAAATTGAAGACAACAATCTGCAATTATTAAATCAGAAGATATCGTATGATAAAAAAGGAATAATTATAAGGGTTATTAAAACGAGTTCTGATTCAGGACCTACATTAATCAGATTTCCCCGAAATATAAGAGAAGCATTTTTAGTAAATACTTTGGAAGAAATAAAAGATAAACTAAAAGTAAAAGAAAATAGTATTTTTATTGAACTGGTGTCAAATAGGATAACCCAAATATTGGTTATTCCTGATTTTAAATAATTATATAAGATTTTTTCAGAATCAATTACAGTTGTGACTGTAAATAACATATTTCATAGAAAAGGGTAAAATCGATGATCAATTTAAATAATAATTTTCCTG
>DLRJ01000134.1 GCA_002500485.1 Dehalococcoidia bacterium UBA7891
CATTTCCAGAAGATGGACAAGGAAGCGATGGCGGGGTTAGATAAAGATCATCTGGCGAACATAGAGTTTACGGCAATGGGTGGATTTAATAAGGATCATCTAAAAAATATAAAAGATGTATCTGTGTCAAAACTGAAGAAAGAACACCTGGAAAACCTAGATCCTGACGCCGCCGAGGGGCTTTCTGGAGGTCATATCAAGAATTTGGACCCCGATGCGGTCAAGGGATTTAACCGAAAACATATGAAGAGAATTTCTCAAGAAGCGCTGTCTGATATCAACGTAGAACAAGTTAAGAACCTTAACCAAGGCTCCAAGAATGGTCTAAAGGATAGCGTTTCTTCATTTGAAAGTTTTGATATTTCTGTGAAAAAAGAACTAGTTGATGACAGTGTTAGATTATTGGGAGGAGTCGGCTCCTTCGCTGATGTCCTTAAAAAAAGAGAGCAGTCTAATTCTATAGACTCTACCCAAGGTGTAGACTCCGGGTGGGATTCAGGAGCCCTAGATAGGGTAAAAAATGCGTTAGTAGATAAGGGTTCCACGGATTCTGACAGTCCTGAAATAAGGGGAGTTTTTGGTGGTGACACCAGTAAAACAAATGTTTTGGAGAAGGGGGTAACATCTCGAATTAAAGCCAAATTTGGAAAACTCAAGATATTCAAAGCTGCTAAGTAGTCTCAAATGAAAAATGATTTATTGATCAATGGGTAATTTATCTTTTGATTCTTCTTCAATTTGACATGATAGCAAAGGGAAGGTAAAGTTTTCGCGCTATGAAACCACAAGAATTAAGTCAGAACAACAACATTGTTTTCGCGCATATGATGTGTTGTGATATGGGTTGCTGTATGAATTGATTCAGCGGGGAATCGATGAAAAAAAACCCCTCCTGAGTCATTAGGTGGGGTTTTTTTTTGCCTATGATTTTATTGAAAATTCGGATGCTTAAGATACCTAAATCAGATGAAATTCCAGAAACTAAGGAGATACTATGAGTGAACAGAGATTTGAAACTTTGCAATTACATGCCGGTCAAAGCCCAGATCCTGCAACCAACGCAAGAGCAGTGCCTATTTACCAAACCACATCATTCGTCTTTGACAACGCTGAACATGGAGCGAAGTTATTTGCATTGGAAGAGTTCGGAAATATATATACCCGTATCATGAACCCTACCACTGATGTGTTTGAAAAAAGGGTGGCCGCACTTGAAGGCGGCGTCGTCGGTTTGGCAACTGCCTCAGGTCAGGCAAGTCAATTTGCAGCCATAGCAAATATGATGCAAGCAGGAGACCACTTGGTATCGACATCTTTTCTTTATGGTGGGACTTACAATCAGTTCAAAGTACAGTTTCCAAGATTGGGTATAAACGTAAGCTTTACGGACGGTGATGAACCCGAGAAATTTGAAGCCCTAATTAAAGAAAATACGAAGGCTATTTATGTTGAATCTATGGGAAATCCTAAATTCAATATTCCTGATTTTGAAGCCTTAGCTGAATTAGCACATTCCCATGGAATACCCTTGGTGGTAGATAATACTTTAGGTGCGGCTGGGGCTCTTATTAGGCCGATTGATCATGGAGCTGATGTGGTTGTTCAGAGTGCGACAAAATGGATAGGAGGCCACGGGACCAGTATTGCTGGTATCGTAGTGGACGCTGGCACCTTCGATTGGGGTAATGGCAAATTTCCTCTTTATACAGAACCAAGCGAAGCCTATCATGGTTTGGTTCACTGGGATGCCTTTGGTTTTGGCAGCGACATTTGTAATATGCTAGGTGTACCAGAGAATCGAAATGTTGCATTTGGACTAAGGTCTAGGGTAGAAGTTCTTAGAGATTATGGCGCCTCAATTAGTCCTTTTAATTCATTCCTATTGCTTCAAGGGTTAGAGACATTGTCTTTGAGGGTGGAAAGGCATGGTTCGAATGCTCTTGATCTTGCTAAATGGTTGGAATCTAACCCGAAAGTTGAATCAGTAAATTACCCAGGATTGGATTCCAGTCCATATAAAGCGGCTGCGGAGAGATATTTGGAGAGAGGATATGGGTCAATGTTGACCGTAAGCCTCAAAGGTGGCTACGAAGATGCAGTTAAATTCATTGATAGTCTTGAACTTGCAAGTCACCTCGCCAATGTAGGAGATGCCAAGACTTTGGTAATCCATCCTGCCTCAACAACTCACCAGCAGTTGTCTGAAGAAGAACAATTATCTTCAGGAGTCGAGCCTACGATGGTCAGGGTTTCTGTAGGGCTCGAGCATATCGATGACATCAAAGAGGATTTCCAGCAGGCTTTGGATTCTATAAACTAGAGGATTATAGGGTCGTATGATCTCGGAACAAGGTCATGCGACCCTAAATTAACCTCAAGGTGAGCAATGTCTCTTGTAGTAAGACCCGACTATCACGCAATACCTACAATAGAAAAAAATGGCCTTGACTGGATTTCAACACACGAATCCCAAACCCAGGGCCGTAATGCCCTGCGTATCGGAATATTAAACATCATGCCTCTTGGTGAGCAATATGAAATGAACATATTGAACCCACTCGCTTTGTCTCTTGTAGATATCGAACCTGTCTGGATAAAGCTGGAATCTCACTCCTATAAAACATGGCCAGATGGCCATGTGGATGATTTGTATGCTACTTATTCGGGGGCCGTCAAAGAAAAAAAATTAGATGGACTAATAGTGACTGGAGCCCCAGTTGAGCACCTGGATTTTGAAGAAGTCAATTATTGGGATGAAATATCTGAACTAATTGAGGATGCAAGGAATAATTCCCACAGCACATTGGGCTTGTGTTGGGCCGGCTTTGCACTTGCCAAGCTTTCAGGTCTTGGAAAAATAACCTTTGAAAGAAAATTATTCGGAGTTTATGAATTAGATAATTTGACCTACAATCATCCAATTATGGGAGCCTTGGATGATAAATTCGTGTGCCCCCAGAGCAGGTTTGCTGGTTTTGAAGATCAAGAGGTGGAAGATGCTGTCAGTAGGGGGGACGTCAATGCTTTGGCCCATGGAAAAGAATCGGGCTACACGATCCTTGAGACCCCTGATCATAAACAGTTAATGCACATTGGGCACCCTGAATATAACAAAGGACGCCTTGCCTATGAAGCTAGGCGCGACCAGGGGAATCCTAAGATACCCAATATTGAAAATTTTGATTTTGACAACCCATTAAATAGGTGGCGGATGCATCGAAACACTTTTTTTCAAAGATGGATTAATTTTGTCACTCAAGAATCTAGGAGTCTGAGATAAATGGACCGGTGCTAATAATCTAAGACTTGGTATACCCAAACTTGATGCATGACATCAGGTTCCCCGACGGGCAATGGTCGGAATTCATCACTAACTTCTATAACTTCCCACAATTTATTTGCTGCCATCTCCTCTTGTTTTTCTTTGAAGCCATTATTCAAATACACATCAGTCCGTATTGTGAATACAATATAGCCATTGGGTTTGGTGATTCTGACTAGTTCGTCAAAGGATGCAGGGGTGGCGTGCCCTAAGGTCATTACTCCCACACTAATCACAGCATCGAATACAGAGGAATCATATTCCAAAGATTCCCCAAGCGTCATTTGATCGAGCCGTGCGTAAACACCCTTTTGGTCGGCCTGATCTAGCATACCTCTCGACATATCCATCCCTGTTAAATTTTGGAATCCTTGGGCAGCTAATGCCATACCTACCAGACCAGTTCCTGCTCCGGCATCAAGTACAAGCGAATCAGGCCGAATATATTTAGCTAGGAAATCGGCTGCTGTTTTGGGTGCAGTCCAACCGAAATCTTCGATTAAATCTTTATCGTAATCTTTGGACCATTCGTCGTACCTTATAGTTAATTCTGAGTTATTCCTCGAGGAATAGACCCATTGGACACGGTTTTGATTTTGTTCTGGCATTTATAACCCCCAATATTTCGGATGTCGTTTAGTAGATCACCGATTAGGTTAACAGAATGTGTCTTCATCATTTCTTTTACTATGCAGAGTGATGTATTAACATGAGTCACGTTTGATAGGAGGAACAATGAAAATTGGTATTAGTATGAGTGCGACGGCCTCGATGGGAGATTTTGGGGTAGTAGCCACTAAGATTGAAGATTTAGGTTTCGATTCAGTTTGGTTACCAGAGCATCCGGTGATGCCTGTAAATCATAAATCTGTCTACGGAGGAACTCCTGATGGGTCAATCCCGAAGCAAATGTATCTAGGGGTTAATCCTTTGATTGCTCTTTCTAGAGCTTCATCGGTCACCACAAATTTAGGGATAGGAACAGCTGTTAATTTAATTACAGAACATAATCCTTTGGACTTGGCCAAACTAATAGCTACATTGGATTTTTATTCAGGCGGCCGTTTCTTATTTGGAATAGGTACAGGATGGTTTAGAGAGGAGGCCGAAATTATGGGAGCTGATTTTGATCACAGATGGACCCAGGCTAGAGAATATGTCTTAGCGATGAAGGAAATTTGGACCAAAGAAGAGGCTGAATTCCATGGCAAATATATAGATTTCCCTCCTATAATTTGCAATCCTAAACCGGCTCAGAATCCTCACCCTCCAGTATTGTTGGGAGGGAACGCCAAGAATGTTTTAAAGCGGGTAGCAAAGTGGGGAGACGGATGGCTTCCTATTAGACTTTCTCCTGAAGATATTGTTAAGGCTCAACAAGAGCTTTTAAAACTTTGTGATACCGAAGACAGAGATCCTTCTACCATTCAAATAACGATGCATAGCCTTCCTCCTGATAAGGATTTGCTCTCGAGATTTGAAGAAATAGGGGTCGATAGAGTACTTGTGGGGGTCGCTTCAGCTACACAAGAAGAAATTTTCAAGGAACTGGAAGTTATTGCCGAATCTATCTTGGTCAACGGTTAACTATGTGGCCTAAGAATGAAAAGCAAAACCAGCTTTTGGAAAAGTCCCAAAAAATAGCAAAGTACATATCTCCGACTTCTTTGAAACATGACCGTGATGGTTCATTTCCGCATGAGCATTTCCGATTTATGCGCGAAATAGGATACCTAGCTGCAGCCGTTCCGGAGAGCTATGGTGGTCCAGGCTATGGGCTGACTGATATTCTCCTTGCCCAATTTGAAATTGGGACTGGGGATGGCTCTACTGCCTTAGCAGTAGGTATGCATCATATGGTGGTTGGAACCGAGGCGATTGCGAGAAAATGGCCGGATTCAATAAGGAGAAGAGTTTTTAGTGAAGTGGTTTCAAATGGCGCCCTCATTAACAATATTGCCTCTGAACCAGAGCTGGGGTCACCCCAAGGAGGAGGAAGACCTTCTACCACTCTAACTCCGAATGGGGAAGGTGAGTGGGATTTGGAAGGTCGTAAAACCTGGTCCACACTGGCTCCAGAGTTAACATATGCCGTAACTTTTGCGGCTGTGGAAGACGGGACGGGTGATACCGCACGGGTCCTACAAAGCATGGATGCTAAAGGCGTTTATGTAGAAGATACCTGGGATTCCATGTCAATGCGTTCAACTGGATCGCATGACATTATTTACAAAGCTGTAAAGGTAAGGGATGAGGATTTTTTATTCAGATCCAATTATAAAAGCACTAGCAGTGACCCGATTGGGGGTTCAGCCTGGTTTCCTCTCATGACGAGTGCTGCGAATTTAGGGGTTGCAAATGCGGCTCGAAATTATGCAATAAACTTTGCTATGAACCGAAAGCCAACAGGGGCACCGGATCCGATATCAAAAATACCTCACGTCAGGGAACAAATCGGTCGTATGGAGTCCAAACTCATCATATCTAAAAGAGCTCTATTTTCCTTTTCTGAAGACTGGGAGAATTATCCTGAATTCCAACCTGAACTTTTTCGTGAAATAGGTGCCATTAAGATAAAATCCATAGACT
Organism: Dehalococcoidia bacterium UBA7891; assembly: GCA_002500485.1. GTDB lineage: Bacteria > Chloroflexota > Dehalococcoidia > Lucifugimonadales > UBA826 > UBA11996. Next base: position 5,912 of record DLRJ01000134.1, read on the forward strand.
CGGCGATAGAAATTACAGATCTAGCGATGAAGGTAGTCGGCGGAGTAGGATTAGAAAAATCTCGCCCCTTAGAGCGATATTTTAGAGATGTCAGGAGCGGGTTGTTTAATCCTCCTATTGAAGGTAGGGCTTTGGAACAACTAGCTTCGGCAGTATTAGATTAACCCTTTTTGGAGTAATTACATGTCTATCCGCTTTATCCAGATGGCTGATCCTCAATTTGGAATGTTCTCTTCTATTAGTAAATTGACGGAAGAGGAAGCAATTTCAAGATCACGGGAAGGATTGACTCTGCGTTATGTAGAACAAGAATTTGATGGGTTTGCACCTGAAACACAATTATTTAGCAAGGCTATTCGGTACGCGAATGAATATAAACCTGATTTTGTAGTTATGTGTGGGGACATGGTTCATGAAGCGGACTCAGAGGACCAGAGAAACGAACTGTTCAGGATAACCTCTCAATTAAACAAAGACATCCCAATCTACTGGGTTGCTGGTAACCATGATGTTGGCAACACTCCAACGGCAAGTACCTTGAATGCATATAGAGAATTATATGGTAAGGATAATTACGCATTCCAAATGGAAAACTATTACTTCATAGCCATAAATAGTTCGGTATGCTCGGACCCTTCATTGGTTCTCGAGGAATGGGATTCATTAATTGGATTTTTAGAAATTGAACTCAAGAAAGCATCAAATATGAATGCTACTCATAAAGTAGTTTTCCTTCATCACCCATTGTTTTTAGAAACCTCGGATGAACCAGATAATTATTTTGTTATCCCTTTCCAGAGGAGACAAGAAATCATTTCTCTTTTGGATCAAAATAAGGCTTCTGCTGTCTTTTCAGGCCATCTCCATAGGAATAACTATCGAAACATTAAAGGAATCGAATATGTTTCAACAGGCCCGGTTGGATACCCGTTAGCCGATGACCCATCCGGTATCAGGATTGTCGATTTGGACGTAACCGGGTTAAGGCATCATTATTTGAGTTTGGAATAAGAAAATAACCGGTGCCCTAGCGTTTTGTAGGTCACCAAATGTGATTTAACTACACCCTGATCTAATTCGATTCCTAATCCAGGTCCAGTAGGCGGTATTATAAAACCGTCCTCAAAGACCAAAGACTCCTTGAATATTGTCTTGTGTAATGGACCTTGATTTGCTTCCTGTATAACGAAATCAGGAGAACAGGTATCGATTTGGACCAAGGCTCATGCAAGATGCCAATATCGGCTATGTTTGGAGCTTAATGGAGAGTATCAGTTGATCTCACCAGTGCCAGTTTTCCAGGGCATCAGTCCATTCCTTACTCTTTGCAATAAGCCGAGTTTTAGTACGTTCTATGACAACCACAGTCAAGATAATCAATATGCCCACTCCTAAAGCAAGCAGCGCCCCGTTCAAACCTGATAGTAGGAAAGCAACTTGATAAAGGATATTGAGTGTGAATGTTAATATTCCGCCGATAAACACGGTTTTGAATTTTGCAAACAATCCCCATAGAGTTAGTAAGACGCCTTCAATTCCAGTGAGTAACACAAAGAAAAGAACATTTCCTTGTGAATCTAGTGAAGATTGAAGAAATGAAGAGCAACCTAAGATTAGAACTCCCAGTATATTGGCTGTGGTACTGAGGTTTGGTTTTGAATTACCTCGGCGAACTTCGAAGAAAGCTAAAGTTAAGAGATATATTCCTGCAGGAATAGTGTAGTACTGGATACCTGATAAATCTCTTCCCAGTACTTGTACATACCAGCTAATTAATAAAGAAATTGCAGCAATGTAACCATTGGTCAAATTGCGTTCATTAATTGCTTTTCCAAGATAGAGTAATCCCAAGATGGAAATAACCGATGTTGGGGCTAGTAAATTTTCACCAGATCCTTGGAATTCAAATAGGAAAGATAAAAATGTGAATCCTGCGGCAAATAACGCTGTCCGATGAGCAGAGTTGTTGAGAGGATTGATCCATATTGTTAGATAAGTTTTTGTTCTAAGGTCGAAAAATTTTCCTATTCCGATTGCGAGCCACCAAAAAACAAAACCTTGCGTTGCCCACCCCACTGCCCGCGTTCCCCAAGTACCTCCGACAATTCCGATCGCAAAAATATTTACTAGGAATATTAAGGCCATAGTTAGATAGGGTATGAAGCGAGACTTGCTAATTGTGGCAACTAAAACAGAAAGTATGGTATATACCGCGCATACAGTTAGTCCTTCCCAGGTATCCCAGGTCTTCCAGCCAGATAACACAATACTAAGTAGGGAATCGAAAACTACGGTCATACCAACTGGGACATACAGTGGTAACAATGAGCGATAGTTTCTGTTGTTGATTTTGAGTTCGTTGTGGAAACATAGGTAGATAAATAGGGCATAAAATAAAGTGAAAGCGGAAAGTCCTAATCCAGCTACATTAGTACTGATTTTAAATGCGGAATATGTCAATGTTGTATAAACAGCAATATGCATCGCCACAGAGCAAAGATAAAGCCACATGCGGTTTTTACCTCTAATAACCGCCAATCCAAATCCTGTCGAGCTAATCCACCAAATTACAGGAACGAAAAATGGCAGCCAGGATTGAATTTCAAAAACAAATTGGAGTACGGAAATTATCCATATGGGTATTAGCAACATGGCAGCAAATTTTGAGATGATATCAAACTCAGGTAATGAAATTGACCGTTCAGGCACCATTTTATTAAAAGTTAATTTCCGTGGTAGCCGTAAAAATAAGTTTAAAGAGACCAATTTAGGTTTGCTGTAGGCATGACGCAGCAACTTCGAAACTGACAATAGGGACAGAATTATAATTGGAAGAGTAGCCACATAGGATCTATTCACTATTCCTGAAATCTCTCCTTCCTGATCTTGTGGTATAGATAAGATTAGAGAGGTGAATATAAGTAAAATCGACCAGGAAGTAACCGCAGTTGTGGTGTTGAATTTGCCTTTGATCAACCGCAAGCACAAAAGACCGGCTGCGGAAAGTAAGGCTGCTACCAATGGAGGGAAAGGATGAGTATCGCAAAATCCACAATCCATGAAAGATATAGATAAATACTTTGGGATTGAGGATAAGAAATATAAACTGCCGGCTATGAGAGGTAGGATCGGGACCCAACGCCAAAGAGTTCCTTGCCATTTACTGGCCATCCAAAAAGCAATTACAGCTCCCATGATCATACTGGTTACGCTTGTCCACGTAGGAACACCGTAAGGAATAGAAACGAAAATGATTGTAAGGAGCGAAACCAAAAACCAAGGACGAAGTATAGGCCACTGTCGTTCCAATTTATTTAATTCACTAAATCTTGGCTTGAGTCCTACGTATAAATATATAAATCCGATTGAGCTGAGAATTATTTTAATATAAGGGGCGGTATCGTCTATCCAGTTATAAAAAAACAAATACGCAGACACAGGGAGAAACAATGCGGTTACATGTTCTAGCCAACGAACCCCACTGAATCTAAAGCCCAATACACAACTGATTGCCGTGAAAAAGAAAGAGAAAGCTATTGGGCCAGGATGGTCAACCGAATTTCCAAGATAATTTACTGTAAGAATGAATGGAGATGCAATTCCTATCGCAAGCGCCGTCCATAACAGTTGATCCATGGCATTGCTTTGATTGGCTCTATATATATATTTTCTTAGGAACAGAATCATCAACGCGATTAATGGTAGAGTTGTGACTGCCCATTCCCACAATTCCCATCTATGTCCAAATGACGCAATAACTAAAACTGACGATGTGGTAAATAATATAGCGGCACCTTGTGTCAATATATGACCCTGGTACCTGTAGGCAAGTAAAAGCCATACAGGTGTCGCGATCCCACTGACCATCAGCCACGCTAATGGCTGCAAATTTACTTGTAGATCAATTCCTGGTATTCGTGGATATTCCGTAAGTGGATCAAATGTCAGATAAGCAAGCATTCCAGCGGCGAATATGGACCAAACAGCTCCAATAGTAATAAAGGCAAGACCAGATAAGTGAAGACCAATCTTCCATTTGACTATATGTCCGATTATGATGAAAGCTAGCATTTGCACTGACGCTAATACAATCAAATAAGGTCGTAAATTTTGATCTGACCACCAATTCACTAATAGAACTAGAGAGCTCACTGTCATAAGTAATATCCCTAGGCCTAGAAAAGTGGACATGGCATTTTCTGAGAAAAGAGTTGTCCATAGGCGAGACCAACCAAAGAATGGCGGTATTGGTTGTTCTACAACCGACGGATCTATGCCAGCCGGGTTTGATGGAGGACTAACGGTGATCCTTTTGGATTCGTTATCTGATGTTACCTCAAGGTCATTGGACCTTATGATATCCAATAATTCTGACTCTGACTCGAGTGAATTGTCTGACTCCAAAACTTCCTGTAAGAAATTAGAGAAATACTCTATCCGGGTTGGAGTTTTGAATTTAGATTCAGATTCAAGAATACGATTTAAAGTAATTAGTAACTCTGATTTGCGATTTTCAAGGTTAGACTTGCTATCATCCAGTATTTCGCTATCAGAACTTCTAAGGGCATCTATAGAAAAAAGGACGTTCCGCAATTCTTCCAGAACCATATTAAGATTGCTGTTCAGGGTCGATGTGGGGTTTTTTAGAGTTTCTTCTGGGGCAGTTGAAACAGAATGGCTAGAGATATTTTCTGTAGCTAAACTGGTCCCGCAACTCGTACAGAATAGATTCGAACCAGGGTTTTCGTGACCGCAGTTTTCACATCTAGCCATATGATTGTCCTTAGCCTATTTGCAACAGCCGTGATCTTGAAACCACTTGGAACCATTATTGCAAGAAAATGAGTAGGAACTATGCGAATTTCGGAACAATTAGTAAGAAGATTATCGATCGCAAAGGTTGTGGACAGAAGGTTGGGTTAAACCAGTTGAGTTTTCTTGCCATTACTTCCTGAGGGCAACGGCCGGAGGTCACCCTCATCATTATGGTGAGTCTTGCCATTCCTGCCATGCAGTACTGGCCTCAACAGTCACATCTAACTTAAAACCTTCCCATCCAGGGGAGCATTCTTCCCAGGGAAGACCTTGGCAGTCATAGTAGCCGCCAGCGTCCCACTCATCGGTGGGGGATCCCGACTGAATAACCCAGGTACCGTTAGATGACACGACCTGTTTGGGACTAAAGAAAATGTGGCGAGGTTCATATCCTGTATCTCCGCCAAGAGGATTGGTCCAAACTGGGCGCCCGTTATAAGATCCGTTCATCTGGTAGTTGCCACCATATCCTCCCCCTGCTAGATCCGCTACGGTT
>DLRJ01000115.1:0-5777 GCA_002500485.1 Dehalococcoidia bacterium UBA7891
CATGTTCATGTCATTTTCACCCATCGATCCGCCTTGCATCATTGAAGATCCTGAGTCCATCATATTTCTCATCATGTCACACATATCTCTCCCGTCTCCAATCACATCGATCCAAACGGGATCAGATTCCTCACTCTGCATGGTGCCGTTGGCATAAGCATAAGCCGTGACTTTGTATGTACCTTGAGGGAAGCAAGCTTCAGGAGTCGGTCCTATTTCCCATGTGTCCATGTTGGCATCTGTACCACTGTCAGCTATCCATTGGCCATCAACAAAAACTTCAATTCTCATATTAGGCCCTGCGCTCCCTCCAAGCATCATCGGTCCTACGAGGCTTGCATCATGAACAGTTGTCCAATCACCCCATTGGTCTCGAACTCCATAGATTGTGGGAGGTGTTACATCTGTGATTTCTGCATAATATGGCTCGGATTCAACTTCCATACCAGAATTCCAATCCCTTGCCTTCGCGGTCACGGTATAATCACCAGGCTTGAGCATAAAATTTGACCAGGCTTCCCACCGGCCATCATAGTCAACCTGGGCATGGGCGAGTTCTTCCCCATCAGAGTAGATGTGGACCTCCACATCAGAGCCACTGGCATATCCCCTGAATCCGACATAACCCGTAACAGTACTATCGGTCAATATTGTATTGCCGTATGAGTCAAAAAAGAGCATTCCTTCAATCACCGGAGGTTTCATAGCAGGTGCAGAACCTATATTTATATATGCACTTTGAGACCAGCCACTTTGCATACTAAAGTCATTCTCAGCATAGGCAGCAATATCATAATTGCCGGGTGTTAAAACTTCATATGGGTAAATGACCCAGTGACCGTTCTGGTCGGAATATGTATCACCCATCTGCTCACTGCTTTTCAGCAAAACAATTAACACGTTAGGATCAGCGTACCCTTCAAACCACACATCGTGGGATGCATCAGCCTCGGTTCCGCTCATCTGCCTACCACCAGCATTCCAATACATCTGTGGTGTGGTCGGTATCATAACGTTTCCAGACCCCGCAGGATGTATGTCTATATTAAAGTCTCTAGAGGGAGGTCCTATTAGGCCTGTAGATGGATCCACCTGCTCAGCTATTATGAGGTAGGTGCCTTCCCTCATTTCTCTATCAGGATAGATTATCCATGACCCATCTGCTTGAACGATACTTTCTCCTAGCCTATCCCCGTTCCCTCTGAGTACTATGTCCATAAATGGCTCGCCCCATCCTCTGAATTCCGGGAAACCGTCGTCTGTATCTCTGGTCTCTTCCCACATATTATTATTGGGATTATTGCCGAACATAGCGTCTATTATCGGAGCTTCATTGGCCCCTTGGCCTTGGCCCTGGCCCTGGGGGGTTTCCCGATTCATGGTTATCATATGATGTACGGACATCTCGCTTTCATTTCCAGCAGCATCTGTAGCAGTAACAGTAAGTGCATTTTCACCATATGGAAGTTCGTTCATTGAGAAAAACCAGTCTCCGCCATCCTGCGTTTGGACTGTGGATACCTCCTTTCCATCGTTATAGAGAGTGATTAGGAAATCTGGTCCCAGCCATCCGCTTATCTCGCCATTTTGATTGGGTTTTGGTTCACTCATTCGCTCAGGCGCTTCAGTATCAACTGTGATTTCTATAGAGTCCGAGAGATCACTCTGATTTCCTGCCTCATCGATGGCTCTCGCAAAGATAAGGTGTGTCCCATCCTCCAGAGACTGTTCGTCTGCAGTGACCTTCCACAATCCTGTCGAAGCAACCATATCGGTGCCAAGTACCGATGAAATACTATTAATTATTTCGACCCTAGCATAGGGTTCGCCGATGCCGGAGAATGTGGGAGAGTCTACTGAAGTCAAATCATCATCAGTTTCTTTACCAGTATCTGACCCTATAGTAAGGTCGGGGTCTGACGGCGTTTCTATTTCTGTATCAATCGTTATAAGAACAGAATCTGACCTTGAACTCGAAGTCCCCATCTCACTAATAGCTGTTGCATATATGTAATGTTCTCCTTCTGAAAGTTCACTGACCACGACCGTACAGGTCCCGTCATACTCATCAGCCTCACAGGCTCCAATCTCAATGTCATTTCCACGCCACAACCTTATATGAGGTTTGGTGCCAAAATTCGAAATCCTTTCTATATCAAACGATAGATTGTATTCGTTCTTGGTGACACCGTCTGAATTACTGTCTCCGGTATCATCTGCAGCACTGAGCACTGGCTGTGCAGGCGCGTCGGGTATTGAGTTATCAGAAGTCATGACTACCAAGTTGTAGCCGCCTGTGCCACCGCCTTTGCTGAGAATTGAATACATTCCGTCGAACCTTAACTCGTAAGACGTTATCTCTGAATCAATACCATTAACTGGAGGGGTCGATGAGTCGTTAGAATCATCATCAGACTTTACGAGCTTGTCATTAGGGCTAACGAGATCTATGGCGGCATCCAAATCAGATCCTGGACCTGCTTTCATTTGGATAGTAACCAAATCTCCTGCACTTCCCTCAAATACCCATTGGTCAATATCTCCAGCACAGTCGATCGTGGATTCAATTTCAGTACCGTAATGAACCTCATTATCTGAAACTTCCGATTCTGATGGACAATCTGCACCCATAGAAGCCAGGTCGCTTCCAGAAAGCGAGCCATCTGCACCAGAGTCACCGGTACTACCAGAGTCACCGGTACTCCCTGCAACAAGAAGGTTTTCATAACTGGTGTTGTGGTTGCCTAAGGAAAGGTTCCTCATTCCCGGCTGCATGAAAATATCGGTTTCAACGATTACAACACTTTGAGAATCCACCTCAACCGTAGTTGAATATTCCGGAATTCCATCAATGATGAGAGAAATATCGCGACTTACGGCTTGGGGGCTTCTATTAGTCACTGTAGCCTGAACGTGAACCTGACCATTCCCAGCCGGAGAGGTATCAATTTGATCGATTGATAACTGTGACCCCGCTATACTCGTGCTACTGGTCGATACTGACCAAAACGAAGTCCCATATTGGGAAAGGCCTGCCACTGGGGCCGCGAAGGTTATATTCTCTTCATCTTCACCGATAGTGTTTGCAAAAACAGGATTCCATGTCTGCGAAGTATCATTAAACCTGCTCAGTTCTACAGACCAGGGATGGCCTTCCGCAAAGCCAGTTTCGTTAACTACAAAATGTGACTTAGGTACATCAAACACCAGAATAGTGGTTACCCCGTTACTAATAAATCCGGCGGTATCTATTTGCACATGAGTCAAAACGTTACGGTCTTGGCGGGTATCTGATACTGGTGGAGTAACATCAAAGATGCCAACGGTACCGGACTCTATGTCAGATGCATTCAAAGATTTAACAACTATGGAACTGAAATTTATCAGTGATGAAGAGTCAAGTGAAGGTTTGGTCCAAATTCCTTTTCCCTCCTCACCGTCGCCAGCCATTGGTAGCTCCATTGTCGTCCATATCTGTGGATGCGCGTCTTGAGAAAAATGTCCTATGAAGCTTGCATCTTCCGTCAACATCTTCTCCACCGCGACGTAATCAAACCTCGCAGCCTCAACAATGGTTGGGCTCACCGACACAGGGCCAGCATCTTGGTTATCCATAAGACTTGCATAAACTCTTGCTGTTTCCGCTGAATCCTCTCTCGCCATGTGAGAAAGCAGCAAACCAGAAACATAAATGTCTGGGAGGATGTTGATTATCTTTCCTGTTACCTCGTCATAAAAACCATTCTTATAGGCCTTAACAAACGTAGCACCTGCACCTGTCGGTTCAATGGCGATGTAGGCCTGCCATATCGAAGAGGAACCAGTGTTTGTACCGGCAAGAATAGCAGCAGCAATTTCGATATCAGCATTTGCGATGGAGATAAGCGCATTCGCGGTGGATTGCTCAGCACCCGGCGTCATTGCGGCTTGATTAACCAATTGTGCTATTGCCAAATCATCATTCATGGCCGCTTCCACAAACATGGTTTGAAGAATTTGTCCGTTGTCCCCCTCAACTACGTCTTCCATCAGACTGGCTACTTCAGCCACATCTTCGTTTATCAGAGAAATTAGAATGTCACCGGCCTGGACGGGATCCATTTCGGTGATCCTGGCCAAATGTCCTTCAAGTCGCAATTCATCTGCATCTCCTATTGAGAAAAGAATTTGCGCCGCTTGCGATTGATTTTGAGCGTGAATGCCCAGTATCACAGACGCTGCAAACATGGGGTCCAAATCATCCAATCGATTTATTCCTGCAACCGCACCTACAGGGTCTTGGCCGTAGGCTGTCGTCAATTCAGATGCGGCCTGTTGCACACCTTCAGGGTTAGCAATGATGTCTGGGGCCCAATTTTCTCCCGATATGTCAGCTGCGATACCTGTCGCCAATCCAACAGCGCCAGAATCTTGACCCATAAAGAAGAAAGCTCCACCACCAATTATAACCAGCAAGGCCACTATGGCTCCCGCGGGCATCAACCATTTAGGCATACCTCCACCCCCGGTAGTACTACTGCCGGTTGTGTTTGGCTTATCAATCACCTGTGTGGCCAGAACCTTGGGCATAACTCTGGTACGTGCCACGTCTTGAGGTCCCTCCGCCAATATGGTGGTGATTACTTGTAAATCATTGATCATTTCATCAGCTGTCTGGTAGCGCTGATCTCTATCTTTGGTCAACGATTTGATCAACAAATCTTCCAGCTGCTCTGGAAATTCATCCATATGTTCGGCTATTGGAACATGAGAGTCGTTTATATGCCCATTAAAAATCTCAAAGGTACTTTTACCCGGAAAAGGAGTTGCTCCAGTTAAGACTTCATACAATAGGCATCCCAGTGAGTACAAGTCTGACCTACCGTCTATAGCGTCCGAGCCTTGTATTTGTTCTGGAGACATATAGAGCGGCGTACCAACAGTGGTGTTCTCGCTGGTCATCGAATCCAATGTTTCTGCCGAGGCTATACCGAAATCAGTTAGCTTTACATCCCCAGCATCGTTCAGCAATACGTTCGCAGGCTTTATGTCTCGGTGGGTTATCCCTGCGTTATGAGAAACCTGAAGTGCCGAGGCAATTTGCTGGACAACTGTGATAGCTCTCTGGAGAGGTAAAGTTCCACCTCTTTCTAATATTCTTTCAAGATTTTCAGTAACAAATTCAGTTACGATGTAATGCTGACCATTCTCTTCACCATGGTCATAAACTTCAACAACGTTAGGGTGTCTAAGTGTCGCCATGATTGAGGCTTCACGTTGAAACCTATCCAGAAATTCCCCGTCCGATGCTGTGCGAGACAGAACTTTGATAGCAACTATTTGCCCGGTTGATGGGTCTTGGGCACGATAAACGGCGCCTTGCCCACCTTCACCGACCATTTCAATGACTTGATATCCGCCTATTTCTTTTAAGTCCATTTTTTTATAGCCAAGCCCTTACATTTACTTTGCTTATTTGTATATCATATAAGGATATATTGACGCTCACCTCGATATCGCTAGTAAGTATGATGTAAAGTACACCATATAAACAACTATATTTCACGGGTATGGGCACCTAATATATATAAGTAATTACACCTAATTATTAATCAAACTTGCAAGCTATACAATTATATATACTGTGCTTAAGACAAGTAAATTTTCTATATCTCTATGTAGAGAATTCTATAGCAAACTACAATATAGGGTCCGGAGAGGGGTAGGCCGATGACGCAAGACTCAAATATAAATGTAATCGTAGCTGACGATCATGCCGTAGTTCGTGAAGGAATCAC
>DLRJ01000115.1:6178-24142 GCA_002500485.1 Dehalococcoidia bacterium UBA7891
TTAATCAAAGATATGGTCCCCGATGTCGCTTTACTTGATATACGAATGCCTGCTATGACAGGTATAGAAATCATTAAATCAATTAATGCGGCGGGACTCAAAACAAAATCTCTTATACTCACCAATTACGACAACCCAGATTACATCCTGGAGGCGATCTCAGAAGGTGCCCATGGCTACATACTAAAGGCTATTGATCCGACCTCTCTTATAAAATCAGTGGTCGCTGTCTATGAAGGTGAAGTAGTACTTGACCCCGAAGTAGCAAGTTTAGTAGCTAAAACATGGAGAGAGCGAAACTCTAGAACTAGTTCCATAATGGGGATTTCGTCCCTCACAATAAGAGAAAAAGAGACCCTTAAATTAGCCTGCGACGGTCTCAGAAACAGGGAAATATCGGACGAAATGGGGATAAGTGTTCGAACAGTCGAAGGTCACTTCAACAGAATATTTTCAAAATTGGGTGTCTCTTCTCGGACAGAAGCTGTTCTCCAAGCAGTATCAGAACCGATCCAATAACCTTCCAGGCTAGTCTGAGAATAAATTCTTGATATTTCCAAGCACTGACTTGATTCCGTCGCCCCTTGCACGTGGATCGTAATTATCACCTTCTCCTATCTTAGCAACCACCACCGTGATGTTGTCATGCCCCCCCCTTGAATTGGCCATATCAATGAGTGATTGAAAAGCATCCTCGGGCTCTTCCTCGACACAAATTTCCATCATATCCCCGGCTGTCACTAATCCATGAAGACCATCTGAACACAACAATATCTGGTCCGATAATTCAAGCTCTATGAACCCGGAATCAACTTCAACATTTGAATCTAACCCCATTGCTCTTGTGATTATATTTCTTCGAGGGTGATTTTCTGCCTGCTCTTCGGTAAGAATACCCAAGGCAACTTGTTCTGCCACCCAGCTATGATCTGTTGTGAATTGCTCAAAAGCGTTTTCTCTCAACAGATACCCTCTGCTATCACCCACGTGGGCATAAAAAAATCTGTCTTGCACCACTACTCCTGCAGTAAGAGTAGTTCCCATACCTCTCGTATCTTCTTCTTTCGATTTCTCGAAGATGTCCATATTAGTTTTTACAACACATTCACTCAGTACGTTTTCAATATCTTCATTATTTTGACCAGAAGATAAAGCCTTGACTAAATGTTTGGGCAGATTAGTCACAGCCATTTCACTGGCCACCTCTCCGGCAGCATGGCCTCCCATTCCGTCAGCTACAATCAAAAGGGCGTCAAAAAGCTCGTCCTCAGACCCGGTACCCAGCAACGTATGATATGCATCCTCATTCTGCTCTCTGACAGACCCCACGTCAGAACCTGCCCCCAATTCTATGGAATAATATCCGACGACTCTTTTCATATTTTTTCTCTATAAGACATACAAGTTTGTAAAAGGCGAACCATATAGGCACGTAGATTGTTATACTTTAACAAGCGGGATTTCATTCAACGATTATTGATATAGGCCCATTTGGTTAATGTTTTCTAGTATCTCGACCATATTAGATGTAATTATATTCGTTTTATCTGGCTTCATAGTATCCAGCACGGTTGCAGCAATCGTATTTGTGGTTTGGACGTTCGGCAAAATGACCGAACGCACAACAACAAAAGAACTTTTAGATAAGATAAACAGTTCTTCAAAAAAAACCAATACCCCTTCGCCCTTAAATACAACTGATAAGAACGGTGAATTAATAAAAGCCGCAATAACAATCGTTGAAAGTTATGGATTATCAGTCTCTGGCAGCCAAAATTCCCGTGCCATGAATATCACTTCACTGGAAGATAATTTAAATCAAGCCACCGAACCCAATAATTCGAATCGAATTTTACCCATACCAGAAAACAGCCAGGAAAAAATGTTATTGCAAACGGGTCATGTTCACATGAAGCATGGCGATTTCCAGTCAGCGATTAAAGACTACACCAATGCTATTATCATCAATCCAACATTTGCCGGTGCCTATAATGCCAGAGGCATGGCAAATAGAAAGATGAAGGATTTTCACTCGGCCCTACAGGATTACAACACTGCTCTAAGTATTCATAATAACTTCGCAGCCACCTATAACAATCGGGGTGTTATTTATATGGAAATCAGACAAATAGAAGCGGCCTTAACCGATTTCGACAAAGCTCTGCATATAGAACCTAACAATTCATATGGGTATTGCAATAGGGCAGTGGCTTATAACTATATGCGTGACTTCAACAAAAGTATCAGTGAGAGTACTCTGGCTGTAGAAATAAATCCTCAACTGCCAGAGGCATATGTCGTTAGAGGAATCGCAAAAGTACAAATGGGAGCCCTTGCAGCTGCAGACTTAGATTTCGAAGTTGCTGAATCCTTAGGCTACAAACGGATAGACATAGAAGAGCGTCTTATAGCGTTAAGAAAAGTCTGACTCCTTCTATTTTGTTTTCAAGAACTGCCATTTCACTCGCTTCGATTTTAATCTTGGTCTCCGGTGCGTGTAGCCTATGGGCCGGGAAAAGCCTAATCCAGTCTGGTATTTTAGTCTCATTTTTCGCCCTTCTATCATTGATAGCCTTCTTGGACCATACAGACCACAAAATCCCCAACAAGATCACCCTTTTCCCTATACCAATCGTATTTATTTTAAGTTACCTGTCTCCAGATATTTTTGAATTTTCGGTCACTGAAACATGGTGGGTGACCCCTTTAGTAGGAAGTTTAATTACAGGATTAATATTTACTTCGTGTTACTACATTCCCAAAACCCAACTGGGTGGCGGGGATGTGAAATTAGCGTTGCTGATAGGATGCATCAGTGGATTCCCCGTATGCCTGGCCAGTTTGTTTTTGGGTCTATTGATTTTCATATTAAAACAAACGGTGATCCAATACTCTAGAAAGGTAGTTTCTACATCCGCGTTAGCCCCCTATCTTTCTGGAGGGACTATGATTTCAATTTTGATTGCACAGCAAATCTAGAATATTATGCGCTCAGAGTATATTGAACAGTCTGTGGCTCGATATATTCGGAAATTCTTCGTGTTATCGGTATACTGCCGATCACATTCGTACCTTTTCCTTCTGCCGAAATTATGTTGACAGATCCGCCTACTCTCTCTGTCCTAAGTTTTAGATTGAGTAACCCAAAATGGCCGGCCTCTGGTACATTATCTATCGATGATTGATTGAACCCGACACCATTGTCTTTTACAAAAAACGATATGCCTTCCTGTTTCCAGATAATCTCCACCTGTATCATCTCAGGATTAGCATGCTCTACCGAATTTAAAACAGACTGTCGAATAATTTGATAAAGATCCCTAGCTACTGGCCCAGGTAATCCCCCTTGATCAATTTGATTTGAGGTATATGCTATTTTTATTGAGAAGGGCACCACTTCATTCTCAAGCCCTTCAAAAAAGATTCGAAGCGACTCTTCCAACCCCACTATAGCAAGATCATCATGTCCTTTCTCTCTCACTAGCTGTCTTAGATTGACGTCAGCGTTTTTCACCATAGTGACTAGATGTTCAATATCGGCAGCGCTCTCTGCGTGTCCATCTAGGGTTAATTTTAATAACCCCAGATGCATCAAAATAGCACTCAGCTCACTCATTGTTTGGTCATGCAGATCAGCAGCTAATTCCTTCCGCATATCGTCCCTACCTTGCTCAACCGCATCAAACTGCTCGATTCTTCTTAGTCTGTATGCCATGATCTGGGATATCCTAGAAATAAACTCGAGAGCCTTTTCTGGGTCCCTTTCTGATAGCTGTGTGAAATCAGCCCTATCTACCCGGTACAACCTACAAGAGGTCCGAGCTATCACACGGGCCGTCCTAGGGTAGGAATCTAAGAATGCGATCTCTCCAATTACTGATCCTGATTTGATCCATGCTACCGGTATCCATTTCTCATTGACGGGGACTTCTACCAAAGCCTCTCCTGAGACGAGCAAATCGATACTGGTGGTGATATCGCCATAGTCAACAATTGTCTCTTCCTCAGAAAAGAAAATTTCCTTGCCGTAATCAGACAAGTATTCTCTATATTTTTCAATTTCCTTGGCAGTTAAAATAGGTTCATCCAAAGAACCTGGGTTATCAAAGGAGTTATCAGGCATAAAGATATTCTCGATCTTGGCCTATCCTAACGTAAGAGAAACACATAGATTTAAAAAAGCTATCGTGGAATTGGCTTGAGCAGACAAATAATCATCACCTGAAACATTTAATTTCTCCTCCACTAATACCTGAATCACTTCCACATCCGCCGGAGGAATCTCTAAGTCACTGGCAATTTCCTGAAGGCTCATACCCTTACACCCTCTCGATATTACTTCCAATTCCCTGCCTGACAAATTTTCAGAAGCTGAAGAATGACGTTCGTAGTAACCAATTAATTTCTCTATCAGTGCATTGTCAAGAATTAGATGCCCTTGCATAACTTTTCTTACAATTCTGATTAGTTCACCTATATCATCCAATGAATTTTTTAGAACATATGCTTTCGATTTTGAATCTGTCTCAATTAAGTCCTTCACATAAGACCAGTCGTCATAGGCAGATACCACCACAACGGAAACATCAGGATTGTTTTCCCTAATGGTTTTACTCGCTGAAATTCCGTCAAGTCGAGGCATCCTAATATCTAGTATCGCTACATCAATCTCCAGCTCTGAGCATTTGTTTACAGCTTCCAGTCCGTCTTCACAAACTGATGAAACGACAAAATCTGCCTGCGTCTCAAGTACCCGTTTATAAGCTGTACGTATGAATGGAGAATCATCTGCTACAAGAATATTGGCCATTTATATTTGGTTTCCCATTACTTCCTAGATAATAGTTCCGAAACTTCTTTAAGCTCTTTAGTGAGTTGGTCGATAGAAACTGTTCCATACTTATCCAGTAATTGCCGAACCTGGGGGCGAACTTCTATCTTCTCAGCAAACAAATCCCCCATTTCAGATTCTTCAGCGGAATCAACCTCAATATTTGACGCTAATACAGAAGGTTGTTCTTCCTCTCCGGAATCCTCTCTGCTAGGGTCTTCTTCCGCCTGAGAATTTTGCTCTTCATTATCATCAATACTGTCCAAAGAGACAGTCTGGAAATTCCTTGGTTTTTGAAGGGTGTGTGGTTCAATTATAGTGCTATCAGCATCATCGGGAGTATCATTCCCTGCCGCCGAAGAGGTTATCGTATTTTGCAGTGGTGGCGGGGTTGCTTCCATAAGAGTTGGCTCAAACACATCCTCGTATATCTCTGGGTCCAATTCACTTAGATCCCACAGGGCATCGGAAACTGGTGCTCCATCAACACTTGTATCTTCCGTCAAAGTTTCCTCCGAAGAAGATATGTCTTGGCTATTTATTTCTGATGTTGCCTGTACTTCCACGTCAGCTTTGAGGGTTTTCATTACATTTCCGAACTTATCATAAATTGTCCTACGAATTGAATCCATACCATCCATCATCACATAGCTCCTGTTGATAACACCGAATATAACCCCATAGCCAATCCAGAGGAAGCAGTTTCTGGAGAAGAAAGCAATGCAGCTGTTACTCTAGGTACAGCTAACATTATGACAGCCGACGTCAAACATGTTACAGCAAGAAAGGTAATGATTTTGAGGTTGTTCCCACCCTCAGAAAATTTTGGTGCTAAGGCATTCGCTACTGTAAGTATTGCTACAGCCAATATAATCGTTGTTTGCAAGGTTGCTATATTTCCCATCTGGAATACATCAACAGAGGCACACAATTCCTCAGGTCTGGGCAACTTTATGCCTGCTGCCTCAACGCCAGGAGGCACAACCACCTGGTTTAAACAATTCTCTCTATCTGATACCCCAACTATTGATCCTAACTTACTATTGAAACTTATAATTATTTCCAGAACAAAAACGAGTATCAGGGCCATCACTGAATGCATAGTCATAGTCAGAAAAGAAAAGGTGGAGGATGTTAGCTTTCGCTTGGCTCTCAGTTCGGAGATGTTCTGGGCATAATCTGAACAAATCTCCCCAATCTGCCCTGGATTACATCCAACTTCTACTCCATCAACAAACATTCCTGCGGTCCGAGAAACTAATTCACTACCAGTTTCTCTACTAAACATCTCCCAACATTCGGAAGATGGCAAGCCCGACTCTAATCGGGTTCTGAGGCGTTCCAGTGGGTCTTTTAAATATTGGTAGGAATTTGTGTCAATACGCCTAAGAGCCTCAGTTAACGTAACACCACCCGAACCGGCTATGCTCCCTATAGCCCTTAAGAAAACAGGAAGTTCCTGATCGATGTTGGATACCCTAGAAGCATCCCGCATCGCCAGAAATGCCGACGGTAGCAAACTTATTCCTGTCAACCCAAAAATGGAACTGGATGCGGTAACGGAACTAACTCCCATTTCCAACAGCACCAAAAAACCCATGACACCTAATGCCAGCCCGGTGGGTCCACAAATGATGAATAAAAACTTAGCCATTTTCCGATCAGGGGTTGTTCCTGAAACAGGGTCGTATGTAATCGTCTCAAATGGGGCCACTTTATAAATTAGATACACCCCTACTGATGTGACACCACCCAATGTAAACAACATTAAATAAATGAAAGATGCGCTGGTAGACCCCAACAGGCTAGAAACTTGAGAAACGACCATAATAAGTGTTACAGCTACCAATACAGCTGCATAAGCGTCCGTCCATTTACGAAGGTTTTCTACGTTTCTCTCATAATCGTTACTGTAATGTTCCGCTTCAGCCCTTGCCTCCTGAAGAACAAAATCAGACTCTGAACTACCAGATGATATAGAGGCAGAAAAACGTAGTAATAAGCTTTTAACCCTGGGAGCTTTCGCTCTCTGGGCAACCGCCTGGAAGGCCCTTGTGTATTCCACCCCCATTGAGCGAGCCATGAGGTTAATGTACTCAAAAAATACGGCGGTTAAATATCTTTGTCTCCCGCAATACTCAAGCAGCCGGTCTCTGGTGACACCACCTCGAGATAGTATCGCCATGTAAGTCAGCTGAGAGAATAAATCAAACCCAATTACTTGGTTATCAGAAGAGACCTTCTCTATTTGCTTGCGCGAGGACGTTGTGGAGTTCATAAAAATTTGTTGTGTCCCTATCTGAAAGACGTTTTAAAACTTCTGCTCTTCTCTCAAGTTCGCCGTATATGTTTCTATATTCATCCGGAGGTAATCCTCTGCGAGAAGCAACCACCTGCTCTAGAAGATATGTGTTCATGTAACCAGGAAATTCAAATTCATCGATAGCAGGGTTCCATTTGAAAACTTCTATGAATCCGAAAGAGTTGCTCTCTGGATCATATTCGATAATTTCACTTATGCTGAGACACCTTCTACCCGGGCTACCATCAGGAAGTCTAACCGCACTCATAATCACTACCATGTTTAAATTATCAATGTAAGTCTTCGGAACGTTGATCGGGTTTCCAGTCAGCCTTTGAATTAATTTTTCTACAGAAGCAGCGTGAAATGTAGCCATACAGGCGTGGCCGGTCTGCATTGCCTGAAAGGCTATGGCCCCCTCAGCGCCCCTGATCTCACCGATGACGATCTCTTCAGGTCTCTGCCTTAGGGCAGCAACGAGTAAATCAAACATAGTAACCGAGGCACTATTCTCACCACCTCCTCTTACAACTTCTCTTATCCAATTTTGATGTGGTACCTGAAGCTCCGGAGTATCCTCAATGCTCACTATCTTCGCATTTGGGGGTATAAATGTACTTATGGCGTTAAGGATCGTTGTTTTCCCTGAAGCTGTCTCACCTGACACGAAGGTGTTCATACCCTCGCTCAGCATCAAAGAGATATAAGCTGCCATTTCATATGTCAGGGTTCCAAATTTAATAAGATCTAGGATACTAAGTGGGGTTGCACTAAACTTTCTGATTGTAAAGTTACTCCCCCGACGGGAGACATCACCTCCGTAGACAATATTTATTCTCGAGCCGTCTGGCAGGGTTGCATCTACGATGGGTTCCCGGATTGTAACTGGTCTTCCAATCTTCTCTGAAAGCTGTATTACGTATTGATCCAATTCCTCAGAATCAGAAAATTCAATGCTTGCTTTCAATCCTCCAAATACTTTGTGCTCTATATAAAGGGGGCCTACACCGCTACAACTTATATCTTCAATGTAAGGGTCTTCTACTAACGGGTCCATAACTCCCATTCCAGCTTTCTCTCTACGCATTAAATATTTAATCGCCTGAAATTGGTCGTCGGTCAAATTGATCGGTTTTGAAACCTTCTTGGAAGACCCGTTGGCCCTACCGCAAATTTCATCTACGGCACTCAAAATGACATTAAGGCGCCCTTCGGCCCCGTCAGCTGATCGAAGCTCATCGATGTAGTCCATCAATTGAACATCTATATCATCGACTATTTCTTCTACTCCTGGAGCAAGAGCGGGCTCAACAGCAAGGTAATAATCCCGGGTATCCTCCGGATCGTGAACCACATGAATGAACACTCCACCACCGACCGGGTAAACCAAATTTCGTTTCTTTTGAATATCAGATCCTCTGCTAACAAATCCCAGATATTCAGGTATTCCTATATCATCAATGGGAAGTTTGGAAACGTATGCTCCCAAATGTCTAAATTGTTCTGCTTGGTCTCTAAATTCAGCCGGCAGTCTCGCAAGCAATTTTTCATCTAGGACAAACTCTGAAGAATGACCTACCCCGGTGTTTTGAAGAAATCCCTTAATTCCATCTTGCAGGGAAACCACATTGCCATTCATCGAGCCGTTTTGGTCTTCGGAACCGTCAGCCTTTCCCATTTTGACGATTACTTTAAGATTTTTGAGATTGAACGCCATTTAGTGCCTCAACCTATGCCTTAGCTCTTGAAATAGGAACTATACGAATTCCCATACCAGGTTCAACTTCAAACCCTAAAATATTACCGGTTCGCATCTCCGCACCACGAATTTTTGCAACTTCCATAGTTTTAACCAAATTAGTTCCGTGTGCGCTGACCTGAAACCTTAAATAAGCATCACAGATCGATCTTACTCTCAAAAGAAAATCTTCATCAAAAGCATTTTCGTGGACTGTACATGCTATAACTTGGCCTTTCTCACAGACATTTTTCATTTCGTTAAAAAAATCCTGTATCTGCTCTCCCCCGGCCCTCGAAACAAATGTTGTAAGAGAATCAATAACTATCATTCTAGATGAATCTTGCTGCCTAATATGGTCAGAAAGTAATTTGAAAAATAAATCCGGATCTTCACTGCCAGCCGTTGAGGTTAAAGGAAAAATTTGTAAATCATTTAGCAAAAAATAGTCTGTCGCATCCTGGCCTAAGCTTTCCATTTGTCTTAATAGTGCGTGTACGTTTTGTTCGGTGGTATATATCGTAGCTTTATGGCCACTGTTCAAAGTGCCCCAAAGCAACTGTTGTGCAAAGGTGCTTTTACCAGAAGCGTCTTGACCTTCAATAAGCATGACCGTGTTGTAGGGGATACCTCCACCCAGTCTCCTATCTATTTCCATACTCCCTGTAGTTATGACAGATGCTTCTTCTGTAGTCATTTGACCGCCCTAGAATTCTTCCATATTTTTTACAGAATCAAGACCTATTAATTTTCTCACAATACTACAATGTTTGGCATTGTTGTTACATGGTGCAGATAGAGGGAAAAGAGTGTGACATACCTACTCCATTTGGTAATGTGACCAGCAATGTTCCAGCAACCTGAGGTTCACTGTTTAGATTTATCTTCATGGTGATGGTCTCACCTGGGTTGAATACTCCAACCTGATAACTATCATCGCTTATGGAGTAGGTCCATTGGTTGGATTGTAGAGGGGCACTTCCTTTGACTGGTACCTTCATTTCAGTGTCGCCGGCTGCTGTATTCAGTACAACGAAGACATCCAATTTCTCTTCCATTTGAGTTGCAGTAAAAGCGGTTCCACCAGAGTTTTTTATTGTGAAATCAGCAACACAAGCGACAGTAGACGGGTCCGCTGCTGGAATTCCTTCTATTGTTAATAAAATTTGATATCCTCCCCAATTAGCCGAAACTTGTCCGGCATAGCTCCACATTTTTATCCTGTGAGGGGAGGCCTCCGTAGATGATTCAGATACAAAATCAATTAATTGTCCCCGTAAAGTCGTGTTAGATAAATCCTTGAATTTAGAAGATGCATTAGTCGCCGTAATCACCTCACCAGGTGGAAAATAATCAATGGAAATCTTGGTATTAGTCCCAGTACGGTTGGCAAGAGAAACAGGACTTCCAATTACCTTGTCTACAGTCAAAGTCGCTTGTGCTTGAGAATCGGCCTGGAACCAGTAACAATCCAAGGAATTGGTAGTAGTGATATCTCCACTCCGCGGGATACCTGGCAATATCGGGCGACATCCTTCAGTGTCTTGGAGGTGATGTTTTTCCTCTTCTTCATAACTGTCCTTGAAATCCTGTGTACTTGAAATTTCTATCTTTGTGCTAACTCTATCTGCAATTATCTCCGCTGTACTTTTGTTGGCGACAGCTAGCAGCTCAGCCCCTATTTGGTTGGCCTTGAACATGACGACAACCGCTGTTAGAAGTACCGAAATGATCAATAATGCAGAAATACTTGTTCCCATATCAAATTAGGATCCAGTCCATCTAGGTAGACCTCTATTGGCCGTATTTGAACTGGTAAGCAGATTTGACCCCGTTAGAAGTAGTAAATTCGAAATTGTATGTTCTAGTACTCTGAACTAACTTGCTAATGGCGTCGTCCTTAAGAGAGAGGGTTAATTGAATTGTTTCTCCCTCTGTCCAATACCCGGTCTTTTTGGTCACCCCATCCTTTTCAAAAGCGGACCATTTGTTTTCCGTACAGCTTATTGGTTCGTCGTAACATAGGAACACAAACTGCTCTTTATCAGTTGATGACACAAACACATCTGATTGTTCTATGAAACTGATATTTGCCCCACCCACATTCTTTATCCAGGCCCTGACCAAAACATCACTATCGGCGTGAACCGCCGTTATCTCAAAATCGGTTTGTATCCGCCGAGAAAGGTCCTTTTGTGATTCAACGACTGACTGGCTACTGCTACCAACTATCGGCGTTAGAGTAGTCATCACCAAACCTGCCGCAGTGACACCTGCTATTACCAACAGAGCTGTGACTATGACCTTATCCAATCTATTTTCCCTTTAAATCAAAGTCTAGGAAAGCCAGGTATACCCCTATGAGGTTTCTATGGATATACAAACTAGCTTATGAAGTTCCGATACGACCTGTGAGTAAACAGCCGGTGACATCGGGTCATTGTTTGAATACATTTCGTCAAGCATTGACATGTTCTTCAGAATAAATTTCGACATCAAAGGGCTTATCATGGCCGAATTTTCATATGCCTCCAGGATAGGAAACAGTCTAGCTGCAGTAAGGCCTTTTTCCTTAGCTTCTCCCATCCAAGCGAGCAAATCATTCAGGGTACCTTTATTGTTTTGGTCGGCTGACAAATCCAATCCGGCTTCAGAGCCAAAATATGTGCGAGGCGCCCCGTTTGCTGCTGGAGTAGCGGGTTGTGGTGTCGGAGCCAGCGTTGGTGCCGCTTGCACTATCTCTCGAGAAGTCGCCAGTACATCTGACTTCCGAAGCCAAGTATCCCGCATATCGATCAATATTTGACGAATTTCAGTTTTTAAAATATTGACTTCATCTTCTAAAGCCTGAATTCTCTGCTCTAACTGTGAATTAGATGTTGTCATTTTGTCACCAATTATTCCAGATTCATCACTTTCATCAACTCCGGTGGAGTTTTTCTTGAAATAATTAAGGACCCACCTTGTTGAGGGATTAATTCAAGTCTAAAAATCTGGTTTTTATCAAGTAGTGTGGCTTTGCCCGCCGTAGTAGTGTTGAGAGTAACAGTGATTTCTGCAACATCACCCTGCTGCAGCAGATCCGGTGAGGTCGCGTCCCCGACAATTTTACTTATCGCCACCGATTTCATTATCCCATCAGCAGTTCCTCTGTTCGTTATATTCGCACTGGAAGAGTCTCTTTGATTATCATCGGAATAAATCATGGCTATTTTTGCTTTCGCTATTGAAGTTCCCATCGATCCACTAGCAGTAGTAATTTGGAACGTAATCGTTTCCACTGCATTTTTTGCCGCATTAGAAGCAGCAATAACCCCACCTTTCGGGGCGAATGTAGAGCTTGCCTCAGCGATACCAGCCTGGGCAGTAGTTTTAGCTTTCTCAGTGCTGAATAATCCGGTAGTCATGACGGTAAAAGCAAAGACAGCCGCAACCACGATAAAAGCTATTAATATGATCGCTGTTTCAAGGCCCGTAATCCCTTTCCTGTCGGAATAGAGATTCTGCATTTGAACAAAGACATTCTTCATAACATATCCCCAATACTAACTATATGTAACTCCCCCATCTCAAAATGAGGCTGCTCTCATTTTAACAGCACAGGCTGCAAATTATGAACAGTTTAATCTAGATCAGTTTCTAAAGGAAACCCAGCATAAAGGGCGCCCAGAAGTGTTCAACCACTGCTGCCAAAATAACCATACCAAAAGATACAACCGCCAGGACAACTACAGCATTTAGAACCTTGAAAAACCTTGAATCCGTCGGCTTATATAAAGTGACTCCCCTAGAGAAGAAAATAGCTGCTAGAGAACCACACAGGTAAGCAAGGCCTTCCAGCAGAACATGTGGGCTCAAAGCAACTGTCGCAATAAGAGCCAGTAATATAGGGCTGGCCGCTGCCGCCATATTCACTTTAACTGCCGTTACTAGAGTTATAGCCCAAACACCGGCATTCCAGCCTAGAGCCATACTGGTCCCAAGGCCTCTGTATATAAAAGCGAAAATGAAAAAAACTATCAACACATAAGTATTGATTCGCAAGAAAGTCATTCCGTGAGCAAATCTTTCCGGAGACAGGTCAGTACTGGTATAGGCTGTGCCTCTGTCCATGATAAAAGTGTACTGTTCCTGGAGAGTAGCTTGAGGTAAAACAAGTCCGACCACGGCATAGGCTAGCACCATTCCAATAAATAATATCGTCACGGAAATAATGCTCTTTCGATTAGCTTCCCATCCACTCATTCCTAAATCCCATATACGATCGCGGTTAACTCTCTGTATCTGGTTAACGCGGGGGACTATAGCTGCACACGCTAGTGCAATTGAAGCCAATCCCGCCTGAGGAATAGCAAAGGACATAGCTATGATAGAACTAATCAGGACAGCCAAAAAGGCTTCAAACCCAATTAATATATTCCATTTACCGTCAGAAGCCGCAGGAAAATGGTTAAAAATTGCCCCTAAAATAGATCCCGGCTCGTCTGAAGCTTGTATTTTTAATAACATATCCAATCACCCCAATTGATAGCCTATTTACATAAAATGATATGACTCGTATTAAAATACGCTTAAATTAATTAATACGAAAGGTAAATAGTGACAACATTACTCTTGTTATCAAACAATCTGATGTTTCTTCCCAGAATTCAAATGGCTGCTGGTTCCAGTGTTTCTGTAATAAGAGTTTCTGATCTTGACCGGTTAAACAAATTAATCAACGAATCTGACATCGATTTCGTTGTTGTAGACTTGGAATATGACCAAGATTTCTGGTCAAATGCACTACAAGTTTTTCAAGAAAATGAAACCCTGAATCCCAAGATAATAGCCTACGGGCCACACGAAGACACAACTTCTATGGAAATTGCTCGTTCACTAGGTTGCGATCCCGTACTCGCCAAAGGTGCATTCGTGAACAATTTAAAATCAATTCTCGCAGGCGAGTCTAAAAATCCATGAATCCTTAAGGAATTCTATCTTCAGACATATTCACCCAGGAACTCATTTCATGGGGCATTGTTACTAAGTCAGCAGGGCAAACATAATTTGGATTGAGTTGATCCATCGCCGTAACACCCATCAATCCCATAGCGATTCTTATCTCTTCTTCGAGTATTTCTAGCACCCTCACCATACCTGGAACGCCTCCAGCTGCTAGTCCCCATCCTTGCATCTTACCGATTGCGACAGCTGTGGCTCCCATAGCCACCGCCTTCACAACATCAGAACCTCTTTGCACCCCACCATCCAACACGATCTCGGCCTTACCATCAACCGCCTCAACTATCTCCGGAAGCATTTCCATCGTTCCTTGTCCATGATCAAGCTGCCTACCCCCGTGATTAGAAATCCACACCACATCGACCCCATGTTCTATTGCTATTTTGGCATCTTCTGCAGTTGCGATGCCTTTTAGCATGAAAGGTAACCCTGCCTCTGACTTTATCTTATCTATACTGTCCCATGTAACTGAAGCTTGCCATTTCGGATCTACAGGAGTTCTTCTGGAAACCGGAGTCCATCCGCTAAGCATCGGTCTCTCTCTACGACTGTAATTTGCAGTATCCACGGTGATGCAAAACCCTTTATAATCGGCCGACTTCGCTCTAGATATCATCTCTTTAGTCCATTCCCAGTCTCCATGGATGTAAAGCTGATACGACTTGGGAAAATCAGTCGTAGCAGATGTCTCTTCAAGGGATGGTTGAGTTACAGAACTAACCACATGCATGGTGCCAAATTCTCCCGCTGCCGCAGTGGCAGCTGCCCCGCCTTCTGGAATGAAAACCTGAAGTGACCCAATGGGAGCCAATAAGACCGGTATCCGTATTTTATGGCCTATGAAGGTTGTTGAAGGGTTAACACTAGAAACATCAGCCAGAACCCTAGGCCGGAAGGCTACCTTATCAAAAGCCAGCCTATTTCTCCTCATAGTGGTCTCAGATTCAGAAGCACCTGCTAAATAATCCCAAGGCCCTTGAGCCAAATTCTTTCTAGCTCTCTGGATAATTTGTTCAACTGTTACGTATGTAGAAAAATCTTCAGACAAGGCATCCCTCCACCTAAGTGATTACTTTTTAAGCTCAAGAAGCTGCTATAAATTGCAGTGGTAGTATATCCAAGCTGGAGAAAAAGTTAAGCCCCATTGAGCTATTTCCTTAAAATGAGGCCCAAGTGACGACTGCAATAAGAATCTGTTCTCTACTTCCGAGCACCACTGAAATTGTTTGTACGCTTGGTTTGAAGGAAAATCTAGTTGGCATAACTCATGGATGCGATTACCCTCGCGACATTAGCGAAATTCAAGTAGTGACCAAGAGTCTTATCGACCATTCAGGGAGCAGCTCTCTGGAAATAAATCGGCATATATCTGAAGCTCTCCATTCTGGTTCAGGCATTTATGCGATAGACAACGAATCCTTAGAATTTACCAATCCTGATCTAATACTAACCCAAGAGATTTGCGAGGTTTGCGCTGTTTCCTACAGCCAGGTAGAAGAAAGTGTTAGGACATTAAGTGGAAACCAAACAGTCCTTTCATTTGAACCCTCCAATATTGAGGGTATCTTGGATTCCATAGTACAAATAGGAAAACAAACCAATACTGAACCAAATGCTGAAACCCTTGTAAGTGAAGCTTATGGAAGGATCGATACTGTAAAGTCGAAATGTGCCAACTCTCCCAGAAAACCGAGAGTATTGGGATTGGAGTGGTTGGAACCTCCCTTCATTGGAGATCATTGGGTTCCAGAGATGATTCAAATTGCAGGCGGCACCCCGGCTTTAGGAGATCAGGAAGCACCATCCATGGAGATCACATGGGGGCAAGCTTTGGCATCTTCACCAGAAATAATAGTGTTGATGGTTTGCAGATTCGATTTAAAGAGAACACTAGAGGAATTTAGTTTACTGGGCGAATCCGCATTTTGGAAGAAATATGACGGTGACATATATGCAGTAGATGGGTCCGCATGTTTTAGTAGGCCGGGCCCAAGAACCATAGATGGAATTGAAATTCTCAGCGAGATCATCCACCCAAATATTTTCCAGAGGAAAACAGAACCAAATGCATGGATGAAGGTGAATTAGGTGTTTTTGTAGGCCTCTGCCAAACGCTTCACCCCCTCACGGATTTCATCTGACTCAAAAAGAGTGTAAGTTAGCCTAAGATATCTGCTGAACTTACCAGATTCTGAGAAAGCATTTCCAGGCCTAAAGGAAACACCGTTCTCTTCCGCATGGTGCAAGAATGAATCTGAATCAAACCCTTCTGGAAATTTTAACCAAAAATAATACCCCCCTTTTGGAAAAGAATATGAAACGGATGTTCCAAAGTACTCTTTCAAACTTTTATCCATTTCTCGAGCCCTCGAAATATATTCGATCTGCAGTTTTTTGACATTCGACTCTAAATGGCCCAAATCTATCACCTCTTTAATCAAGGCAGAAGCATAATGATTGAATCCCCCACCACTAAAAGTTAGTGCAGCATCTGACAATTTACCTACGACTTCTCTAGATGAGTGTATCCAGCCTGTTCTTAATCCTGGGGCCAATATTTTGGAGAATGACCCAAAAGATATGACTCGATTACCTGAGTCGAAGTACATCATAGGTCTCGGGGGCTTTTGATCAAAATAAATTAGTTGATAAACCTCGTCGGCAAATATTTGGAAATTATAGTCGTTAGCCAACTCGACAAGATGCTCCCTCCTTTGTTCAGTTAGAGAAGAGGCCGTGGGATTCTGAAAAGTGGGAATCGTGTACAAAAATTTAGGACTTAAACCTCTTTCTAAACCTTTTTGTAGCACATCTGTATCTAGTCCATCTTCGTCAGTAGGAATTCCAACAATATTAAGAGAGTGCTCCCGAAAAATTTTTTCGATCACGAAATAGGTTGGCTCTTCCACTACAACCGTATCCCCAGAATCTGCGTACATAGTCGCCGCCAAATCCAAAGCCTGTGAAGCTCCGGCAGTAAGAAACAAATTATGAGGATCCACATCTGGAAGATATGCCTTCTGATCTGACAAAAATGATGCGAGGCTTTCTAAAAAGGGCCCATAGCCCTGAGTTGCCCCATACTGTAAGGCAGAGTTATCACCCTTTGAGAACATTCTGGATGAAGCTTCGCTTACCTCATCGAAAGGATGCAGTCGTGATGAAGGGTGTCCCCAGCCAAGGTCTATAACCCCAGGCTTAATATCAACGAGTAGAGATGGTAAATTTTTAGGCATGTTATATGAGGACTATCCTGCAGGTTTTCGAAATATGTATATATCCTTCGCTGGTGATGATGATTCCAGGTTCCATTGGTCCGCTACAAACTCCATAGTTTTAGGTCTATAAAAACTTATATGTGTAGGATCCAGCCTATAGTACCAGTCCTCAAAATTAATTCCCTCGTACAGAATAGAAGTCATAATTCCAATCAGCCCCCCCGGTCTAACTAGGTCGTGTAAAATCTGGAAATCTTCATTTGGTTTTGTAAAATGCTCCGCTGTTTCCGTACTAACTACAAAATCATATAAATGATCCAAGTTTTCGTTATATTCAGCAAAAATAGGATCGAAAATCTCCATTTTGTAACCCTCTGATTCCAGCATGAGGGACAAGGTAGGGCCTGGCCCAGAACCATAGTCCAAACCAGTTTGGCCCGGTATTAGATGTGGAGTCATTTGGTTTTTCAGTCTACTAAGAAACTTTTGATAGCCAGGATCCGTAGGTGAATTATTGTGTTCCAAGTACCGATCACGCTGTTCATCTACAGTTAATTGGTCCTGACTTGGGACAAATACCAGCCCGCAATTATCGCAAGATAAGTAGGCACGTTCCAATTTTTTCCTGGCACTTGTAAATAAAAGATCTACGTGAACTGACAGGCACAGAGGACATTCTTTTTTAAGAATCTGAAGACTCACCTTTTCTTCCAACTTCCACGTGGTAGCGCATACGGGATTCGAACCCGTGATCTCCGCCTTGAGAGGGCGGTGTCCTAGGCCGCTAGACGAATGCGCCACGTATAAATCAGCGGTATGACAAGAACATTTTACTTCATGTTTTACCGAAGTGTTTGCAAAAGTGTTTGCA
>DLRJ01000034.1 GCA_002500485.1 Dehalococcoidia bacterium UBA7891
ACTTCGCAGGACGGACTCAGTTAACTTTTCAGGGTCCCCCCCCCCAATAAGACAGTATTATTAAGAAATTAGGTTTCATTATTCCACGTACAGGCTACGGTAGGTGGAATAATGAGCTCATTTAGCGTCTAGTCGATATTAATTGGCGCCGACAAAAAAGTTTTCACTAGAGAATGTCCCATTTACAATAGGGGCTGCTTCTACCTCTAGCCAATTTTCCAGAATAGTTGAATACACGCCTCTGAAATCTTGGTTAGGTACAAGGTCTCCTTGTTCCAAAGCTTCTGCACGGGTTTCGGGGTAACGACTGTACATGCCACCTTTAACGGCCGGGCCTATAACGAAAGATACCCCAGCTGCTCCATGATCAGTACCAGACCCGTTATCTCTAACCCTTCTTCCAAACTCTGAGAAAAGGAACATTACAACATTTTCATCGTCCCCACTCATCTTGAGGTCATCCCAAAAATCTTGTATCGCCGCAGCCAGCTCTTTCCAAAGTTTTGAGAAAGCAGGTGCCTGTGTGGCATGGGTGTCGTAACTACCCTGTTGTGTGTAAAACACCCTTGTTCCGAGACCTGCTTTATGGACTGAAGCGACATCACGCAGGTTTTGAGCTATTTGACTATTACCGTATTCGATAGTGGACTCGTATTTTTCTGGAGCAACCTTCAGAATCTCGGCTCCGTTAAGAGCGTCGATTCCAGTCTGTCCAAGATAATCCATGACTGGACCTGAGCCCAGAGCGGCGCCGTACATGTTGGAGAAACGAGTAAGCATTTTTTCTCTTACCTTCTCTTCTTCCACACTCGTTAGTAGCCCATAAGTCTCTACGTCAGCAACAGAAGCTACAGATACATTTGGTGCAACCAAGGCTCTTGGTAATCCTTGCCCGATGTTTACTGCCGTAACAGGATTTTCTCCTTTAGGGTCTATTTCCCTTATCACTCTGCCCAACCATCCCTCAGTCCCAACCTTATCGGGTTCAGCAGTATGCCAAATATCCATAGCGCGGAAATGTGACCTAACTGAGTCAGCGTAACCGATACCATGGATGATAGCCATGTCCCCTGTTCTATATATGTCAGCCATCGGTCCCATTGCTGGGTGCATCGCGAACTCTTGATCGAGAGTCAACATGTTTTCCTGAGGTACTTGCAAGGACCGTCGATTGTCGTAGTAGTTGTTGTCGTTATAGGGGATTATTGTATTGAAATAATCGTTACCCCCTGTCAACTGTACAACAACGATAACTGGGGCTTTGTCTTTGGTTACCATATGAATGTCTCCTCCCTACAGTTAGGTAATTCTTAGAATTATACGACCATGGTCACTTCACCAGATCGATACTTTCTCGTAGAAGTCATAAAAGCCAGCCTTTCTTATGTTCTTTGAGCTGAATCATCGTAGTAGGCCTCCTTGCTCTTTCTAGAGTCTTCTTCTCGAATCTTGTCTTTTACCGGTAAGGGGCCGATTAAGCCAAGGCATCGAACCAGGAGGTTCTCGAAAGACATTGTTGCATATCTCTCAGCATAAAACATAAATAATGATCGGTGTTTAGGGAAAAAAAAGCCATACATTGAGGTTGCAATTTGGAAACTTTTTATCAATAATGTACGAAATCCTCATCGCAGTTTTGGATCCTAATTATTAATTTGCCAAATATTTGAGATTTGGTTACCCAGAAATCAAGCAGGAGATTTGTTAACAATGAATCAAGCACTCAAGATGCGCTTTTTGATCACAGCCTTGGTGGCCACCTTCATTTTGGCTGTCAGTGCAGCCTGTACTACTGAAGTTGAAGTAGTCAAGGAAGTGATTAAAGAGGTACCGGTAGAGGTAGAAGTGATTAAAGAGGTAGTCAAAGAAGTAGAAGTAGTAAAAGAAGTCGAGATTGAGAAGATAGTCGAGAAACTCGAAATTGTCGTCGCGACTCCCGGTCCTGTCGATTTTTACGTGGAGACTTTAGATCCGAACCACAAACGTGGAGGAACCTTGAAATGGGCGAGCGGTGGGCCTGTGGCACACTATGATTATTTTTGTTGCGGCAGCATGAACTGGCACGGCACGATGCATACCATGTACGACAAGTTATTGCGTCACGACACGAGGACCGCTGATATGACTGTCATTCCAGAAATCGGTACTTCATGGGAACGATCTTCTGATGGTAAGACGTACACATTCCAAATCAGGGATGGGGTTAAATTTCATAGCGGCGAGGAACTGACGGGTCACGATGTTAAGGCGACCTTTGATAGGGGGGTATTCCCAGAAACTTTTGGAGAAGGGTTAGCCTCTGTTAATAGAGGTGTCATGCAGAGCGCCACTCTTAAAGAGATAACATCTACTGATAGTGAGGTAGTCTTCAATTTTGAAGAGGCTCCGACCATGACGCATGCGATGGCAGGATTTACTGATTTCTCATTCATGATCAGTCGTAAAGCTGACTGGGAGGATACCAATGGTAGTTTTAAACAAATTGACTTGAGCAAAGTCACTGGAACGGGTCCGTTTAAGTTTGTTGAAACAACCGCAGACCATTTCCTTGTGGAGGCTAATGTAGATTATTGGAATCCTCATACTCCTTATCTTGATAGAGTTGAGACCATTTATTTCTCTCCCTTCACTCCTGCATTGACAGCAGCCGGTCAGACTAACATGCTTGATATATTCCAGGCGACGGCACCTGCCGACAACGAAAAAGTAGGCGCTATACCTCAAATATCACGTAATACAGTCTTATGGCCATTCTACTGGCACATTTTATTCAATGCCGACAAGGCCCCTTTTAATGATGTGCGGATGAGACAAGCAGTCGCTCTAGTGGTTGCACCTGAAATTCTAGTTAATGGTATGAACCAATCTCTTGGTGCTACGTTTGGGGGAGGATGGTTTCCAGAGGGGATGGGTGTACAAGCATACACTGCGGATCAACTGAGAACCCAAAAATATTGGAGAGAGCCAACAGCAGAGGATATAGCTGAGGCGAAAGCCCTCCTGGCTGACGCAGGATATCCGGAAGGAACACCTCTGCCTAAGCTTGATTTACCGGGAAGAAATAATAAATTCAACACGGTTGTAGT
Source organism: Dehalococcoidia bacterium UBA7891 (assembly GCA_002500485.1). GTDB lineage: Bacteria > Chloroflexota > Dehalococcoidia > Lucifugimonadales > UBA826 > UBA11996. The sequence continues at coordinate 3,087 of DLRJ01000034.1, forward strand.
GGAACTCATACAAGCACAGCTTCTACAGCACCTAGGGTGGGAGTCAGAGCCTCGAATGGTTGATGTTGGGGTGTGGCGTGAAATTAAAGCTGCTGGGGAATTTGACATGGGGCTCAATAATGCCCTGTATTCTGTCCCTGCACCGGAATCCTTTGTTAGAGACATTACAGGTACCTGTGGTGATGTCCCTTGTAATTTCAACCTTGGTAAGTTCAAAGACCCCGTTCTGGATGGCCTTTTTGCAGAACTTAAAGCTGCAGCACCAGGGGACAGGTACGCAGCATCTATACCGCTCTATGACCAACTGAATACAGGGTGGCCGATTCTGCCGATGACACAGGCTGGACGGAACATTGTCTGGTTCTATCCAGACGTTAAAGGGATGCCGGCTAATGGAAGCACATATGCTGGATTCGCTGAAAAAATCAGTAGATTCGACCACGTGTGGCTCGACAGATAAAATAAATTCAGAGCCAAAATTTGATGGATAACGGGGTTGTGTTGATGGGTAATGCCAGTCAATGCAACCCCGTTTCTTTAAATCCTGGAGTTGAGTCTTGAAAGGATATCTAGCGCGCCGATTTCTTCTGACGATCCCCACTCTATTCGGTCTAACCGTGCTTATCTTTGGGGCAATGCGAGTGCTGCCCGGTGGAGGGTTGGGAGCGTTTGTGGTGGATGATATGGTTTCTCAACAATTGACCGATGTACAAATACAGGCGATAAAGAGAGAGCTCGGTCTTGATAGACCCTTATACATTCAATATTACACTTGGATGAGAGACGTATTTGATGGATCGTTTGGCTACTCACAGTCCCGAGGCGGGGAGCCGATAAAAGATTTAATTCTGAGCAGAGGTGTTATTAGCGCGGAGATAGGCATATTGTCAGTACTTTTGTCTTGGGTAATAGGACTGCCAGTAGGAATGTTGAGCGCCATAAAGCCTAATAGTATCTGGGATAAGTTGGCGAGTACCACGACGGTTTTGTTTTTGGCCTTGCCAAATTTTTGGCTTGGCTTACTTATCGTGCTTGCTTGGGTAGTTTTTTGGGGTTACCATCCTCCGTTCGTCGGTGTGAACCCGTGGGTGGACCCTGTGGCAAACTTTAAGATTATAATTGGACCGATTCTGGTGATGTCAACTTCGATGGCGGCCGTTATAGCCCGAATGGCGAGATCTTCTCTTTTTGAGGTACTTCGACAGGATTATGTTAAGACCGCCAAATCAAAAGGACTTGCCGAAAGGGTCGTCATAGCAAGGCATGTTTTACCCAACGCTCTTTTGCCTGTGCTTACGATCAGTGGGGTGATGTTGGGGTTCGTAATGGGAGGGTCTGTCGCCGTTGAAGTCGCTTTTACGACCCCTGGGCTCGGTCGATCAATAGTGTTAGCGACTATAGAGCGTGATATGAATGTAGTTCAAAGCTTGGTATTGCTCTACGGAATGATATTTATCCTTGTCAACCTTATTATAGATCTTTTATACAGCGTCCTAGACCCACGGATACGGATGTCATAAGAGGGTAACCACAGAGTGAGTACTGGATTTTTTTTACAGTTCCGAATCGTAGATAAATGGATTACAGATGCGTGATATTTTATACAGCATAGTTGGGCCTGTAAGAGAATTCATCCTAACACGGCCGTGGCATTCCTTCTGGGGATTCGTAGCGTTTGTGATTATATTGTTGGGAGTGTTTGCTCCAATTATTGCGCCATATGATCCCCTCTGGGTAGACTTCCATAATTTCAAAGGTGCACCCGATAGCGATCATTGGTTTGGTACCGACAACATCGGGAGAGACCTAGCTTCACGAATCATATACGGAGCTAGGTCATCACTTATTGTTGCGGCGTGTGCTGTTACTATTGGCACCCTCATTGGTGTGATATGGGGTATTGTCAGCGGATATTTGGGAGGTAAGGTTGATTTAATTGCCGAAAGGTTTGTAGAAATACTTATGGCCCTGCCGGGACTGATTTTCGCTTATATGCTGGTCATTGTTTTGGGGCCTAGTATGTGGACTGTAATTTTCGCCTTATCAGTAACGAGAATTCCAACAGTAGCAAGAACCGTAAGATCGGTTGTTTTGGTTGTTAAACAGAGCATGTATATTGAAGCCGCCAGAGCAATCGGAGCTTCTCAATTCAGGATCATGTGGAGACATGTTCTCCCGCAATGCGTCGCAGTTGTTATTGTGCTAATTACGATTAACATTGGGGGAATAATAATAGCCGAGGCCTCTTTGAGTTATCTTGGGGTAGGGATCAATCCCCCGACACCCTCATGGGGGAAAATGCTTGCTGAAGCAGGCGAACAACTATACCCACTTTGGTGGTTTGTTGCGGCCCCGGGGGTGTTTATAACCCTTACAGTATTAGCATTTAACCTCTTTGGTGATGGTTTACGGGACGCACTTGATCCCAGATTGAGAGGAACAGAAAGGTAGATTTGGTTCAGGGCCAAAATTAAGTAAAATATGGAGTAGAGAGGGGAAAGATATGCCGAAACTGGAAACACTTGCTGAACCCGTAAGACAGATGATGTTGTCATGGCCTTGTATTGATAATGACGAGGCTCCGTGGACTCCAATGGCGAAACCACTATCAGGAGCTAGACTCGCTCTAGTGACAACGGCGGGGCTTCATGTCAGAGGTGATAAACCCTTTATACAGGATAAGGCTATGCCACTGGATGGGGGAGACACTTCCTACAGAATTATACCAAGCTCAACAGAACCTAAAGATATTGTCCAGAGCCATACGAGTATAGCCTTTGATCATACAGGGATTTATCGTGACATAAACGTTACTTTTCCCATCAACAGATTACAGGAAATGCATCGGAGAGGAGAAATTGGTTCCCTAGCAGATAACTATTACTCGTTTATGGGGGCTGTAAGAGACGTAACCGGATTTATAGCCAAGTATGGGCCAGATGTCGCGGCGAAATTGAAACAAGACGAAGTTGATGTGGTGCTGCTGACCCCCACTTGACCGGCTTGTTCAAACGCTGTAAGCGTTATAGCTAGGGTTTTGGAAGAGGCTGGATTGACTACCACTGGCATAGTGCTAATAGAAGAGCATGCCCAGAGAGTAAAACCACCTCGCATGCTAGCAGTACCTTTTAATTTTGGAAAAGCTCTAGGGAAACCAGGTGACCCGGAATTTCAACAAACAGTTTTGAACGCCACTTTTGATTTGTTGAATCGCGATTCTAGTCCAGTGTTAGAACAGTTTGAATCGGAGACTAACCCTGACCAGGCCATAGTACAGGGAACCCAAGTGACTAACTCCATCAAATTGTCAAAAAGACTTGTTCTGGAAGAGGCTGATTCTTTAAAGCCTTATTACACGCAATGGCTAGAAGGGAATGCCGGCCGGACAGCCTTTGGGTTGAGTGGGCTGGAAGCAGTACGATTTAATGAATTAATAGGATTCTTGGAAGGATATACAGGTGGTAATGCCGTTGATACAACCCTGAAACCTCCAGAAACTTCACTAGCAAACTTTATTCGTTATTGTGTGGATGACATAAAAGCCTACTACTACGAATCTATGATGGCGCGTAGTAAGGATGACAATGATCACAAGATACATGAATGGTTCTGGTCGGAGACTGCTGCAGGGGCTTTAGTAATGCGGCTTGCAGAAAAGATGAAAGAGGATGAGGACGATGAAATAAAGGGCATGTCCTTTGGGATCGCTAGGTAAATAGAGAAAGGTTGACATAGGAGATAGACATGACTGTAACAGCCGAGTTTCCATTGATAACCCATCTCTTGAGGCGAGCGGGATTAGGTTTGAGTCACGATGAGCTTCAGGAATATGCTGAGCTTGGGTATGAAGCCGCGGTTGAAAAACTACTGAATCCTAAGTCTTATCCAAACTTTGATTATTACGACTTTATACGCCGACATCCACAGGGCGATGGCCAGGTAGGGGCCTTACCTGGTCAGATGAAATATTTTTACTATCTTCTCAACAGCAAACGCCCATTGGAAGAAAAAATGGCACTATTCTGGCACCAGGTTTTTGCAACTGGGATATCCAAAGGTATGGACCCTCACTCTATGCTTTCCCAAATGGATATGTTCAGGGAAGAAGGCATGGGAAATTACCGCTCCCTATTGATCAAGGTCGCCCAGGACCCGGCAATGATTTTCTGGCTTGATAACAATGAAAATCATAAAAATGCCCCAAATGAGAACTGGGGACGTGAATTACTCGAACTTTTTTCACTGGGCGTGGGACACTATACCGAAGAGGATGTTTACGAGTGTTCGAGGGCATTCACTGGATGGACCGCAGAGGCAAGGATTCCTGCCTTCCCATATGGAAGACACCCCTGGAAGTTCGAATTCCGATCTGAGGATCACGACTATTCTGAAAAAACTTTCCTCGGCCATACCGGAAATTTCGACGGTGAGGACATAATAGATATAATCCTTGAGCAGGAGGCCTGCCCGCGGTTTATAGCGAGGCATCTGTACAACTTTTTTGTTGAAGATGAACCTCAAGTTCCTGCCTGGAATATAGAACCTCCTAATAA
>DLRJ01000025.1 GCA_002500485.1 Dehalococcoidia bacterium UBA7891
TATTATATGGCGCGCCTGGCAGGATTCGAACCTGCGCCCTACGGATTAGAAGTCCGTTGCTCTATCCGGCTGAGCTACCGGGGCAAAGACAACTTTCTCGTCAACAAAAGTCGAATGCATATCTACTTTGAGTAAGTCTCAAAAAAGTAGTGTGTACGTTATGTGTACGTAAATGCATCCGTAATTTAAGCATATGCTAACGGTTTGAGACAAAGATAGGTAAAGTCTCTATTGATAATTGGATGTCTACAAAACAAGTCAGCGTTTATATCTCACTTTCACCAAAAACATTGAACCGGGCTGTACGCCGAGCTAACCTTCAGGTTAGCCAAAAGATCGGCAAAAACCTATACAAATGGGAATAGATTGATCAGTGGCTTACTAATACATCGAATAGCCTCATCTATTAGCAAGGGGCTTATTCATTTTTTCCCTGACGCAGACCAACCTGTATCCCTATAGCGGTTATTTCGCATAGCAAGTCCATCGTTATTTTTGTCTGTTCCGAGGTAACCAGTGTGTACTCCGTGTTTGTTGAAGGCTGGAATAAGCCCAGTCCCATTAATTGTTCCAAGACGGATAGATCCTACACCCTGTTCATTAAGAACAGATATTGAATTAACGGTTCTACCTCCCAAGTTCTTGCTTTTGACTCTTCGCACTCAACAACATAAAGAAGCCGAGGATAAGTTAAGCTCCTGTTAAGATTCCTTTGGTGTAGTCATTCATAGCCTGTCCCCTTATTCATTTAATTCCAATCAATGTATGCACCCATATTTTCTTGAGAGGACTGTGGATCTCCTATATTTATAGAGGGTGATAAGCTATGTAGCATATAATTGTTTTTCTTTGGATTAATAAATTGAGGTTCCAAAGATACATTTCCTTCCTTCCAGTATATTTCTCCTGAGTTATAATCGTTGACTATTGAATATCGTCCGCCTTTGAGATTAGTGTACGATATAGTTAAAGAACTGGATTTACCATACTCTCTAAAATAAATCTCTATGTCAGAATTATTCCAGATAATGGAATTATTAAAGATAACTTTGGATCCATTTGATATGTGGATTCCATTCGCCTGTGAAGAATCAAATTCTCCGAAAAATTTAAACCATTTGGGAATTTTTTTAGGAGGTCCATTACCGCTGACAGTTACATTATTAAATTCTGGCTCGGAATATTCCTCTATGTATATTGAGCCACCACCAAAATATGTAATATTATTAGCTATTAGCACATTACTCAATATTGGTGACGAAAAACTTGTTAAGTATAACCCAGCGCTCGAAAATGCTGTGTTGCCCAATATAGCCACATTTCTTATTTGTGGATTGGATGCATAAAGCCCAACCCCTCCACCCTTTTCAGCAGAATTATCTTTTATAATCAAGTCTCGAAGTAACGGACTTGCCATACTACAGAAAACTCCTCCACCAATGGATCCTTCGCCACCTGAAATTGTGAATCCAATTATGGCTGAAGAAATTTCTTCACCTCCTGAAAAGGTCACTGTTGGTCCTTCTTCCTGTCCTTTAATAATTGTTTTCTTTATATAACGTTTGTCACCAGAAGAAATGAATAGGCTTGCGAGAACAATGTTCATTCCATAAAAATCAATGTTCTCTTTATAAGTGCCTGCTGACACTAACACAGTGTCCCCATTTGAAGATGCGTCAATACCAGCTTGTATGGTAGAAAATTGAGACGGCACTTTGAGGGTGGTAGCTGTAGCGATTGAAATGAGTATAAGATTACTGAGTAGTAGCCTTTTCATTTTTTTCCCTCCAAACAATTATATCACGATGTGGGTGCTTCTTTCATCCCTACCGTCTCCCCGTCACTTCAATAGTAGCCTTCCCGAGTCTGAGTGAATTCTCCAGCCTGTATCACAAGTAGATCCAGCACTCAAAGTCCTCCCCAACTCATCAGTACCGTCCCAGACAGCTATTCTGTCGCCAGCATCCCTGTGATTGATTTGCATTATCTATTTATCCAGTAAATCATAGACCTTAAGCATAACCTGTGCTTGCTCAGGCAGATCATAGCTGGCAAAAAAGCCGCCATGCGAATTAGTAATAAATTATATGTTATAGACGAAATCAGAAAATCCTCTTAATTAGTCCGAGTTCGAAAAAGCGGTCGCCTTAACTATATTACCAAGGGACTGCTTGATCCATATCCCAGGCTTTTACAATTAGTGCTTTTCCACTTCCTCCTTTGGCAAAAAGTCTAGTTCCTCTGCTATTTAGTTTGGAAGGATAAATTCGCTGTGTGATGCATTGACGACCATTAGCAAAAACTTCGAGTACGGAACGATCAATAAAAATTCGAAGTTTCAATGTCTCGCTCTCGTTAAGCTGAAGAGGTGCTTCCTGGATAATAGCATCCGATCCTTCCGATTGTTTAAAATTAAAAAATCCTCGGTATCGTACATTATCTAATACAGTTGAATTTTGAAAATTTATCCCAAGCGTATTCTTGGAAGGTGTAAAAACAATGACGGTTTCTTCCAAATTATCCGGAGAACATAACACCTTTACCCCGACCTCATTAGCATCTTTGGGATCAATTTCTACAAATAACTCCATTACGTTTCCAGACATGTTATCCAAATTAACTTCTTTATCATTTGGAATATTAATGTCTTTTTCTTGACGTGAATTATATCTTAAGATTTCAAATTCTGGGGCAGGTTCAATACCCAATTGTCCGTCTTCCCTTAATGTCATCACTCTGGGAAGACTTACCACCGATCCCCAAGCATAGAGATCATTTTTTCCGGGATCCACTTCTATATTGTATCCCCATAAGGATTCCCCTCCGGTCTTTGACTCGGCCATCCATCCGAAAAAGATATTACGACCTTTGTCATCGACAAGTGATTCCGGGCCGGAAAGTTGGCCCCCTAACCAACTCATTCGTCCGTGGTGCTCAGGGAAAAAGCGTTCATTTTCATATTTTCCCAAATAATAGTGAGTAATATTTCGATATGGTTGGTGTCCATGCAATAGAAGCATATGGGTATCACTATTGCCGAGGGGATAAAAATCTGGACAGGCGGCATCTTCATTCTCCAGAGTCCATTCCCGTCTGGATTGATAAAAAGGTCCCTGATATTCCCAATTTTTCAGATCTGAGGAAGTAAAAAGACTTGTGCAATCACCTTCATAACCAGGTCTCTTGTTTTTATTGCCAATCAAGGCATAATACTTTCCGTTTTCATACCAGCCGGTAGGATCATAAACTACAAACTCATCTTCTTCTTCATGAAGCTTTATAACAGGATTTCCAGGGAAGGGCTTCCATTCGTTCAGATCGTCATCTTGAGCAATGGAAATACAAGCCCCTTGTCCGGGTACATGATAGATCAAGGTGGGACGAGGTGCGTTTTTAATGGCTCCTCCGCTATATATGCCCAGGGGCATGGAACCATCCAGCTTCGGGATTACTGAAGGAGGATGATGGATCCAATGTACCAGATCCCTAGAGGAAACGTGATCCCAGACTGCTACCCATTTATCCTTGCTCGATTTTTCCGGGTTTGGAATAGGTGTGCGGGCCAGATAAAACAGGTGGTAGCGTCCTTTCCAAAAAAGAGCTCCGTTAGCATCATTAAAAAAGCCTTCAGGAGGAATGTGGTGATATTTGGGACGGTGCTGATCCTTCCAGAGTAATTCACGCAAATTGCGAGCACCCAAGATTAATTCATTAATACTTTGATTGTTTTTGCTGGAATCAGTTGAATTGGCATCATCAGATTTATCAGAGCAAGCGATAATAAAGATGGCAATAATTAAAATAAGGTGGACTTGTTTTTTCATGATTGTTAACAAATTAGGTATTTATTATTATTATTACATTTCTTTTCAATTCACCCAACTCCTGTTCAGGATTAAACAAGATTGGATAGTACGTACCTGCCATGGGAGTATCCTGAGGAAAAGTGGGGAAATTTTTCAAATCTTCTCCACGATCAACAGTGTCAATATTTGATAAGGTCCCATCGCCCATGATATTAAGAACCAAAGCCCTCTGCTAGTGATCTGAATAATTGGCATAGGATCCATGCACCCAAGGTATGAAACAAAACCTTGGTGGAATCCTCGGATTCATTGTCGCTAGCCGTTCTCTAAGGTCGGCCCTGGCTTGTATTTTTTCCCCAGCGCCAAAATCGCGCGCAGACTCTTCATTCCTCCCGTGCAGGTTGGATGCGCCAGATTGGCGGCGGCAGCACACACCGCGGTGTAGAGGCTGCGCTGAATGTCCCAGCCCTCGTGCAGACCGTAAAGCACACCGGAACAAAACGCATCGCCCGCGCCCGCCGCGCCCTTGATGTATTTCTGCGGTAACTTCAGTGACGACTGCCAGAACTCCTGTCCGCCACGTGTGCGCGCAAAACCGCCTTCCGGGAAATGGATCACCACCAGTTCGTTTACCCCCAGTTGCAGTAGCGCTCCCGCGGCATTGCGCAATGCGACGGTGTCCAGTTCGTCGTCCTCTCGCCGGACCTTAAAGCCTGTTGTCCTGCCGGCCTCAAACTCGTTAAGGATACAGTAGTCGGTGTGCGCCAGTGCCGGTTCCACGATTTTGGCAAAACGATCACTATTCTCGCTCACGCAGTCAATACTTGTTTTCATCCCCGCCTCCTGCGCCCCGGCCAAGAGCGCAGCGCCCCGTGTGCCGTACTTCTTCTCAGGCGCATCCAGCGCATCCAGTACCAGCAGGTAGCCCAGGTGAAAAATTCGTGC
>DLRJ01000108.1 GCA_002500485.1 Dehalococcoidia bacterium UBA7891
CTAATTCTTAACAGGTCAATCCTCGACAATCATAGTAAAAGAGACTGGTCCCAGAACAGCATAAATTACGTCAAAAACAATCATCAGGGCTATCCATCGGAAATTTTCGTCCAAATTACCACCATTCATTATGGAATGTGTCGACTCCACTGCACCCAAAATGATGGGCACAACTACAGGAAGAAATAAAATGGGTAACATAACCTCCTTTGCCCTCATGTTCATAGATATTGTTGCGAACAACATCCCACACAATGAAATTCCCAGAAGGGCCGGTAAAGAGATCCAAAGCATATTCAAAGGAGATATCGACACATTGAATAACACGATCAAAATTGGAACAAGTATCAATTCAATTACTATCAAGAACATCATATTCGATAGCACTTTACCGAAGAAAACGACATCCCTTCCTACAGGTGATACCAGCAGACCTTGAAAGGCTCCACCTTCCGTTTCAGCTAGCAGCATCCGGTTAAACCCCACCATAGCACCAAATATTATAGAAATCCAAAGAATCCCAGGAACTATTAAATTGGCAGTGTTGGGGGTTGATTCAAGGGCAAAATTAAATGTCACGACAACCAACAGAGAGAAAATAAAAACTGGCAGGATGACATCTTTACTTCTGATTTCAAGTAAGAAATCCTTCCTTACCATTACAAAAAGGTGGTAAAAATATGTCTTCAGGGGGTTAAGAAATGTCATCAACCAGCATTCCTTTTGATATGCGTTGGTTGCGAACGTTACCTCTATATGAAATTTGAGTGGCATGCGTAGTCATAACAATTGACTTGCCAGCCTCTAATTGATCACCAATAATTCTTTCAAATAGCATCAAAGAATCTTGATCTAAACCTGATTCCGGTTCATCAAACAATAATATTCTAGGGTTATGAAGAAGTGCCCTCGCGATTGCCACTCTTTTGATGTAACCATGCGACAAGGTCGCAATCTTGCTATCTAGTCGGTCGTAGAGTCCGATCAGTGCTGCTTTCTCTAAAATCGTACTATCCAAGCTATCTATCGAATTCAAGCGACCAAAAAATTCTAAATTTTCCTTTACTGTAAGTTGCGAATATAGAAAAGGCTGATGTGCGACAAACGCCAAGTCAGATCTAACCCTATGAGCATTTGACCTTAGGTCTTGCCCAAGTATTTTAACCCTACCGTAATCGCAGGAGACCAAAGAGGCTATGATCGACAGCAATGTAGTTTTCCCAGAACCATTGATACCCCTAATAACCACTACTTCACTGGGTTCTACAGAAAGACACAGTCTATGAAGAACCCGGTTCCTACCGTACGATTTTGTTACATTTTCTACTTTTAAAAGTACGTCCACGCAATTTCTCGCATAACAGAGTATTTATATAGAATATACCTTTAATATGGTATTTCGTTGTTACAATTAACAGAGTAACAGAGGAATACGATAATGGAGAGTAATTATGCCCTCGATAGAAGAATTGCAAACCGCGTACGAGTCACTCGACGACAAAATTGAAATAGTTTCCGAAGATTCGATAAATCCTGAGTTGTTGATAGCGTTTGATTACGAATATTCCGGATCTGATACCAAAGTATTCATAACAACAGAAGAATTCACCGCAGTCTGTCCCTGGACTGGTCTTCCCGACTTTGGAACACTCACCATTGAATACGTACCGTCTAATTTATGCCTCGAACTCAAGTCGCTGAAGTACTATTTAATGGGGTTTACCGGGGTTGGAATTGTCCAAGAACACGCTGCGAACAAAATAATCAAGGATCTTATAAAATGCTGTAAGCCTGAAGAGATCAGTATAGAACTGGAATATAAGGTCAGGGGAGGCATAACCACTAAAGTTTCGGTAACCCACAAAAAATAAAGTCAGTTCCTTGGAACTACTTTAACCTATCAGTTAAACTGACCCCCATCCTTTTGGATTATGATCAATATAAAGTTCATAAACAACCTCAATCTAGGGAGAGAAATATGACAAATTATGTAAGATTTCAAAATAACGAGAATTCTTCTTTCGGAGTTTTAGAAGGGGAAACGATATCCGAAATATCCAACGCACCTTTCAGTTCTTACGAAACAACAGGTAACACCTTCTCTTTGGGGAACGTAAAATTATTATCACCTGTAGCCCCTAACAAAATAGTTGCCATTGGGCTCAACTATAAAAGTCATCTTGGAGACCGGCCAGGTCCTGAAGCTCCAGAACCATTTCTCAAGGCATCCACAACTGTGGTAGGGCACGGGGATGACATTGTAATACCCAAAATCGCTATCGCTGAAGGTGCCAAAGTACAACCTGAGGCAGAATTAGCATTAGTAATCGGAAAAGAATGTAAAGGGGCAACTCAGGCCAACGCGCTTGACTACGTCTTTGCCTACACTTGCGGCAATGATGTTTCAGTTCGAGACTGGCAACAAAACGATTTGCAATGGGCACGGGCTAAATCTTCAGATACCTTTGGTCCGATTGGGCCTTGGATGACAACAGACCTCGATCCAACAAACATACAGGTTATATGCAGGGTAAACGGAGAAGAAAAGCAGAATCAAAACACATCTGATTTACTACACCCAGTTACCAAAATCATTGAATATGTCAGCGCAGTCATAACCTTAGAAGTAGGGGATGTGATAATGACTGGTACTCCTGGTACTCCTGGAGACATTCATCCGGGAGACACTGTAGAGGTAGAAATTAGCGGTGTAGGAGTGCTAAGCAACCCAGTAGTTTCAGAATAATCAACATAATTATGGTTGATAGTACGGGATGGCATTCCGGCTCCATCCCGTCATCTTCAAGTTCTTCCCAACCGATACCTCAATAATTCAGCACCATCACCAATCAGCCAATACACGATAATATAGGCCCCTGCTGCTACCATCGACAATTTACCTATCAGCTCGACATAGGGAATTAATATGCCTACCAACCGTTGAGTAGCATCCTCAAAATATAAGACCGCTACCGTGACGGACATCATTATCAAACCCATACCAAGGCTATAGGCAAGCGACCCGGCCACAACATTTGTTACCCCAGCGACTGATACTCCAGACCCAACTACGATTCCTACAGCAGATAGAAAAACAGGCAAAGCACAACTCAAAGAGGCAAGAGCGTAAGCGATGCCGAACATAAATATTTGGTTAATTCCTTGAAAGGACCCAAAGGATAAATTCCCCAAAAAACTGACAGGCAAGCTACGATTCATCAGAAGCAACCAAAGACCGGTAAGGAAAATTAACGTCCCAATACCCAGACCTATAAAAGGCAGTAGTGACCCGAAAAGCCTAAACCCTAATGCCATAAAAATTCCAAAAACACCAAATACCACAACAAACCCAATGGTGAGCGTAAGGCCAATGAATAAACCTTTTAACAAAATAAATAAGGGGGATAGGGAAGAAGAAGATTTACTTAAATGAAACCCAACATAGGCCGGAAACATGGCGGCGCCGCATGGGTTAAATGCTGCTACTGTCCCGGCTGTGAAGGCGAATAGGATCGATACATCCATAATTCAGGTGATACCTTTTATGCTTTTTGCAAACCCACCTATTTATCTTTCTTCTTGAACAGTCCTCCACTCCAAGTCATGAACCTGTTCAAAAACAAACCAGGCCTGTTAAGGGAAGTTGGCCAAACAAATGTTAGGTAAGACACGATGAGCGAACTAATACCAAAAACAGCAAATAAGTTCATCTTGATAATAAAAAAGCCGGCAAAAAAAATCAAAGATAAAAGAAACATGTTAAACGCTGAAACCGAGCCAAATTTACGGTCCCTAGACATATGAAACAAAGAAAGTATCTGGTCGTAAAATGATTCCTGAGGCCCAATGGCCTCCAAGGGGGCGTCTGGAAGCTCTGGGGTATCTTCCAGTATTTTTTCTATCTCATTCTTGTATCTATCTGACATAGGTTCAAATAGCTCCAAAAACTAATCTCACCAAATATTAACAACACGTATGAATCGTAATTTAGGACACGAATTCCTGTCAACGATAAATGTCCCAAACATACACATATAAAGGAGGTTTTTACTGGCTAAATGCCAATCGAGTTTATCGTGGTGATATAATTATCTTCCTGCTTTTTTAAAAATCACTCCTAGGAGACACTGGTGAAAATAACTCAGGACGATGTCGTCGACAGACAAACAGTGCTTCACATCGAACTTGAAGATGATGATATCGACCCATATTTGGATAGGGCTTATCAACGGGTAGTTCAACGAGTCAATATACCTGGTTTCAGGAAGGGTAAAGCTCCACGAAGAATCATTGAACAATATTTTGGTAGAGAATCGATGCTGAATGAAGTTCTGGATTCCATGCTTCCAGAGCTTACAAACCAAGCAATCAATGAGAAAGATTTGGATGCTGTTGGCCTCCCCAGCATAGAAATGGAGGAATTAGACCCATTCCAATTCTCAGCAATTGTGCCACTTAGACCAGAAGTTGATCTGGGTGAATACTCGGAAATCAGAATTGAAAAAGAGCACCCTAAAATAGAAGATGACGCTGTAGACAGCCGTATTGAACAACTCCGACTAAGTGTTGCCACATGGGAACCTACTGAAAGGCCTATTGAGATTGGAGACATGATCACAGCCCAAATAAAGGGAACTGTTGGGGAAAAGACAATTTTTGATGAAAGTGATGCTGTTTATTTAGTAAACGAAGAAATAGGCCGACCTTTCCCTGGATTTTCCGAAAAGCTGGTAGGAATGGAACCAGATAAACCATCTCAATTTGATCTTTCAATCCCAGAAGATTTTGCAGATCCTGATCTTGCTAATCAAGATGCTTCATTTGACGTGACTATCAAAGATATCAAGGCAAGAGTATTACCAGAAATCGATGATGAATTCGCCAAAAGCATCGGAGAAGGTCACGAAACTCTTGGTGATTTAAAAGAAGAAGTTCAAAAAAGCATTCAAACCGAAGCTGAAGAAGAAATTACAAGAACTCACAGGGAATCCATCGTAGAAGCATTGATGGACACAGCCAAAGTAGAGATGTCAGCCCTATTATTGCAACATGAAGCAGAGCATATGGTTGAAGAACAGGAAAGAATGGTTTCTCAAGCCAATATGAATATGGATGATTATCTAGCCTCCTTAGGGAAAACAAGAGAAGAATTCGTAGAAGAATCAAAAACAGAAGCTTCCGACAGACTAAAACGGTCCTTTGTATTAGCTAAATTAGCTGAAGAAGAAGGGCTAGAGGTTTCGGACGAAGACATAGATGACAGAATAACAGAGATGTTTTCTAACGCAGAACAAGAAATACCTGAATCAAGTCAAAACGCGCAGATGAGAGACTACTTGAGTAGATCACTTCTCATGGAAGAAACCATGAAGAAGCTGGAAGGTATCGCTGCTGGAGAATCTGAACAAGAACTTGCTAACCAAGAACCTGATGTGGAAGATGTCGATGATGGTTCTAGCAATGATAATAAGGACCAGGAAACAGAAGAAGGAGAAGTAAATGCTTGATAGACCTGAAAATATAATCCCGTATGTAGTAGAAAGAGATCCAAGAGGGGAGAGAACCTATGATATTTACTCTCTTCTACTAAAGGAAAGGATCGTTTTTCTAGGAACTGGAATTAACGACCAGGTAGCAAATGCAATAATTGCTCAATTACTTTTCCTTGACAGAGAGGATCCAGAAAGAGACATAAATCTCTATATCAACTCACCCGGAGGAGTAATTACAGCAGGTCTAGCAATATACGACACTATGCAATTGATCAGACCTGACGTCTCCACAATATGTGTTGGCATGGCAGCGAGTATGGGTACAGTACTGCTGTGCGGAGGGGCTGACGGAAAGAGATACGCCCTACCCAATTCCACAATACACATGCATCAGGCATTAGGCGGTGCACAGGGTCAAGCCTCAGATATAGAAATTGCTGCACGCGAAATCATCAGAATGCAAGACAAAATTCGAAATATCATCTCTGAACACACAGGCCAATCATACGAAAAGATCGCTAGAGATACAGACCGAGATTTCTACATGAGTTCAGAACAAGCCGAAGAGTACGGCCTCATTGATGTGGTGATGTCCTCTCCCAATAACAGCGCTGAATAGAGGTATAAATGTCCACAACTCAGAACGATTACCTATGTTCATTTTGTAGCAAACCTCAGGCACAAGTAAAAAGGCTAATAGCAGGACCTGACAGGGTTTTCATATGCGACGAATGTGTCGAGTTATGCCAACAAATAATTTCAGAGGAAACTCCGGAAGACATAGAGGATCTAGATAACCCGGTCGAAAAAGGTATTACCCCGAAATTCATTTATGACCAACTGGAAGAGTACGTAATCGGCCAAGAGAAGGCAAAGAAAATTCTAAGCGTGGCTGTATACAACCACTACAAGAGGGTTTGGTCGAATAAACATTCAGATGAAAAAATAGAGCTTCAGAAGGCAAATATTTTAATGTATGGGCCATCTGGGTCAGGCAAAACTCACCTTGCACAAACTCTGGCAAAAATACTAGACGTACCATTTGCCATCGTAGACGCGACTTCAATAACAGAAGCGGGTTATGTTGGAGAAGACGTTGAAAATATACTTTTGAGACTTATCCAAGCTGCCGACTACGATATTTCAAAAGCAGAACACGGAATCATATACATTGATGAAATAGATAAGATCACGAGAAAAAGTCCAAACCCTTCAATTACTAGGGATGTATCCGGCGAAGGTGTTCAGCAGGCTCTTCTAAAAATCATAGAGGGATGTCTTGCTAATGTCCCTCCACAAGGTGGTCGAAAACACCCTCAACAAGAATTCATGCAAATAAAAACTGATGACATTCTCTTTATGGTAGGTGGTGCATTTGAAGGCATGGCTGAACTACTAATGAAAAGAGTCCATAAAGATAACTACAGCGTGGGATTCAAACAAGCCTCCAATCATAATGAGGGCAGCCAAAGTGTGATCGATTCAGTTCGTCACCAACTTAATCCTGATGACTTAATGGAATTTGGTTTCATCACCGAATTCGTAGGTAGACTACCGGTTCTAGTGACTTTAGATGAACTCACAAAAGACGATTTGGTACGAATATTGACTGAACCCAAAAATGCATTTGTAGAACAATACAAAGCCTTGTTCAGAATGGAAAATGTTAATTTGAATTTTAGTAAAGATTCATTGTTAGCCACAGCTGAACAAGCCATAGAACAAAAGACCGGAGCCAGAGGGTTACGCACTATTTTGGAATCAACTCTCATGGAAGTTATGTTTGAACTACCCAGCATGAGTGGCATAACACACTGTGATGTTGAGAAAGAGACCATTACAGGGGACTCTCCAGTGAAATTGTCAAACGACAGCAGCGAGATAATCGAACTTGCAACCCTGGAAAAGAAATCTGCTTAGCTAATATCGCTTCTTAGCCTTCTTCAACCTCAAGGCCCACTACTTCAATATGAAGCTCTTCTAATTGGCTTTGTTCTACAGCTGAAGGAGCTCCAAACAATGGATCCATCTGGCTTTGCGTTTTAGGGAACGCAATTACATCTCTTATCGAATCTTTTCCCATAAGTATCATAATGAGCCTATCTATGCCTGGTGCGATTCCCCCGTGTGGAGGTGCTCCATATTCGAAGGCATCCAACAATTGGGAAAACCTTTCCGATACCTCTTCTCTAGAATAGCCAAGCACTCCAAATATATCTTCCTGCAATTCCCTGTTGTGAACCCTTATACTTCCACTCGCCATTTCAAGCCCGTTACAAACTAAGTCATATGACTGTGCAATAACCTTACCTGGGTCATTGGATAAATACTTACTAAATCCGTCCTTAGGCATGCAGAAGGCATGGTGGGATGCATCCCATCTCCTCTCCTCCAAATTCCATTCAAATAGCGGAAAATCTGTTACAAATGCAAACATCATCATATTTGGATCAGCCAACTCTAACCTTATCCCCATTTCATGACGTAATGCAGCTAAGGACGCATTAGTCGATTTTGGTTCCCCCGCCACAAGGAGCACTAAGTCTCCGTTTGCAGCACCAGTAGAAATAGCAAAATCTTTAACATTCTCTGGAGTCAAAAATCGAGTAATATTTGATCTAACTTTATCCATATCAATTGGTTCCAATGATTCACCAGCACCATTAATACCAATGGCTATGAGGCCACTTGCTCCTCGTTCCTTAACAAATTCTGTTAACTCATCTATTTGGCCTCTGGTGAATTCTCCACAACCAGGAGCAGAAAACCCCTTAACAATCCCACCGTTATCCAAAACATTATGAAAAACATTGAATTCTGTTTTCTTCGCTGTATTTCCCAAATCTGACATCTTCATTTCAAATCTCAGATCTGGTTTGTCTGTACCGTAATCTTCCATACTTTGTTCGTAAGATAGTTTAGGAAAAGGTTTCATAAATTTCTTATCGGGAAACAAAGACTCTAACAATCCAGTAAACAAATCTTCAGTCAAAGAGAGAACATCTTCCTGGGTTACAAAACTCATCTCCAAATCTAGCTGTGTGAATTCTGGCTGTCTATCAGCTCTAGAATCTTCGTCTCTAAAACACCTAGCTATCTGAAAATATTTCTCAAACCCAGCTACCATCAAAAGTTGCTTAAGCTGCTGAGGAGATTGGGGCAAAGCATAAAAGTTACCAGGGTATAACCGGCTAGGAACTATGTGATCTCTAGCTCCTTCAGGCGTGCTTTTAATTAGTATAGGGGTTTCGATTTCCAAAAAACCCTCAGAGTCTAAGAAATCGCGTATATATTTCACAACTTTATGCCTAATTATCATGGCATTTTTCATGGCTTCTCTTCTAAGGTCAACATACCGATATTTGAGTCTTACATTCTCGTCAACTGTAGTATCTTCGTTAACATAAAAGGGAGGAGTCAAAGATTGGTTTAAAACTGTCAATTCTGAAGCATATACTTCAACAGCTCCCGACAACATATCTTCATTTACAGTGCCTTCTGGCCTAGCCAAAACCTCACCCGATACCTGTATGACCCATTCATTACGCAAGAGTTGAGCGATGACATGGGCCTTTTCTGCCAATTCTGGGTTGAATACCACCTGAACTAACCCATCTCGATCTCGCAAATCAATAAATATGAGATTGCCATGATCGCGTCTTCGGTGAACCCATCCTGCCAAGGTGACCGATTTTCCAATATCCTGAGAGCGCAAAGCTCCACAACTAATATCTTTCAACAATTAAACCCTCCGGCCTGCCGATAAGAAAATTTATATTCCTCTTAATTTATCTTTGGGGACATCTAGCGTAGTAAATGTCTCTATTTTTTTTACCCCATCTATATTTCCGATTTTGTTTTGCAAAAGTTCCAGAAGATCAGACAATGATTTTGTAGAAACGTTAACAAAAATATCAAAAGATCCTGATGTGATATTAACCCAGCGAATCTCATTAATTTGATTGAGTTTCAAAACGACTTGCCTGATCACAGGGAGGTCAACTTGTATTCCAATAATAGCCTCAGTTTCCGAAGCTACATAGTTTGGGTTTAGAACCACTTTGATATCGATAATACCTTCATCTTTCAAGATATTGAGGCGACGCCTGATGGTCCCTTCACTAACGCCTAGATTTCTAGCAATACTGGCATTAGACATCCTACCATCCAAACTTAGCGTTTCAATTATTTGGTTATCTAAATCATCAACCATAAAAGTACCCGATCAACTATTTGCACAAAAATATTATAGGCTCTAAAGGTACATGACAAACGTTGCTTTAGTAGTTGCACAAAATATCAATTTCATCCTCTCTTGAGCCAAGACGTTTTGGAAAGAATATCTCTGTCAAAAACAAGCCTACACAATAGTGTAGATTTCAGTGATCCTTCACGAATCATATTTCCGTTCGACATAAGGCGTTTCGATAAAAGCATGATCACTAGCAACACGCTAAAAATTATAATATGTGTTTGCTCTTGAAAGGCAAAGCATAAGAGTGGCAGTAATCCAAAAGAAATAAAACACCAAAATCCGCTGTCTTTATACAGAATAAGGCGCCCTATAATACCGAGAAATATCGTCAGAACAAGAATTTCTTCCCACATTTGAAATCCAATCAGCAATCCAAAAGCTGTGGAAATTCCCCGTCCTCCCTCCAATCCAATGAAAATAGACCAATTATGGCCGGCAATCAAACTCATAGAGGCAATTAAAAGAAAATAAGGGCCTAGACCAAGGATAACATCGAGAAATAGCAGAGTAAAAGTTCCTTTTATTAAGCAGTCCAGCAAACCAGCTATGATTCCGATATTTCTGCCACCGTACACTGCTAAATTGGATGCTCCAGCATTCCTAGAGCCCTGAGTCCTAATATCTATTTTGGCCCAAAACCTTCCAAATAAATATGAAATGGGAATTGCACCTATAAGATAGCAGCAGCAGGGAACAGCAATAAAAACAATATATTGGCTAAAATTCACGGGAAATAGCTAGATCTATCTGCTTGACTGATTCTTGAGGGGGGCCTACGTCTCCGGGGTGTGGGTCGTCTCTATTCTCCGAGTTATGATAATCACTACCACCACATTTGATTAAAGAATATTTTTCGGCTAGTTCAATCAATCGGGACACTTGTTGAGAATCATAATCACCATAATAAACCTCTATACCCATTAACCCGGCTTCACAAAGTTCAGGTATTAATTCAACCAAATTCTGAATACTTTTTCGACCAGACTTTGAATTAGATAAAAGGGGGTGGGCCAAAACAGGTAATGCTCCGTTGTCCCTAAGAATTTCCACAGCTTCTGTAGGTCTGACCATCTCTCTGGGAATGAACCCTGGGGAATCGGTGTTCAGATACTTTTTAAAAGCGTCTTTAATATTTGCCGCGTACCCTAATTCCACCAATGCCATCGCAATATGGGGTCTTCCAACAGAGTCTCCCTTTGCAATATTCCTAACCATTTCCCAGGATATATTAAGCCCAATAGAGACAAGTTTTTCAATTATCTTCTTCCCTCTGAGTAATCGGTCCTTTCTAAATATTGAAAGCTTATCTTGAAACCCCGCATCTTGTAGATCTATTCCATATCCAAGAATGTGTACTTCATCGTCAAGATAATTGGTACCTAGTTCTATTCCGTTTATCAACCTGATTCCAAACTTCGACGCACATTCCCGAGCCTCCTGTAAGGCGGAGGTGGTGTCATGGTCCGTAACTGCTATTGTCTGAAGGCCTCGTTCAAAACAAAGCTCGACAAGGTCGCTAGGAGACAAATCTCCGTCAGAATGATTGGTATGTAGATGTAAATCTACTTTTATATGATCCATTCCAATCCATCTCTGGGAGTCAGGTTATCTGACCCCCAGCAGGTATTGTAAATCTATTAGCTATGCTACGGTCTTCTATCTTGCGTACTCAACAGACCGTTTTTCGCGTATTACCACTACTTTAATTTGTCCTGGATATGCGAGTTTTTCTTCGATATTCTTCACGACATCTCTTGCGAGAGAGGTAGCAGAAACATCGTCTATAGAGTCAGGTTCAACCATTATCCTAACCTCTCTGCCTGCTTGAATTGCGAAGCATTTTTCAACACCCGCAAAATCCCCGGCAACTTCCTCCAATTCCTCCATCCTCTTAACATAGTTCTCAACAGTGTCTTTCCTAGAACCTGGCCTAGCAGCACTTAAAGCATCTGCAGCGGCGACTATAAAGGATTCCACTGAACTCATTTCGTCATCATGGTGTTCTCCTATACAAGTAGTCACCCTATGCGAAACCTTATATTTTTTTGCTATATCTGCACCTATTTCTGCGTGAGGTCCTTCAATCTCGTGGCTTAGTGCCTTACCTATATCATGAAGCAGTCCCCCGACCTTCGCCACCTTTACATTTGCCCCAACTTCAGCTGCCATGAGACCCGCCAGATGGGCTACTTCCAGACAATGCATTAGTACATTCTCACCATAGCTGAACCTATATTTCAGTCTACCTAATAATCTAATTAATTCTGGATGCAGGCCTCTAACGTCAGCCTCAAGAACTGCTGATTCACCACTTTTCCATATAGTTTCTTCTACTTCTTCCTGGGACTTCTTAACCATATCTTCGATTCTAGCAGGGTGTATCCTCCCGTCGGCTACAAGTTTAGACACCGCCAACCTAGCAACTTCCCTTCTGACCGGATCGAAGCAAGACAAAGTGATCGCCTCAGGAGTGTCATCAATTATTAAATCAACTCCAGTGTTCCGCTCTATTGAGCGTATATTTCGTCCTTCCCGTCCTATTAAACGACCTTTCATATCGTCACTAGGAATTGGCACCGTACTCACTGTGGCTTCTGAAACAACATCTGAAGCTAGCCTTTGGATCGCCTGACCCAATATCATTCTAGCCTTGTCATTTGCCTCATTTTTTGTCGACTCTTCCATATCTCGATACTTAAGAGCCAGTTCATGACGATAATCGTCCTCAGCAGTTGCCATGATGACATCCTTAGCGTCATCCATGGTCATGTCAGCTACAGTTTCAAGTCGCTGAATACTTTGAGACTTTACCCCTTCTGCTTCTTCATAGAGGCCTTCTATCTCATTTTCACGGTCATTTAATTTGCGTTCTCTTCGCTCTAAATTTTGTGACCTCTTCTCCGCATTCTCTTCTCTACTAGCGACTCGACGTTCTATCCTTCTTACTTCACCACGTCTCTCTTTGAGCTCTTCATCTCCATTTTTTTGAAGTTTCAAAGCTTCCTCTTTTGCCTCTAAGAGTATCGATCGTTGCTGTTCTAAAGCCTGCTCCAGCATATGTTCCGCTTCGGAGCGGGCAGCGACTTTACTCCTATAGGTTTGAAAACGTTTAAAGCTACTACCTAAAACTGTACCAACAATTAAACTGATGAGGCCGGCGATCGCTATTGTCATAATATCCATGCGATATACCTCCTCAATATTCTGTTTTTACCTAGGTTCCCATTTGGAAATCTAACGTTATGATTATATCAGGCATCCACTGCCACAGGTGATATTGGAGTACTTTTGATTCAGATTCCAATCAAAATCCGAAAGGGTTTCCCTTCTGAGAAAGCATACGCATCATCTTTTTTTGGCCACCAGATGATGACATTTCTTTCATCATTTTCCTAACCTGTTTAAACTGGTTTAAAAGCTGGTTTACGTCTTGTGGGGAAGTACCACTGCCTTTGGCGATTCTTCTCCTTCTACTACCACCTATCATCTCCGGTTTGGATCTTTCGTCTGGGGTCATCGAATATATTATCGACTCAGCTTTCACAAGGTGATTATCATCCAAATCATCAGCATTGACTTTACCTTTCATCATGGAGAAACCTGGAACCATTTCAAGTATTTGGCTCATAGACCCCATCTTTTTGACTGCTTGCATTTGGTTAAGAAAATCCTCAAGATCAAAAGTGGATTGTTTAATTTTGCGTTCAAGGTCTGCCATCTGATCCTGATCAAATGTAGCCTGGGCTTTCTCAGCAAGGGTTAGAACATCGCCCATACCTAGTATTCGGGAGGCCAGTCGATCAGGGTGAAATTTTTCAAGGGCGTCTATTCTTTCACCGACTCCGATGTACTTAACCGGTATCCCGGTCACTGACGTGATTGATAAAGCAGCTCCACCACGAGCATCACCATCCATCTTCGTCAACACCAAACCCGTCAAACCTATCCGATCATGGAAATTTTGAGCCACATTAACGGATTCCTGTCCCGTCATAGCATCAACTACTAAAAGCACTTCAGTTGGATTTATGGATTTTTGGATTTCTTCCAATTCATCCATTAATTCACTATCGACTTGAAAACGTCCCGCAGTATCTATAATTGTCCAGTCAAAATTACGGTTTTTACCGGCCTCATACCCATCTATAGACACTTTTGCTGCTGAAACCTCTGTACCGGCCTCATAGAGGCTAATACCTATCTGATCTGCTAAAACCGACAGCTGCTCTATAGCTGCAGGCCTATGAACATCGGCCGCGACCAACCCAACGGATTGGCCGGAATCTTTTAAGTGTTTGGCAAGCTTTGCAGATGTCGTTGTTTTTCCAGACCCATTGAGCCCCACCATCAAAACAGTATTATGTTTTTCTTTTTTAGTCAGCTCTACAGAAACACCACCGAGAGTTTTTATCAGCTCATCATTAGTTACCTTAACAACATGCTGGCCGGCAGTGATGCTGGATAAAATTTCTTCACCTATAACCTGCTCTTTAATGGATGCCACAAATGATCTGGCCACTTTGAAATTCACGTCAGCTTCCAGCAGCGCTCGCCTCACTTCCTTGAGGGTGGTATCAATATCTTTTTCGGTCAGATGACCCTTGTTGGAAATAGATTTAATTACCGAAGTAAGCCTATCTGTCAATGTTTCAAACATAATAAAACAAGATTACTCCTAGATGATTTCAGCGTCTAGTAAAATGAGAGGCAGTCATAACCTCTTAAAGATTACTATCAATTTGACTTGAAGCTAAAAG
Organism: Dehalococcoidia bacterium UBA7891; assembly: GCA_002500485.1. Lineage (GTDB taxonomy): Bacteria > Chloroflexota > Dehalococcoidia > Lucifugimonadales > UBA826 > UBA11996. The sequence continues at coordinate 14,505 of DLRJ01000108.1, forward strand.
TGATGGGTTGTTATACTCAATATAATACATTTGTTCTGAGGTTACCTTCATATGGAAATTAATTGGCTCGGTCATTCGTCCGTAAGTATTAACAGTAGAGATTTAGTCTTGATAGCCGATCCTTATGATAGCTCTGATGGAACTTTCATGGGCCCGCAACAAGCTGATATCGTCACCATAAGCCACGACAGTGTAAAACATTCAAACGTGGATTCGATAAGCGGGAATCCCAGAGTTCTAGACGGCCCAGGAGAATACGAAATAAATAATTTCTACATCAAAGGGTTCGGTACAGCGCTTACTACCGTGGATCAAGGTTCACCCCGCAAAATAAACACCATTTATACCATTAAGGCTGAAGGGTTATCGCTTTGCCACATAGGCGCTCTTTCACAAAAGTTTACCCCTTCCCAGATCGATGAAATTGGCCAAACTGACATCCTTTTTGTGCCTGTTACCCCACCTGAGGATCAAGACAACACTTTAATACAGGACACAATAACTGCTCTCCAACCCAGAATCGTCCTTCCAATCCAATACACTCTTGGAAATCCATCAGAGGATTTGCCAAATCCAGGAAAGTTCTTTGACAGCATCGGAGCAACAGAAAAAGTGCCGCAAAATCGCCTGACGGTAACTGAAACCAGCTTGCCTGGGGAAACAACGGCGGTCTTACTTAACCGCCGGTAACACTGTTTCTTTTATTATCAGCTGCCCCCAGATTTTAGGTTAGCCACAGAAATCTAGAGTAGCTTCCGAAATCCCCTATATGCTACAAGCAGCAGTAAAGGCCCGATCATAGCCAGCACATTGGCCGTCCCTGTCAAGGGATCGACGTCGGCTACAGCAAAACAACCACCAGATTCCTCCGCAGGTAGCGGAGTCTCCTCGGCATCAGGGGTTGCAGTCACCACAAGAACTACAGGTTCAGCGGTTGGGGCAGGTATCTGGGTAGGCACAGGGGTGTTAGTTGCCACTGGAGCAGTTGGGACCACCACCGGAGCGGCAATTGTCACCGCAGCAACAGTAGCCGTCGGAACTGGGGCAACCGGTGTATCTACCGGTGTTGGTTCCGGGGTGTTAAATATTGGCAGGTCAGTAAAAATTAAATCGACGTTCCGTATGGTGGAACCCACCTCATAAATGGCAGTGGTCCGTGCCTCCGTACCATCCAGGTAAAATTTAATAATCGCTCCAGTCAAGTCCGGATCATTTAAATCGACTATTAAGCTTAGGTATCTGCCGCCTACAACCGGTACCGGGTTGGATTCATAACTGCCGATTCTGGCTGTCAACAAAGAACCCTCAGGAATAACTGCTCCTGAGGCAACAACGACACCGTTATACACGACGGCTCCCACCACGATTGGTGTTGCAGTCGCAAGGGGGGTTGCGGTCGGCACAGGAGTGGCCGTTGGCAACGCCGTCGGTAAAGGAGTTGGAGTCGGGAATGCTGGAAAGGTCAAATCAAAATCTTTCTTCAAAGTCGGGAGCGGGTATTTAGCAAAAGTGTCAGTCTGGTCAGCGACAGTCGCCCCTTCTGGGTTGTTTGGGTCACTTCTCAATTCAAAGGTAATAGTTTTGCCAAAAAAAGTTTGGTCAGGTGCTCCAACAGCAAGACCCGACATGCGTCCACCGCTTATTTCTAACGGTACAGAGGTGTAGCCATCCATCCGACCCACTATCCAAAGACCATCTGGCGCAGGGGCGCCACCGAGGGTAATTGATCCCGAATAAATGACAGGCCAGGGAGGAATAGAACCTCCAGCCGCCTGCAAGGGTTGAGCACTATTGGAAAATATGAGGCATATAAAACTAAAAATAGTCACAGATAACAAAAATTTCATTTTCCGATTCTACCTTATAGAGCAGGTTATTTCTAGCGAAAAAAAACCTCCTCCCCCGAAGGGGAAGAGGTCTATTTCTAGAACCACTGATTTCTCAAGCGGTCCATACTATCTGCTGGATCACCTTTATGGAACGATAACTCCAGCTGAATTCGAGAACAACCAGTAACCTTTACCGGAGTAAATGTTATCAGTAGCGTCTTCACCGTAGGTGTATTTACTCGCTACAACAACGTCTGGAATGATATCAATCCAGGCCTCGCTAGATGCGTTATACCCCTTTGCCTTTACCCAGTCTAATCCACTGAAGTAGGTGTCTGCGTCCCACTGTGCAGCTCCACTTAAGGTTGCTGCTGGAACCAGGTTCCAGCCTTCGACCACCGAAATGACCGGAGGAACGGAACTTGCGCCACCCTTATATCCAGGGATGTCAACTTTGATGTCATCGCCGTTATTCTGGAAAATCCAGTAAGCGTGCGAGTCGTCAATATCTGTCAGAGTACCGACCAATGAGTCACCGTCCCTGACAGCTGTTAACCAGCCACCCGGTGTCGATGGATCGTATGTAAGTACCGTGGTCACCTGAGTGTTTGATATGACACTGTTGATTGCACTGTCAGTAGCTGCTGCCGGCAAGGAAATTAAGTTCCAGCCTGGCACCATTGCAACAGTGGTCTTCGTCCTGTCTTTAACAGTGAACTTAGACG
>DLRJ01000122.1 GCA_002500485.1 Dehalococcoidia bacterium UBA7891
CCTTATTATTATTTTTATTATCTACAAGGAAGTAAAATCAATTTATGATTGATAATGTATTAATACAAATAAGAAGCGGGTCAGGAGGTGACGGAGCAATAAGCGGTCGCCATGAAAAATTTGTACCGAGAGGGGGGCCTGACGGGGGAGATGGTGGGAGAGGCGGCAATGTCATCATAAAGGGAGACCACAATGAAAACACCCTTATTAACTTTAGGTATATCAAAAATTTCATAGCTGGAAACGGGGAGAATGGATCTAAAGCAAAGAAGCATGGCAAGGACGGAAAAGACACTATAATAAAAGTTCCTGTGGGGACTCAAATAATTGATGAGGGGGGCTCAATTATCGCTGATATTATACTCTCCGGAGAAGAATATATAGCAGCGGCAGGAGGAAGAGGTGGGTATGGAAACGTTAAATACTCTTCTTCCACCAGTCAATATCCAGTAATCGCCCAATCGGGCGAATTGGGGTCCGAACACAATCTGAGACTGGAACTGAAATTGATAGCTGACGTGGGGATAATAGGTGTTCCAAATGCCGGTAAATCGAGCCTTATTTCATTTCTAACAGCTGCCCGCCCCAAGGTTGCCAGTTACCCTTTCACGACGATTGAACCGGTTCTTGGGCTGGTAAAACACCGAGAAAAGGATTTTGTGATGGTAGATATCCCTGGCCTGCTTGAAGGGGCCCATCAAGGAATTGGCCTTGGACATGAATTCCTTAGGCATATTGAAAGGACACGGGTTCTCGTGCATCTTGTAGATGGAACATCGGATAACCCAAGTGGGGATTTTCACAAAATCAACAAAGAATTGGAATTATTCGACGAGTCTCTTAAAGATAAACCGCAAATCTTAGTGATCAACAAGGTTGATCTTGAGGAAGTAAGGGTACTCGCGGAAGATGTCAGGGACTCAATGGGAGAAGATGCCTGGAGGTTTCATATAGTTTCGGCAATATCTGGCGAGGGCGTCTCCGAAATGATGGATGAGGTGGTTCAAGTTTTATCTGATCAACCTATCGCAAACCACCCAGAGCCCTCCGAGGATCCTGAGGAAAAAAATATTCCGATACTACGCCCACAGCCACGGCGCAGGGGAGTTTCGGTACATCAAGAAGATGGAATATATATCGTGGAAGCTCCAGGAGTCGAAAGAATAGCTCAGAGGATAGATTATGAGGATTGGCTTGCCCGTATGCAATTCTATAAACACATGCAGAAAACGGGAATCGTAAAAGCCTTAGAGGAAGCGGGGATTACCGAAGGAGACACGGTCCGAATTGGTGATGTGGAGTGGGAATGGGACTAGCACCTCAATAAACGTGTCGGGGCAATATTTTTTAGAAAGCTATGTCGAATTTGAACGATTTATGGAGTTGATCCCTAACACTGCTGGCATGACCTCTAAAATTCACGTTCATCCATTTGTGAACTAAAATCCCATTCTTGTCTATGAGGAAAGTACAACGAACTACAGACCAAGCACGAAGGTTTTCACTGATGTGGAACCCAAACCCTTTGGCATACTCCGCCTCGCTATCATTTAATTGGAATTCACCCCAGACTCCATATCCTTTGATGGTATTTAGATCTGGATCTACGCATAAATCAAAAGGCAAATCGTGCTCTTTGGCCATACCCTGGTGAGAGGCCTCGGTATCGGGGCTTATTCCATAAACTGGGCAATCGAGTTCAAGGAAATCGGTGTATACGTCTCGGAAATCGCAGGCTTCTTGCGTACATCCTGAGGTTCCATCTTTAGGGTAAAAATAAAGGACGGCCGGAGAACCAGATAAATCACTGAGTCGTAAGGTTTTGTTTTCATGGTCTACTAAAAGGAAATCAGGAACCTTTCCCCCTATCTCTATATTATTTTCCGGTAGGTACCTCAAAAGTTCCATCTTCGGCCTCCTAAGTTAAGAATTACGCATTTCTGGGTCAAGCACAGATACGTCTTGACCATCTTCCCCTACACTATCTTCTATTTCCTTTATGTGTTCATCAACCTTTTCAACAAACTCACTGGGTAGTGTAAACCTAATCAGGCTTTCCTTGTAGAATTTTCTTCTTCCGGGGAAAAGGGCGAAACTGGTCCTTAGTGCCAAGTCTGGGTCCACGTGTAATAAGTCCGCGTATTCCTGCGCTATGTTGCTAAGGCTCATCTCTGCGGCAAATAATCTGTTAAATCGGATTCTTTCAGACTGATTATTCAAATCTGCGAAATCATGGCTACCGCGGGAATTTATATCAGATAATTCAGTGTTGTTAGCCACGGCTACCGCGAGATCTTGTCTTTGTTGGTTAATTGCAAGCACCAGTTCTCTTTGTGCAACGGAACGCTGCTGCTTCAATTGGAAGACCAGAACAAAGGCTACCGCTAAAGTGGCTAGTCCAGTTATAATTTGTGCTCCATAGATTACTATTTCAACGCTCATGGTAGTTTGATTCTCTTCCCTAAGTTATTTAAATATATGGGTATTGCAATTTAAGTGTTCGATAATATTTGAAAAATGGGAATGGAATCATATCAGTCTTGTACAATAGTGTTGAAGTCGTTTAGTACAACGGTTGTCGCTGCACTAAATTTTGGGCAGTAACTCAAAACGTTATGCCGACGTAGCTCAGTGGTAGAGCAGCTGTTTTGTAAACAGCAGGTCGTCAGTTCGAACCTGACCGTCGGCTCCACAAAACATTCAAAAGGATTCATCTCATGCCAGAGGATGACAAGAGCTTACAAATGGATTCGGTCGATGCCTTTGAATTCATAGGAAGAATGGCCCAGACAAGACAAAAGCAGGATGAAGAAACCAAGGACCTTTCTAAAGAAGAAGATAAAGAGAAATCTGATATCGATTCGCCGTAACAGGTAGCGCCGCTTAAAAGCACTCCATGTGCTTGCATTAAAGCCTATCAACCAAGCATCCATGTAAGTTCGATATGAAAATCAAAGATATAAAAATCAGTGAATTTGAAATCAAGGACAACACACCATATTTCAAACTTCGTAAGATAGACAGTTCATGGGAAAAATATGACCTCAGATCCTCTGTAGGCTACGTGCATGTGATGCATGTGATAACGGATGACGGGTTGGAGGGAATCTGTACGGTAGGGGACGCTCGGTATACAACAATCACTGTAAACGCCCTTGCACATCTAAAACACCTTACGGTTGGGGAGGATCCAACAAAAAAGGAATACTTGTTTGATATGCTCACTAAAGCGACCAGAATGGTTTTTATGCCCCCAGGATGGTTTGGCGGGTTTGATAATTGTTTATGGGACATAGAGGGGCAAATCAAGAGCAAGTCAGTTGCAGCTCTTATTTCCGATAGCAACGACCAGGTCACGGCCTACTATAACTACCGGGGAGCGGATCTTAATGCGTTGATTGATGATGCAAATGTGGGTATCGAAAAAGGGTTCACGGTTCTAAAAGATCATTTTGCTTGGAATGCAGCACAAAACATAAATTCTTTCGAATCTGTCAAAGGTGTTGTGGGAGAAGACATTACTTTGTTACATGACGCGGCTGCTTGTAGCTATACACTGCATGAGGCTCTCGAGGTTGCAAAACAATTAAGCCAACTGAATTTTGGATGGTTTGAGGAGCCGTTGAATGATAGAGAATTGGGTTCATTGAAAACACTTTGTTCACAATCAGAGGTGCCGATTTTGGCACTCGAAACTTTGATGAATGATTTTGTGCTAATGAGAGAATGGGTTAGAGAAGGTGCGGTCAATATAGTTCGCGGAAATGCACGCCATGGTACTACCGGAATTGTTCGGATCGCAGAAGAACTAGCCAGAAAGGGTATGAAGATCGAACTAAATGGCCCAGGAGGATTATTCGGGCATGTCCATGCCCAATTGGCCGTGGGCATTAATAATACTTCTTATTACGAGTACTTTCCGGACGGTAGTAGAGATTCAATAGGTAAGGAGATTGGCCTTCTAAATCCTCCGGTACCGGAAAAAGGAAAGGTAAAGTTAACTGAAAGACCGGGGTGGGGATATGAGTTTGATTGGAAATACTTTAACAAAAAAAGAGTTCGGGTCTTTTAGTAAAAAACATTTACTGAAGGCATGAATAGATAAGCATGCCGTTTTGGAATCTACCACCAAGTCTCTGATTTAATTTGGCCCTTATTAAACCCCGTTTTTTGTAATTGAGCTGACAGAGAATCCACAAAGCTGTCTGGACCACAAACAAAAGCGATATTAAAGGAGGAGACGTCTAATTGATCTAACATTTCGGCACTAATCCTACCTGAGAACCCTTTAGTGGAATGATGAGATCCACTGGATATCGTGTAGGCATAAGAAAGCTGATCAGGTTTTAAGAGGCAGATGTTTTCTAATTCCCTAGTGAACAATAACTCTTCAGAGGATGAAACACTATGCACGATTGTTGCTCTGTGATTAGTTGCCTCCCCGATGTACCTGAAAATACTCACCAAAGGGGTAATTCCGATTCCACCGGCTATTAATATCGCATTACCCTGCTCGGGATTATAAACACAGGTTCCACCGGTTGAAAAAGAAACAGTATCCCCCTCCAGCATAGATTGATGAATATATTGGGTTACTTGATCATCCCCTGTGTTTTTGACGGCTAAAGAAATGAATTCTGTATTGCATGGGGTTGATGTGATTGAATAACCAGCCACCTGCTCCCTCCCGTTTAAGGAAACAAACAGATCAATCCATTGACCAGGAAGAAAATCAATTTTGCCTTTATAGGGAATCAAATCAAAGGTTTTTGTAGAGGTGGTTTCTTGCTTGATGTTAGCAACCTTTGCAGTGACTATGTGTCTATCAGGTTGCATCTTATCTCAGACCCTGTTCTTAATATGAAATTAAGGTAGCATTTCCTCTAAATTTGAAAATGTCATGCTCAGACTCTCAGCCAGAGCAGGATATGTTATTTGTCCACCTATAGTGTTGACACCCTTAGCAAGGCTACTGTTTAAAGTGACAGCTTTGTAGACACCATTTTTTGCAATCGACCGAACGTAGGGTAAAGTGGCATTTGAAAGCGAAGTACTAGCAGTGTGCCCCACTATACCTGGCATGTTGGTTACTGCGTAATGTATAACGTCGTCTTGAATATAGGTCGGGGTTTGATGGGAGGTTGGGTGAATGTCTTCAACACAGCCGCCTTGGTCAATCGCAACATCGATAATGACCCCTCCCGGCATCATATCTTTAACCATATCGCGACTGACTAATTTAGGAGCCTTTGCACCCGGCACTAACACTGCACCCACAACAACCTCTGAGCGTTGGATCTTCTCTGCAAGTGCGGCTGGGGTCGGGTAAATGGTTTTTATGTGGCCATTGGTTAGGGTGTCTATTTCCCGAATTCTATCTAGATTGATATCAGCAACGGTTACGTCAGCCCCTGCCCCCATCAACGCCGTCGCTGCATTAAATCCCACGGTTCCCCCACCAATAATAAAAGCGCTGCAATTGCCAGATCCCGGAACACCACTAAGTAATTTACCAACCCCGTTTTCTATATTTGTTAAAAGGCGGGCCGAAACCTGAGAAACTAAACGTCCTGCAATTTCACTCATAGGATGAAGGAGTTCTAGCCTACCTTTATCGTCTTCAACAGTCTCATAAGCGATCCCGGTCACATTTTTCTTCAATATGCAATCAAGTAAATCTAGCTCAGCCGCTAGGTGGAGATACGTAAAAATGGTTTGGCCTTCTTGCATTAAATCAAATTCGTTAGGCTGAGGTTCTTTCACTTTAACGATGAGCTCTGCTGTGCCATATATTTCTGCAGGATCCGAAACTAATGTTGCGCCGGCACCATATAGGTAAGAATCATCGGAAAACCGAGACCCTTGACCGGCACCAGATTCTACGAGTACTTTATGGCCGTCAGAAACTAAAACCTCGACTTTGTCAGGAGGCAAAGACACCCTGTTCTCATCTGATTTTATTTCTTTTGGGACACCTATTATCACAATTTAAACCTTGGGCCGTGATAACGCATAAACGCTAAACACAGCTAATCTTGAATATCTAAAACCTTTTCAAAAGCTTTTCCAATTCTTCTACCGGCTTCCTCAAGATGTTCAAAAGGAGCACGGGTGAAAGCTAGTCGAAAATGCGAATCATCTAGTGAGCTATCAACATAAAAAATAGATCCTAGCGGAAAAACAACACCCTCTTCTGCCGCCGCCTGAATCAAATCAAAAGCCTTTGTTTGAGTACATTTGACCCACAGGAAGTAACCACCCTCTGGCTCGTCCAATTCAATATAAGGGTCGCAGTATTTCTTGAGGGAATCTACCATTGTTCTACACTTGGATTTGTATAAATCTCGCATCGAATCAATATGGCTGTCCAACTTTCCTGACTCTATGAGATCTGCTAACGCATAATGGATTAGTGGACTGTTGCCCATGTCGAATCTTACTTTCGTTAGTGGTTCAGCCAACTCATCCCTGGCTTGGATCCAACCAGCCCTCAACCCCGTGGCCAAGATTTTGCTAAAACTACACATTTTTATTACCCCGTGACCATCAGAAAGAGCATAATACGATGGAGGTGGGGGAGTAGTGTAATAAACTTCAGTGTATGCGGCATCTTCAGCTATGAGAATTTTGTGTTCTGCGCATATTTCCAGAATTGCTTTTCTAATTTCTAATGAAGTCACATTACCCATTGGGTTGTGATAATCAGGAATGGTGTAAAAGAGTTTTACTCTTTTACCTTGGGCTGCAAGCGATTCGACAGTTTCCTTAAACAAATCGGGATTAATACCCTCTTTATCCATGGGCACTTCAATAACTTCTGCTCTGAACCCCCTAATGGCTCTTACCGTTCCAGAGTAACTTGGAGATTCTACAATGGCGATGTCTCCAGGCTCTATAAAAGCCTTGCCGATGTTTTCTAGACACCCGGAGCTTCCATTGTGCATGATGATGTTGTCAGGTAGAAGGCTTGTCCCTTCCATTCTATTTTGGCGGTCAGCTATTAATTGCCTTAGGCCTTCATAGCCAAACCAGCCTCCGTACATTAAAGATTCACTGAAATGATCTCTAATTGATTTAGAGAAACTATCAATCAAGTCTTCTGTTGGAAGAGCAGTATCGTCTGGAATTCCACCAGCTAAAACGATGGGGTCTGGGTGTTCTGTGGGGAGTCTCCAAAAACGACCAGCATCAGTTGCGCTTCCAGCACCTATGCTGCGGGCAGCTTCTGAAAGCAAGTCGCTTTCTATGTCTGCAGTTTGCCATCGGCTGGCGATTGTTTCTTTTTCGAATTGCACCATATCAGTAAACCTTATGCCTATTGATGTCTTAGGCGAATAGGACAGGTAATCGTTTTATTTCAATAAAGGATAACCTGTCAAGACTAACTAGTGAAGCCCTAAAATGATAGATAAAAACAAAGAGTAAAAAGCCTATCGGTTCATTGTAGGGTCTAAGGCATCTCTCAAACCGTCACCTACAAACGTAAAGCCCATCGTAATAATTGCTATCATAAGGCTTGGAAATAGACCCATATGCCAGTAGGTTCGGACATAGCCAAGACTGGTTGATATCATTTTGCCTAAACTTGGCACCGGCTCATCAATTCCAAGTCCTAAAAAGCTAAGTCCGGCCTCATTAAAAATCACAGCTGGAACTTGGAAGGCCAGCAGGACAGCTAATATGGGTATGATATTTGGGAAAATATGTCTAAATGCTACCCTGAATCTATTTGCACCGATCGCTTGAGCTGCGATTACGAATTCTCTCTCTTTAAAAGCTAAAAATTGACCGCGAGTGATACGTGTTTCCACCACCCAACCTGAAATGCCCAATGCAAATATCACGTTCCACATGGAATGCCCAAGTAATCCCATAATAAACATCGCTATTAGTAAAGCTGGGATACCGGTTGCTATTTCTATGATCCTAACCACTATCTGGTCTACCCATCCCCCAAGATATCCGCCAAGGGTGCCTAAACTGATTCCTATAGTTAAGGTGATGACTTGCACTCCCAAAGCTACAACGATAGAGGTTCGCGTGGCATAAAGCATACGACTGAGGTAATCACGACCTACCGCGTCGGTGCCAAATATGTGAGACCAACTAGGAGGCTGTCTTGCTTCAGTCAAATTCCCCACGTCGTATGAGGTAGGTGCTAAAAAGTTTGCAAACATAGCGATGAATAGACATAAAACTACGATCCCCAAGCCAACGACTGCCAATTTGTTACGTCTAAAACGCCACATGAAATTGGCTTTGCGGCGCTTTTGGCCTTTTTCTTCTGCTTCTTGAAGACTGTTCATGTTTTGCGATCCGTCAATCTCACCCGAGGGTCAGCCCAAGTATAGAGAATATCACTGATAAAATAAGTAAGCCCAAAGAGGACGGCTACCAACATGAAAACACCCATGATCACTGGGTAATCCCGATCAAAAATACTGGTCACGAAATGGCGACCGATTCCAGGTATCCCGAAGGTGTTTTCTATAAAAATGCTTCCTGTCATCAGGTTTGGTATTAAAGGCCCCACGAGGGTAATAATAGGAATCAAGGCGTTCTTAAAAACGTGTCGAAGAATTACTACAGGTTCTGCTAATCCCTTGGCCCGTGCAGTCCTGATGTAGTCGGACCTCATTGCCTCAAGCATACTGACTCTTGTAAAACGTGCTATGAGGCTTGTAGGAGCAAGGGAATAGGCCACCACTGGCAGGACCATATGTTGCCAAGTTCCCCAACCTTGGGTTGGAAGGAGGTCCATTTTCACAGAAACAAACATAACTAGCCACACCGCAACAGCAAAATTTGGAACAGTGATACCTGTTGTGGCTAGAAAAGTTACAGTGTAGTCCAGTAGGCTATTTTGTCGAAGTGCGGCAATAATGCCCACAGGGATTCCGATTGAAAAGGCTATTATAAGTGTGACAGAACCTATCTTTGCGGTGGCAGGCCAGCCTCTTGCTATTGTTTCCCAAACGGTTTCAGTTTTGTATATGAATGAATTACCTAAATCTAAGTGAAGTAAATTCCACAGGTACTTTGCATATTGAACATGGACTGGTTGGTCCAATCCATATTTTCTCATCATATTTTCTTTTGCGGCTCCCTGCAGGGGTATTTCCGCTTCATTCCACGGAGTACCGGGTAACCATCTCACTGCGATAAACAGGATTAAGGAAATGATTAAAACGGAGCCTAATAAACCAAGTAATCTTCCTAAAGAATATCTAATCATGGTCAGATTTTCTCTTCATTTGGGTTAAGATGCAAGTTCTGATAATTTGTCAGCAAGTAAATCTATTTCATCCTCCAGTAGATAAAAAGCAGCAGCAATCCGCATCGATTGTGTTTTGGGATTATGGGCCGTCAAGATTCTATGCTCATTCCATAGCCAATTTCCCGGTTCAGGGTGGTTAAGACCCGCTGTAGAGAAGGCGACTATCCCTGTGCTATCAGTTTTAGCCATCGGCGTTTTAATAGATATGCCTGGAATGTCGATTAGACGTCTCTTTAATTGGCTGGCCAAATCATGGCTTCTTCTATATATATTTTCAGGACCTATGTTGTTGTGGAACTCGAGAGCTTTAATTCCCGATGCATGGGTTGCCCAATACCTAGTACCAAATTCAAATCGCTGTGCAGTCTTAAGGCTTGTGTAGGATAATGAGTCAAGATCGTATTCCTCAGTCATTCCCCAGCCTACCCAGCTTGTCTTCAACTTGGTTATCCAGTCTTTCTTTACATAGAGAAAGCCAGTTCCTTGTTGGCATAATAGCCATTTGTGACCACAGCCGGCGTAAAAATCACAACCAAGTTCTTTCATAGAGACTGGAAATTGACCTACTGCGTGAGCCCCGTCCAACATATAGGGGATGTCTCGGGCCTTCAGAAAGTCTCCAACTTCCCTCGCGGGTAACCTAGCGCCATCTACAGTTGATACATGGCTAAGAAAAACCAGCCTAGTTTTATCAGTTACTAGAGACTCCAAGTCTTTTAAGAGCTGCGTTGGCTCTGTTTGGAATTTAAGCAGTTTCACGTTGACTCCGTACCGTTCAGATAAGTTCATAAACGGAAGGGAACCGCTGGGATGTTCCTCATTGGTGATTATCACTTCGTCACCAGGAAGCCAATCAAATCCAGTGGCCACTATATTAATTCCATCAGACACATTTCGGGTGAGTGCTATCTCGTCTGAGGAAGCCCCAATATAATCGCCAAAGCCTTTTCTAGAGTCTTCAAATAAAGTCAACACTTCATCATTAACATCTCGATCGTAAGGCCCTTTGTGTTCTATAAGACGGGCCAACCTGACAGCTTCTTCTGCCACCACGCTTGGAGTGGGTCCGAAAGTTCCACAGTTTAAATATGTGCAACTCTGGAGTGCGGGTATTTGGGTGCGGATTGATTGAATATCCGTTTTGTGCCTCCCTAAAAAAACGGCCCACCTGGTACAAAAAGTACCGGCAGGCCGCTCAATTTATTTCTCTTGTTTCTTGCTAATAGCGAGAAATCTTATATGCGGTTAGTAGGCTGATCGAGTGTGCTCTTGAACATTCTCGCCGACATATACCTCATAGATGTTTTGGGCTCCAAAACCAGGATTCCAGTTAGGGAACTGAAGGCCTGACCAACCAGCCTCGTTTTCATTCTTCCATGTCCCTTTCAGGTATGGTTTGTGCAACTGGTTCTGAACCTGTGACCAGAAGAATACGCTACCAACATCCTCAGAGAGAATTTCCTGTAGCTTGAGCATCTTGGCAGATCTGTCAGCCGAAAGTGCCATCGCACCTGCCTCTATTCTTAAGTCCTCAAATTCTTTGTTGTTCCAGTTATGTCGACCATCCGTCTTGAAGACACCCATAAAGTTTGAAGCGTCAACATAGTCGAAACCGTAGGAAACCATAGCAAATTGCAGGTCGTGGCCATTTAGATGACCCATGTAAGTTTTGCGGTCCATATTGTTGATAGTGACATCAACGCCGAGGTTTTCTTTAAGCTGCTGGGCAACTGCTGCTGCTGTTGCTTGGAAGAGCTCGGTTTCTTGTCTTAGAGCTAACTCCAGTTTTGGAAAACCTGCGCCGCCTGCAAAGCCTGCGTCGGCCATCAGCGATTGGGCTGCGGCGACATCAAGACCTTGGTATTGTTTGAGTTTGTCAGGTCCTGCAGCATCTGGGAAACCAGGGATTAATACACCGTACCTAGGCTCGCCGGCCTCTGACCCTACTATGTTATTAATGATCGCGTCTCTGTCTATAGCCTTGGCAAAGGCCTGTCTGACTCTGACATCGTTAAACGGAGCACTCTGGTTGTCGAAGAAAAGGTAGTGTGTTCGGAAGTCGCCAGGGGAAAGACCTCTTTCTTTCATCAACCCCGCATCATTCTCCATATATTCCTGGTCTGCTGGAGTAAACGGTCCGTTGATAGTATCGACCTCGCCAGCAAGGTAAGCATCAAATTTTCGCTCACCATACACGGCTTTGTAATTTTCTATGAAAGGCTTGATCTTACCGGTGTAATTCACGTTAGGTTCAAACTCTGCGTGCTGGTTTGGTACCCATTCTTTTAGGATCCAAGGAGTACTTGAAAGTGTTGTCGCGGGATCATTTGAATAGTACTGGCCATGTTTCTCAGCGGCATGTTTTGCCAGGGGAGAACCATACATCATAAACCCGGGAACATATGGCGCTGGCGTATCAAGTTGGAAGACAAGGGTTTTGTCATCTGTTGCTGTAACGCCTAGGGTATCTAAAGCCTTCTCGCCAGCTTCAATTGCCCCATAGTTTTCTACTTCAAGCATACCGAAGTACCACGTGAAGTCGTAAGCATGTTCTGGGTCAGCATAATACTGCCATGTATATACGTAGTCATGAGCAGTTAGTGGGACACCGTCACTCCATGTAAGATCCGGGTCTATGTTGAATGTCCAGGTCTTCATATCGTCTGAAGATGACCAACTAGTGGCACCACCAGGGACGGTAGAAAGGTCTGTGCTCAATAGGGCTAAGCTAAAACCACTCTGGATTCCACCTGCGGCAGAGTTGTAAACACTGACCGGGAATTCTAGAGACTCACCCTCTTTTTCATAGTTGACCTTAAGGAATTGAGCTGCCATTGGAGCAGCATCACTTGGCATTTCACGTCCAAATACATTGGTTGTTTTTGCTGCTGGGGCTGCTTTTGTAGCCGGGGCTGGAGCCGCTGCTGGAGCTGCTGCCGGAGCTGCTGCTGGAGCTGCTGCTGGAGCGGTATCTTCTTCTGAAGAACTGCATCCGATTGCGACCGTAAGCATCAGGGCCGTCATGGCACCAATCACCAAAAACATGAAACCATTCTTGCGCATTGAGTAACCTCCACACAATACTTCTTTAACAAGCCAACGAAAACACTCGTGGCTTTTCACTCGGTACATTATATTATGAAAGTCAACAAAAGATAATACTAAACTACTGCAACATCAATATTGCCTTATGAAATGGGCTGCATGTCTAACCAAAATATCATGCTCGAGTATTTGTCGAAACCACTGATGTCTTAGTAATCAGATGTTAAATTGCGGATCGCTATAATTTGTAATCTTATCGAATATTTGAATTCGCCATCTTTGTGAATCCACGGCTAGTAACCTAGAATTCGAGTCGTCAAAGCTAACGCATGTTGGCAATGCAAAAAGAGTTTCAGGTTCTAAACTTGATACACGTCTCCGAGCCTTATGTACGTCGGGGCTAGCGGCCACGTATTGTTTTTGCCATTTTGATAGTTCAACTGCTGAACCTGTTAAGCCTGCTATGTGGATACCCGTTGTATCGTAAATCTGCACCCTGTTGTTGACCCAATCTGCCACGTAAATATCACCGGATTGATCTACAGAAACGTCTGAGGGATGGTCCAAGTTTGAGGCGCTGGACCCAAACTCTCCAATGGACATAATGAAAACCCCATCTGAATCAAACTTTTGGACCCTGTGATTTTTATGATCAGATACATAGATAAAATTGTCATTATCTGTGCAAATCCCCCAAGGAGCATTTAATAATCCATGGGCATCCCCGAATTTCCCCCAGGATTGAGTGAATTCTAAATCGGGGGAAAATTTTTGGATACGATGGTTAAGAGTATCTGCTATGTAAACATTATTATCGGAATCTAACGTTATTCCTGACGGACGATCAAATTGGATTTCGCCATTCCCGGGGCCACCCATCGTTTTAACAAGGTCTCCTTCAGGGGTGAAGATAGAAATAATATTTCGTAGTTCATCCGTGACCAGTAGATGGGTGCCATTAAAAACTGCGCAACTAGGCCAAGAGCCATTGAAGTTTTCTTCAAGGACTTCTCGAAATGAAATTACAATCTCTTCGTCGTCTATATCAGGACCAATTGTCAGCTTGACCACATCTGATCCATAGGTGTCTCTTAAAACTACAAAGAAATCATTTCCCGTACCTTTAGTGGCGTAAACGATTCCTCTGAACGCCCGACCCCCAACAACCCGATTGTAATCAAAAGCACGTCCCTTTGCCGATGTAGTTAGCATTTTAAATTTACCTATAATCTGACTAATATGGCTAAGTTTAGTTTGAAGAACCTATAAATCCCGGCTTTTCAAAATGTCCACCAACGATAGGCACAGGGTCTAATTTCATACAATCTTCAGCCAGAGTGGTGTACACGCTTCGAAAATCCATGTCAGGTACTAAATCGCCCTGATCAAGATCTCCCTCCTTCATTGAGGGATATTGTCCGTACTCTCCACCCTTCACGTTTTTTCCAATTGCAAGGCAAACACCACCGGCCCCATGATCAGTTCCTGCGCCGTTGTCATACACTCTTCTGCCAAACTCAGAAAACAAAAACATAGTCACATTGTCAGCAGCCTGATGTTCCTCCAAATCATCAAAGAAATCTCTTATGGCAGATGAAGCTGAGGACCAAAGTTTATTGTGGGTGGAAAGTTGATCTGCATGAGTGTCAAAACTTCCAAGGTCACAATAAAAAATCCGAGTACCTAAATTTGCCAAGTGTATCTGAGCGATTCCCTTTAGTTTTTTGGCTATTGAGGAATCTGCATATTCAACAGTTGATGAATACAAGGCAGGTGCGACATTTAATATGTCTGCTCCTTTCATAGCGTCAAGTCCTGTTTGGCCGAGGAATTCCATAACTGGACCAGATCCAATCATTGGAGAATACATTTTTTTGTATCTATCTAATACACGGTCTCTTTTTTGTTCAGGAGAGATGTCCGTAAGGAGTCCATAATTATCTAAATTTTCCACTGTGGCTACTGGAACGTCAGGAGCTACCAAAGCCCGATAGAGTGACGGGCCCATACTTACGGCTGTGACCACGTTTTCTTTATTGGGGTCGATTTGCTTGATGGCCCTTCCAAGCCAACCTTCCGTGCCGAGAGTTTCAGGTTCACATGTGTGCCATATGTCCATGGATCTAAAATGAGACCGGGGAGAATTCTCATAGCCAACCCCATGAATAATGGCAACATTACCCTCTTTATACATATCCGCCAAAGGGGCCATGGCAGGATGAAAACCTATTTCTGAGGTGAGCTCAATTACGTCAGTCTCATTTATGTTAACTGAAGGTCTGTAGTCTCTGTATAAAGAATTACTGTGGGGCACGACAGTATTCATATAATCATTGCCACCAGATAATTGAACTACAACTATTACGGGGTCTTTTGATAGGATTTCAGTCATATTTATCCTCGTTATTCGCTATCCTTTTCGTTACAACTTTTTCACAAGGCCGGTTAAGCAAATTGATATTCTCTGGTCGCGACTATAAGTTGGAGCAATTCTAAGGTTCTTGTCACCCCGGTTGATTGCCAGTCGAAATCTCCCTGTGAAGAAACGTGATCTATAAGCTCATCCCTTGTCTCAGCTATAACCTTTAGGGGTCCCATGATGTCGAGACAAGCGTCTACTACGTCTTCAGGTTTAAAAAACGTGGAGCTAACACGAGCTATTATTTTTGCAATACCTGGTCGCGAATAGTCACCGACCATTTCCGACATGAAGTTGGTACGCTTCATTAAGGTGCCACTGTTGATCCACTCTACTCCAGAATGCCACCCTTCGACACTGGGAGGATTTAAGAGGTCCTGACCCATATAGACGATCTGGCCAGTCCAATCCAGTATATCTGGGCCGGGAAGACTACTATTTCCAACCAATCTTAGAGTACTTACCACAACTTCAGCTGGATTCTTGACCCTGGAGAATTGAGACTCCTTAAAAAAATCACTATTGAATAATTTTCTCAAGACAGTTTCCATATGGTAGTTACTGTCCATTAAAGCATCAGCCAAAAATTGGACCGCATCGGGGTTGTTTGGAGGAACAACAGACCATGCTGGTACTTGGGGTTCGTCTTCTACAAAAAAGTTATAAATATGCCTAGCCATGAAGTTAGCCGTTGCAGGGCTAGAAAGGATGATATCTATTACCTCCTCCCCATCAAAGTTTCCTTTGTGTCCCAAAAATTCCTTTTCTCCATAATCATGATCTTCTTCTATGAACTTGAAGTGCCAATCCCATCTACCCATATGGAATCTTGGTAACTTGTGTTCTAGGGTCCATCCAGTGAAAGCCCGGGAGCATTCCTGGACATCCTCTTCCGTATAATTCCCCACACCCATTGTAAATAGTTCCAACAATTCCCGACCCCAATTTTCGTTAATAGAGTCCGCATGATTTTCATTGTTGTCCAACCAGTAAATCATAGCTGGGCTTTTGGCTACTTCAAGGAGAATGTCCCTATAATGGCCAAGGCCTTTTTCTCGGAACATATCGATCATGTCTTGGATTTCGTCGTAGTGATCAACTTTAGCAACTCCAGTAGCAAAGATATTGTGATAGAAAATGCATAACTTTTCCTGGAGCGGTGAGGCAGTATTAATCATTGTCCAAACCCATGGGGCTTGGCCTAATCCGCCCATGGTTCCTGGTTTCCACCACATTGGGTAGTATCTTAAAAATTCATATATATCAACAGGAGTTTGAGTTAAAGGAGCCAACAACTCCTCTACAGTTTCTGTGTATCCCTTTTCGCACCTGGTTTCGAGTTCCTCTCGGGAAGCTCCAAATCCGGCCCTTCTCATAAGGTGTGCCATCACGGTAATTTCTGTATTGGCTTTTGTACTAACCATGCACCCTACTCCAAATTTGTCTTGAATTTTTGACCTTGGCAAATGAGATACAGAATAGCAGAAAATTTCCAAATTGCACGATTTGCCCCTAAGGAAATTATCGGGGCTGATATCGAAATAAACTATCAGGGATATCGGCACTAGCGACGGTAGGCGGTTTTATTCCTAAATGTGAATCATCCTTAACCGTGATTTTTCAAAGAAGCGGACAACCTTTCCCCTATCATCATTGTTGTTACATTGGTGTTTGCTCTGACATTATCTGGCATTATGGAGGCATCAGCAATGAATAGATTGTCGACCCCGTACACTCGACAATTTTCGTCTACGACCGCAAATTTATTAGAAGAGGTTCCCATGGAACAAGTGCTTGTTAGATGGTTTCCTGTAGTTGTTGTGGAGCGGAGCCATTCGTGAAATTTGGTTTTATCACTGAGCATGTTGCTCGTCGGACTCGTCCGAATATCTACTATGTCCCTCAAGTAAGAACCATTCATAATTCCAGAGGCCATTTGGACGCCTTCAGCCATCCTATTAACATCACTTTCAGTTGCTAGCAAATTTAAATTCACAATAGGTTTGTCATCTGGGGTCGCAGACTTAAGGGCAACACTTCCTTCACTGGTCCCGAGGTAAAGAGAAACGGTGATCTGTATCCCTGCTAGCTGTGGTTGAACTTGGTTGTGAGATTTGTTCGAAGACAATATGTCTCTATAATCTCCGCTTACTGCACAAGAACCCATCCACATCATCATATCATCTGTGTGGGCCGAATTTTGAGACGTGTATCTTAAACCAACCTGTAGCCGTGGAGATTTGGGATCCAAAGATTCTATATTTTTTACTTTAGCTAGCACAAAGTTCTGTGGGTGATCTGGAAGATTCCTCCCAACCCCCTCTAGATTTATCAAGGGTTTTATTCCATGTGATGTTAGATTGTCTGCGGGACCTATTCCAGATAGCATTAATATTTTAGGGTTGGCCAAACTTCCTGCAGAAAGTATCACAGTTTCTGCTTCCACCCTAAACATATCTCCCCCACTTTCCATTTCAACGGCTGAAATCTTGTTTTTTTCTACTACGAGCCTTGTTACCGTGCAATTTGAACGCAGTGTGAAATTTATCCGATGCCTTGCTTGAGTCAGATATCCAACCGAGGTACTGACGCGGATGCCATTTGGATTGTTGCATGGAAATGCACCTACCCCTGTTGCGTTAGGAAGATTGAAATCTGTGGCTTTGCCAAAATCCCTGTCGATGCATGCTTGATAAAATCCTTCTTGGGGTGCGGTCCATTGATCTCTGGGAAACCGCCTAGCTAAGATTGGACCATTTTTTCCATGAAAATCCCCACCAAAATCCATAGCTGTCTCTAGTTTTCTGAAATAAGGTAAAACTTTTTGGTAATTCCAGCTGTGAAGCCCATTTTCAGACCAGTTTTGGAAATCATGAGTTAGTCCGCGAAGAAATATTTGTCCGTTTATTGAACTTGTGCCGCCTGTTAATTTACCTCTGGGCAGTCGAATCATTCGATTAGCAGTTTCGCTTTGGGTGCTTACTGTGGCAGTGTATCCCCAATCGTGCTCATCTGCGACAGCTAGATCAGTGCCTGTGGCATACCCGTATTTGACGTCATCTGGCAGATCTTCAAATATTGGGTAGTCAGGTCCTCCTTCTAGGAGCAAAACAGAGTTTTCAGGGTTTTCTAAAAGTCGAGCGGCCACTATCGCTCCGGCAGAACCTGCTCCTATCACTAAATAGTCGTACTTCATCAAGTAAAATGCCTCAAGTTCGAGTGTTAGTTGGTTGTAGAGTATCAGGAATTCACAACATTAATCTGTAGGCTGTCGTAAAATTACTAGCAAATAGAGACATAGTTAATTCATCAGGAGTTTGTAGTGTTCGTCGGGCTCTTCGGGGGAACTTTTGACCCCATACATAATGGTCATATTGAAGCTGCTAATTCTGCTCATCTTATTCTCAAATTGGATAAAGTAATTATGGTCCCTGCAGGAGATCCTTATTTAAAAAGAACCAAATTAGTGGCATCGCCAAAAGAAAGATACCGTATGGTGTCCTTGGCAGTTCGAAAAATTCCTTCTTTGGAAGTATCAGATATTGAGATTTTTCGGCCTGGACCTTCCTACACTATAGACACGGTAAGAGAATTAAAGCGAGAGGGTCACGAAGTAATTGTTTTACTTGGGATGGACTCAATAATTGAAATGGATGAATGGCAGGATCCAGATTTACTTCACTCCGAATGTGAAGTTGTTGGATTAACCCGTCCTGGGTTTCAAATCGATAAATCGAAATCGTATCTGTCCAGGCAAAGAAAATATTCACTAAGAACGATCGAAGTTAACTCGCCCGAGATTTCTTCCACTAGGGTGAGAAACCTTATTCAAGATGGTGTGGATGTAGCCGACTTAATTCCTCAGGAAGTAAATGAATACATTAAGGAGCAAAAGCTTTACCATTGAACGGCCTAAATTAACATTGTGGGATATATTCTGTTATTGTAATGAATGATATTGATAGATTATTAGAAGTAGCCAAAGAGAGAAAGGCTCTGCTATTTGGCGAATTCATCCTGTCATCAGGGAATAAAAGCAGTTACTACTTTGATGGTAGGCTGTTAACTCTGGATCCGGAAGGATCATATCTCACAGCTAAGTGTTTTTTGCCTATCCTGTACAAATGTAGTGCAGAGGCTTTGGCGGGACCTACTTTAGGAGCTGACCCGATTGTTTCCTCCGTTAGTACTTTAAGCTACCTCGAAGGAAAACCTGTGCCGGCTTTGATCGTACGGAAGGAGAAAAAAACTCATGGTGGCGGTAGAAATATTGAAGGACATTTTTATGAAGGGCAAAAGGTTGCCGTGGTTGACGATACATGCACAACTGGAGGCAGTTTGTTTCACGCCATAGAAGCGGTTGAAGATGAAGGTTGTGAGGTTGTTAAAGTACTCTCAATAATGGATAGAATGGCTGGTGGCAGCGAGGAACTCAAACGCAGAGGTTATGATTTTGAAAGTCTATTTGTCGCTGATGACAAGGGGGAAATCCGCATTACCCAAATTGGAGCACAGTAAGAAATAGGATTGATGATTTCCTTTTTAAGTCGAATCCAAGATAAACCCTCATATCGATGGTGGATTTACGGGGCAGTTGCCATTGGCACTTTCATATCCATTGTTGAACAGTCTGCGACTTCTATAGTAGTCCCTAGTATTGCGGAACATTTTGGGGCAGATATTCCCACAGCTCAGTGGATGGCAATTGCCTACATGTTGAGTGTAAGTGCCTTAATGATGCCGGCAGGTGCTATTGCTGATTCCATAGGGAGAAAAAGGATATGGATATTTGGGCTGTCGATATTTGCTTGTGCTACAGCTATTACAGGGTTTTCTCAAGAATTTTGGATGGTGATAGTCGGTAAAATTTTTATGGGTATTGGTGCTTCAGCCTTACAGGCGAATGGCATGGCAATGATTGCGGGTTCTTTTCCTGACGAAGAGAGAGGTAAAGCTCTAGGGTTACATATGACCATCGTTGGTCTTGGAGCTATTGGGGGCCCTGTATTAGGTGGCAGTATAGATAGTTATTTTGGGTGGAGGGCCATTTTTATTTTTATAGCAGTGTTCAGCATTTTTGCATTGTGTATTGCTATGTTAATTTTGACGCCGGACCCTCAGAAAAGCCCTGGGAAAGCAGATCCCATCAAGAATTTTGATTGGAGCGGAACTTTCATTTCAGCGCTATTCCTGCTCTCACTAATGTTGGTTATAACTTTTAGCAATAAATTATCACTGTCCTCTCCCTATATTATTTTGGGAACTATGTGTTCTATATTGTTGTTCGCAGCGTTCCTTTTTAGAGAAAAAACAGCCAAAAACCCAATACTGCCTCTTAGTCTATTTAAATCTCTTTCCTTTTCTTTGGGCTCCTCGTCAAGATTTATATCTTTCACTGCAAGCTCGAGCACGTTTTTCTTAATGCCATTTTTTCTGGTCTCAGGTCTAGGATTAACAACTGCTACTGCAGCACTGTATTTACTACCAGGGTCCATTTTAATGGCTATTTTTGGTCCCCTTAGTGGGCGGTTAGCTGACAGGATTGGTACCACAGGTCCATCACTTATCGGAATGGCTTTTTGTGCTGTGGCAATGTATTTGTTCTCTGAAGTTAGCCTGACTTCCACCCTTGCCTTGGTAGGGATAGCGTCAGGGTTGTCTGGCATGGGAATGAGTATTTTTATGGCTCCTAACACGAGTGCGATTATGGGGAGTGCTGGTAGGAAACACTATGGTATTGTGTCTGCATTTTTAAATTTAACTAGAAATGGGGCTCATATCGTAGGAATTGCAATACCAACCGCCATCGTAGTTTCTGTAATGGCTGGGTTGGGGTATGAAGCAGATTTATCGGACCCCGAGAAACTTAAAGATATCGGTTTGCGAACTGCATATGCGTCAGCAATGGCGAAGGCATTTCAATTGTCTACTATTTTGATGATATGTGCGGGGCTTTTGGTTGTTGCCGACGGGATTTTCGATAGACTTAGAAAACAGGCTAACCAGCTTAAATCGGACACTCTCCCGCCATTAGGAATAAAAAAATGAGATTAATTTTAGTCAGGCATGCACAATCCAAGGCTAATGCTGAGGGTCGGTGGCAGGGGACTATGGATTTTGATCTTTCGAAAGAAGGTCAAGGCCAATGTGAAAAGCTTCGTGAAAGATTCGTTAAGGAGGAAGTGGAACCTTCTCATGTTTACTCTAGTCCATTAACAAGGGCTCATAAAACTGCCGAAATCTCTTTGCCCGCTGCTCAAGTTCATAAAATTCAAGATCTGAGAGAAAACGACGCTGGAGTATTTTCAGGGAAAACATCTGATGAGTTATCGACGGAATATTCTGCAATATTTGAAGAATTTCGCAGATCGAGAAATTTCGATTTAGTACCAAAAGCCGAAACGCGTTATCAGATTAGGCAAAGAGCGGAGACAGTTATAGGGTTCCTTGTTAAAGGCCATAACTCAAAAGATTTTGTAATTGCCTACTCACATAGTGGATTCTTAGTTCATTTGATAGCGGTAATTCTTGGAACCAACCGGGTATGGAACCTAAGAATACCTAATACGGCAATATTTGATTTTGACATTGACCCTGATGGCTGGGACGTAAGTAATTCTATCAACGGCGACCGCAGGCGGTTTCAAATAAACAGATTTGCAGATGCGGGTCATTTATTTAGCTGAAGTTAGGATAGATGAGGTTGTTCGTTAAATCTAAGTATTCGCCATGAGGTAGGATTGAAACGTTGCCTTGATAAATCCGACCATTTACTGGCATCCAGTTGGAAATCGAAAATTGCTGTGTTTTTTGTGGCTATGGCCCAGAGCTTTGGGGATTCGAATATGCAGCTCACTGTGTGTTGAATTATTCCCGCATGGCAGAACATGACTACAGTATCGCCGTCAGAGTGGTGGGATAAAGCTAAATCCAAGATTCTATTGGCTCTGTTCCTCCGGTCGGTTTCCTGCTCTGAATCTTCGACATAAGACCAATCCCTACTATTTTTAAAATTCGCTGCTTGTTTCGGGTACCTTGCCTCAATTTCATTCCACGTCAGTCCCTCAAAGATCCCTGCACCAGTCTCTTTTAAGTCGTCTATGGTGACAAAGGAAATATTCCAATGTCCACCTGCTAAACGAGCAGTGTCTTGAGCCCTTTTTTGTGGACTCACGTACACATGTGTAGGAATAAAATCCTCCTTTTCAAACCAACGTCCTAGTTCCTGTGCCTGACTCTTGCCGGCGGTTGTAAGATTGGTTATTTCAAGGTCCTTTGAGCCAGACCACCGCATCAATAAGTTTGCGTCGGTTTCACCATGTCTAATTAAAATGAGTCTCATGAATAAAACCCGTTAGCCGTTCCAGTGGAGGACCATTTGGATTATCCGGCCGTACCTGTCAAATTGTTTCTAATAGCTAAAATATCGGTTCTGAGCTTGTCGTCTACATTAATTAAAGAGGCGACCTTTTCATGCCCATGTATTACGGTCGAATGATCTCTTCCACCAAGTATTTTGCCTATTGCAGAAAGACTCAAGGATGTTTCTTCTCTAAGAAGGAACATTGCGACTTGTCTAGGAACCAAATATGTTTTTGTTCTGAGCGGCCCCATGATTTGATCGGAGGTAACACCAAAGTAGTTCGACACCTCCGAAATAATTTTGGAATCCGATATAGGTTCTTTGTTGAGTCTTTCCGAATCTCCCACAATTCGGCTAATAGACTCAACTGTAATGGGTTCATCTCGAAACTGAGCCAAAGCAACGACTCTATTTAGAAGGCCTTCTAACTCTCTAATGTTTGAACGAATTTTATTTCCTAAAAATTCGATTACATTTGCAGGGATATCGTACCCTTGCTGGGCTGCCTTATCCCTTAGTATAGCTATTCTGGTTTCTAGCTGGGGTGCCTGAATATCAGTTACCAATCCGCCAGTCAGTCGTGAGGTGATACGTGATTCCAAGGTTCTTAGTTCATTAATATTCCGATCACTTGCAACCACTATTTGTTTGTTTTCCACGTGCAGAGAGTTGAAAGTATGAAAAAATCCTTCCTGTGTTTGTTCCTTTCCTATTAGAAATTGAATGTCATCAATTAGAAGTACATCGACAGTTCTGTATTTATTTCGGAATTCCTCAGTTTGTCCATTCTGAATTGCTCTTACATACTGATTCGTAAATTCCTCAGAGGTCACATAGATCACAGTCAGGCCTAGTTTTTTGGTGTCGTGCCCAATTGCTTGTAATAAGTGTGTTTTTCCTAAACCTACGGATGAATGAATTACTAAAGGGTTAAAAATGGTTCCAGGGTTTTCTGAAACGGCCTTTGCTCCGGCAAAGGCCAACTGATTGGAGTTTCCGACAATAAAATTTTCGAATGTGTATCTTGTATTAAAGTCATAGGATCCAATCCGTGCGTCAACTACATTATCGAAATTCGGGTCTTGAAACATACCTTGATTAGAAGTTGAGTATTTCGCAGTCTGATCTGACCTGCTGTATACGCTAGACGAGGTTACAGATTGCTCATTTTCCTCGGAAGGGATGATTTCATTGATTACAGTGAATTTGAGCTTAACGTTAAACCCGATTGTTGTTCTTAATTCCTGTTCAAGCATATCTAGCATGCGATCTTCTAAATATTGAGCTGTGAATGCGTTTGGAGTTTCGACATTGAATTCATTGGAAGTAAACGAAACCCCAACGGTGTTTCGAAGCCAAGTATCATAGCTAGGTTTTGGAATGCTCAGTTCTACTTTACCCAGAACAGAATTCCAGATTTTGTTAGCCTTTTGAATCGTTTCTCGGTCCATAAATTTTACACAATATTACCTTCGGTATTTGAGCCCCTTTTTTCAAAAGGCAATATCGGAGATTTCCCGACTCCTCAACTTCAATCCCCACCTACTTACATCAATGCTGCTCTTGATATGAACAGGTTTGAATAAGACATAAACCCGGAAAATTTCACGGAGAGCTCACTTTAGATGACTTTGTATATTTTCGAGACTCTCCAGAACTCCTGAAATTCAACTAAAATTGAACTTCTTTTCAGATGTATGTTGTACACCCCATATTTAACACTGTGCAAGGGGGACAAAGGGGTATTTCGACGTCAATTTGTTTCAAGCTATTAAAGGACGAAATTGTCGTTCATGAAACACAATTCATGTGTTAATGAGGATATTTATAGTAACCCTTATATATGTATTTGAAAACATAGAGAAAGAAGAGAATTCCATGATTATGTTCGCTATTTTTCACACTCAAAGGAAAGCCATGTGATAATCATGGAATTTATTTCAATCCGTTATGGATTAATTCTGAAAGTGCCATCATCATCTCAACGTATGATTCGCCCTCTTTTAAATATTCCACTCGCAATCCTGTTATAACTTGAACATTTGCGTCTTGGGCTATCTGCTCTGTTATTTTTTCCTCAACCCCTTCTTCCATAAAAATACCCTTAACTTTCGTAAGTTTAATTTCGTCGATTAGCTTTGCTATATTTGCCGCGGTCGGTCCGGAATCTGTAGTTGCTGCAGGAATTACGGCACCTATGACATCAAAACCATATGTTTCTTCCAGGTAGCCAAGAGCTTCATGAGAGGTTACTAATTTTCGGTCTTTTTCAGGGATTTTTTCAAACACAGATCGCATATGTTGATCAAGGTCAGAAAGTTGACCTTTGTAGGCTGAGGCATTTTTTTGGTAGTAGTCAGATGAATCAGGGTCCATCTTGGAAAGTTGGGTTTTGATTTCATCTATAGCTAGGGACACACGGGACGGATCTAACCAGAAATGAGGATCAATGGGTCCATGAAGATGCTCATCGTGTTCTTCGTCTTTATCGTGTTCGTCATGGTGCATCAGTTTAATTGGATCAACTTTGGTCCCTAAAACTAGAAATGTGGCATTTGGATTCAATGAATTTTCAAGAAGCGGTGTAATATTGCTGCCCTCTAATGACAACCCTATTGCAAACACCAATTTCGAATTAGATAGGCTGGCTACTTTTTTTGGGGTTGGCTGGTAGGTATGTGGGTCTTTGCCGGCAGGTGTTAAACTCTCAACTAGCACCCTTTCTCCTCCTACAACCCTAACCCAATCAGAAATAATGCTCGTGGTGGTATGTATTTCTAGCAAACCACCTTTGTTTATATTTCCAGAGCCCTTACCCTCTGGGGTTGAATCGGAAGGGTTTTTGCTCACAGTGAATGTATCGGATCTGTTGGTGCAGCCGATGCCTGCAGAAAAAATTCCCATCACCAAGAGGGCTATGCTAAATCTAAAAATCATCTGTTTATATAGCGGTGAACTCATATTATTCGAACCTGAATTGGCCATTGGTTTATCTTTATTGAGACTCAGTATCATTAAGTAAATATTTTAAGTGTCATTTCTGTTTCTTGTCAACATCCGCTATAAGTCGAATATAGTTTCAAAATCTTAGGATTGTTTTAGAATATTAAGATATTCTGGAATGATTAAAATCATAAAACGAGAGGAATAAATTGGCAGAACAAAAACTTCAATTGCCAGTATCAATATCCGGGAAGAATGCCTGGGATGTAGCGAGGGAAATATCTTTATCTGCAGGAGAAATACTGTTGGATTGGTGGCCAAAATCGAAGGAAGTATCTGATAAGGGTCAAAACGACATAGTCACAAACGTCGACAGAGAATGTGAAGCGCATATTAGGGAGGCCCTTGCAAGTCACTTTCCTGAACATGGAATTTTTGGGGAGGAAGAAAAGGGTGATGACCCCACAACAGGTTGGACGTGGATCATCGACCCTATCGACGGT
Source organism: Dehalococcoidia bacterium UBA7891 (assembly GCA_002500485.1). Taxonomy (GTDB): domain Bacteria; phylum Chloroflexota; class Dehalococcoidia; order Lucifugimonadales; family UBA826; genus UBA11996. The sequence continues at coordinate 25,551 of DLRJ01000122.1, forward strand.
ACCCAAAACTATGCTTGGGGAATTCCTTGTTTCTCCATTGTTATAGCCCTTGCAAAAGACGGGGAAGTTGTAGCAGGTGTTAATTTCGACCCAATCAATAGCGAGATGTTCCATGCGGCCCGAGGAAAAGGGGCTTTCCTCAATGACCAAAAGATAAAAGTAAGTGAGATTTCAAATTTCGAAGATGTAATTATGGTGACAGACCCGGCATATGGCCCTGTCGCAGGTACTACAGACACTTTACAAATGTTGAGAAAAATTTGGCCTTCCCTTAAAACCGCCCGAATGATCGGGTCCTCAGCTCTATCCATCTCTTATGTGGCGGCCGGAAGAATGGATATTTTTGTTCACCACCGCCTCCAACCTTATGACCAGGCGGCCGGACTAATACTGATGGAAGAAGCGGGGGGACTGGTAACAGATAGAGAAGGAACCAGAGCTCAACTTTATTCGGATGGCTTAATAGCTTCTTCTTCAATAATCCACCAGCAGTTCATGGAGATAACAAAACATTTGCAGTGGAGAAAACCATCCAGTAGGTCACTCAACCCAAGGGAGAGATAGTAGAAAACATGAACAAGACTGTTGGGATCCTATTAATAATATTCTTGCTAATAGTGGCTTGTAATCGGAGCGAAAATACCGAGCCATCGACGATAACGGAAATTTCCACAACAAGCATTGATACATTAGAAAAATCCTTGATTGGGGGCAACGAGACATTATCGTCAGGCGTTGATACGGATATTGAACCTCCAGCACCAGCAGAGGTTACTCCTGTTGTTCTACCACCTTTGGATATTCCACCGGCAGTCATTGCAGACTTGATATCAGTTTCCCAGGATGATGATGTTATGACTACCGTTGAAGCTGTCCGAGAGCTAGCTCCTTCAGTGGTTCATATATCAACTGATACAGCTGTGATCAGTTTATACAACCAAATCGTTCCTCAAACTGGGGTAGGATCGGGGATTATACTCGATAAGGCGGGTAACATACTGACAAACAATCACGTCGTGGAAGGCGCAGATTTTGTGACTGTTACTTTAAATGATGGTCGTTCTTATCCTGCAACATTAGTTGGGAGTGATAATATCACCGACTTAGCGGTAATAAAGATATCGGCGGCCAAGCTGAATCCTGCAAAATTTGGTAAATCTTCAGATTTACAAGTCGGTGAGGATGTTATCGCCGTTGGTCACGCCTTAGGCCTCAAAGGAGGACCTACTGTGAGTAAAGGTGTCGTCAGTGCTCTTGAACGTACCATACAAACGGATGCCCAAAAAGCCATGGTTGATCTCATACAAACAGATGCCTCAATCAATCCAGGCAACAGTGGGGGCCCTTTGGCCAATAGCAGTGGAGAAGTCATAGGAATCAACACGGCAATCATTGATGGGAGTAATGGAATTGGGTTTGCCATAAATATTGATGATTCGCATGTGGTGGTTGATCAAATATTGGCTTTTGGGAATGTACTCCGAGGATTTTTAGGAATTACTCCCTTTAATGTAACCGATTCAATAAGAGAACAGATAAACTTGCCCGTTTCAGATGGTGTGATTATTGCCGGAGTAGTGAGCGGGTTTCCAGCTGAGGAGTCGGGTTTACAACCTGAGGATGTGATTGTCATGTTGAATAAAACCTCTATCGAGAATTCCGGAGATCTTTCCAAATTCCTATTGAATAATCCTCCTGGTTCGGAGGTAGAGGTGCGGTTTTATAGACGCGGAAAACTAAAGAACGTGGAGTTGGTTTTAGCGGATAAGCCAGATTAAATAATTTGAGCCAAATGTGATGGATTATTTACCCTTAATCGTTTTAGGGACTATTGTTCCGCATAATATTGGGCGATAATTGTAGAAAAGTTTTTATTGTGAAATCTCCACAGCTTGCGAAAAAATATGCGCCTTAGTTTGATAAGTCCCCTGTGTTTGTTATTTTTATTTCTTAGTACTGCTTGCTTCGCCGCAAACTCTGATTTCATCTCTCAGGAAGAAAAAAAGATAAATCGCCTTAATGGTGTTCTTATGTGCCCAGTTTGCCCTGGAGAATCTATAGATCAATCACAAAATGAAATCGCGTCAAATATGAGAACGATCGTGAAAGGTTTAGTAGAGGAAGGAAAATCAGAAGATGAAATAAAGGCTTATTTTGTTGGGAGATATGGTCCTGTCATTCTTCTAGAACCAGCCACATCGGGGATAAATATCTATGCTTGGATTATTCCTCCGGTGGCCCTGGGTTTTGCAATTATCGTTGTAATAGTTGCCTTGGGCGTGATGAGGAGAAAAGAAAAATCTATTGGCTCAGACCAGCCATATAATTTGAAGGCAGAGGCTATTTCTATTGAGGAAAAGGAAAAATATTTCCCCGTGATAGACCGAATATCTAATGAATGATTTACAGCTAAAATTCCACACAGTGGTGTTTCTTAGATGGTAGAACTAGGACAAATTGCGCTTATTCTTTCTTTTATGATGGCAGGATATTCCACGATTGTGGGGTTTGCTGGTGGGATGCTGAATGGTAGGGATCTTGCAGCAAGTGCACGGTGGGGATTTTATTCCATATCTCCGTTGCTTCTATTAGCTACAGCAGCCCTAATTTATGCCTTTGTTACAAATGATTTTTCTGTTAAATATGTTGCGGAAAACAGCAATATAGCAATGCCTAAAGCTTATGCATGGGTTGCTTTCTACTCTGGAAATGCTGGGTCCCTTTTATACATATCACTGGCATTTTCAATAATGGCTGGTATTGCCATTAGAGTTGTTAATAGTAAGTTGCCATACACATCTCCTTATGCGTTGGGTGTAATGAGTATGGTCTTGCTGTTTTTTCTAGCAGTTATTTTGTTTTTGGCGAACCCTTTAGATCAACATCAGGTTCCTCTTGAAGATGGACAAGGAATGAATCCCTTGTTAATTCATTTTGGCATGTTTATACACCCACCTTTTCAAATGCTGGGTCTTATTTCGGTTGCTTTACCATTTTCTATCGCGATTGGAGCTTTACTGGCAGGAAGGGGAGGCCGAGATGAATGGGTTGACCAAGGCAGGCTTTGGGGAATGGTGTCGTGGCTATTACTCACAACGGGACTATTACTGGGTGCGTGGTGGGCATATACCATATTAGGTTGGGGTGGATATTGGGCATGGGATCCCGTAGAAAATTCAGCTTTGATGCCGTGGTTAGCAATGACCGCTTTTGTCCATTCAATAATGGTTCAGAAGCGGCGTGGAATGTTTCGCATGTGGAATATGGTGCTAATTATCGTAAGTTTTGCAATGGCTCAGATGGGCATGTTTATTAATCGTGGTGGCCCGGTGCCTTCGGTGCATTCCTTCGCGGAATCTACTATGGGATGGATTTTTCTTGCCGTAATGGCGGCCACTTTGTTCATTTCCTTATCTATTTTTGTATTCCGATATGACACTTTGAAAAGCCGATCAGGATTGGATTCAATAATCTCTCGAGAATCGGCGTTTTTAGCCCAAAATGTGCTTTTTCTACTTATAGCTTTTGTAACCCTCTGGGGCACCATATTTCCCATATTCTCGGAAGCTGTGGATGACACTACCATGACTATTGGCCAGCCATTTTTTAACAAAGTTAACGGGCCCCTTATGCTCTTGTTAATTCTTTTGATGGGGATTGGGCCCGTACTTCCTTGGAGAAAAGCGGGGTGGACATCAATAAACAAGATGTTGCGGCTACCTTTCGTGGTCGCTTCCTTGGTATTGGTATCAAGTCTGATAAGTGGAATAACGCAATATTGGGTTCTTATATCTTTCGTGGCATGTAGTGTAGCTATTACAACAGTGTGCCAGGAATTAATAAGAGGAACTAGATCAAGACATTCACATGGAGAAAATTGGGTTTTATCGTTCTTCTCTTTGATCGGGGCGAATCGCCCTAGATACGGGGGGTATATAGTTCACTTGAGCATAGTTATGCTCGCTATTGGTATAACAGCTTCCTCCTTTTATGATGTTCAAAAAGACGTTGTTATGAAGCCGGGGGACTCTGAGAGTTTGGGAAAATATACTTTCAAATATATTGATGTGTCAGAAAAAACATACTCGGATAGGATGGAGGAAACGGCTAAATTCGAAGTGTGGTCAGCCGATAATTACATTGGATATATGTACCCCTACCGCGCCGTTTACCCTGAATTTCAAATAGCTGCTACTAGGGGGGCCATACATAGCACCATATTGGAAGATTTTTATCTTGTTCCCTCAGAATTTAGAGAGGATGGACAGGCAGTGTTTAGGGTATTAATAAACCCATTGGTTTTATGGATGTGGGCAGCTGGCCCGGTGTTGATTTTAGGAACTTTGATTTCCTTATCACCTAACAATCGGAGTCACAGGAAAAGAGTAAGTTTGCCATCTATCGATGTGGATCAAAACCCTTTTGGGATGGCAAAGTAAATGCTGGTAGTATCTGCGATTATCATAAGTGTGATTCCTGCTATTTTGATTGCCTATCCAGTGCTTAAAAAGATTGCCTCAAGAATGCCACTTCCCGAAGATGAATCCTCTCTTCGTGCAGATTTAGAGAGAAGGTGGGAATCGGCCCTGGAGGGAATCCGGCATGCTGAACTTGAGATGTCGATAGGCAACGTAAGTGAATCGGACTACCTATGGTTGAAACAGGTACATATGGCTGAGGCAGCGAATGTTTTAAAAACTTTGGAAATTTCTGCGGAAAAAGAAAGGCTGCTAATAGAGGAAATTTCTTCAGCAGCCAATACAAGATCACTTGATTCTTCCTTTGAAAATGGTCATGAAAAGGAAGATTGGAATTGATTATACGAACATTTGCTGTAGTTGCCTTGCTGCTATTTTCTCTCCTTCACACTGATACTTCATTTGCTGAGGAAATTGAAATAGACATAAAAGGCGAAATTGTTAATTTGACTCAAGGGGTAGGCGCTGGAGAAATGATTTCTGTGGCCTTACACGTTAGTTCTTTAGATTCTCTTCGGGAGACCCAACATACTTTTACTGATTCCGATAGCAGGTTTCAATTCGAATCTGTAGGGTACAGCCCGGATAACTTGTATGGCTTATCCACCATATATAAGGGGGTTGTCTATGTAAGTGACATAACTATTGAATCAGGAATTGCAATATTTAGCTCTATATCAGTCTACGATACGTCTACCGATGATGAAAGTATCTTTTTATCTAAAGGATCTTTTTCTATCACAGGCGTTGATAGTTTGAATAGAAAAATTTCTATTTTGGAATTGGCAACTATCTCAAATAATTCGCAATTAACTTATGTGCCTGGTTCAGGCCCAATGGATTTAATCAGATTTGGTTTACCTGAAGGTGCGACAAATTTTCTCTTTGATACTTTAATTCCAGCGGCAGAATATATACAAGTGGATAAGGGATTCGCCCTTGTTGCCTCTCTTACTCCTGGGACTCATGAAATTATGTATAGCTATGATCTTCCATACAACGGTCAAGAGGCCGAGGTAATCAAGTCTTGGCGGTATGGGGTTGAAAATGCCAGTATTTTATATCCCAACGGTACGGTTAATATAAACACAAATTTCGAGACAAAAAGCCAAGATACCATTGGTGGAAAAGCATACACAATTTTCGAATCTAAAAATATCGCAAAAGGTGCGAAAACCACGATAGTTTTGAACGATCTACCGACCCCAAGATTCTTTGATCGCATTTCTAATCAGTTTGGGCAAATGCGCTACGAATATACCGGCCCGATAGGGTTACTACTGGTTTTGATTTCCATCGGAACCATCGGTATTTTTAATACCATTCGGTTACGTAATCGTCGAGAATCCTGGCTTGTGGGTTCCAGTGAATCTCAAGTTATTTTGGATCAAATAGCTGAGTTAGACAGGCGGTTTAATGAAGATAAATTAGATAACAGGCTATATATAGACCGAAGAGACTATCTGGTGAGAAGACTGCAAACAATTTCTGAAGAAACTGAGGTCGAATAGGACAGCTTTTTCGATAAAGTTCGTGTATTGTAAGAAGTGGTTTCTATATGAAATCAGTCTATCAATACAATTGAAAATGTAGAGATATTTTAGAAAAAGATGATAAGTACAATAATTCTAACTGGTTCGTGCCCTAGGTGTGGTACCGGTACCCTAACCAACGATGAAGACATGTTTGGGGTAAGGCTTTTTTGTGTGATGTGCGGGCATAATAGAGATCTAGGGAAATTACCCGTAAAGGTTAAAAATATTCGTGACCTCGTATTGGCGGTCTTAGACAGCGACCGTATTGCTCTGCAAAAACAGAGGGCGGCTACCTACCCTCCCTCGGTATATGGTTAGAGTGGTTGCACAACCTCTAGGTTATAGGTCGGTAGGATCGCGTGGACCCTACTTGTATAATTTCTCCAAAGCCAGGTTTAGGAAAGTGCCCGGATATAATCAGAGCCTGTTCTTTTTCTATGAAGTCCATTAAATCTGACCTGGTTTCAGCTGATAGTGCTTTATCTCTGTCTGGAACTGGACTCCATGAAATTTGCTCCACTTGTGGGGGTATATGAACTGTATCTCCCATAATAACCGCCTTTGCCCCGTCTGATTCTATAAGTAGGCTAGTGTGTCCAGGCGTATGCCCAGGGGTTGGTATGGTAACAACCCCTTCAGTTAAAGGAATTTCTCCTTCAAACAGGTATAAACTTCCATTTGAGAGCAAAGGTTGGACCTGCTCTTCTAAATATTTGAATGACGGGTTATTGATCATGCGGCTGAACATTTCCCAGTCAGATTTTCCGACCATATACTGTGCGTTAGGAAATGTTTGCTTCCAAACTCCGTTGTCTCTGGTCATATTTGTTCCCACATGGTCTAAATGAAGGTGCGTTAAGAAAACAATGTCTATGTCAGTAGGTTTGATTGAAAAGGCCTCTAGCTCTGACAATAATGTCTCACGCATAGGTTGTTCGATATGATGGTTCAATTTTCCTAGTCCAGTATCTACTAGTATGGTTTTATCGGCCCCTTCAATGACGAAAGAACCAATATTCATTTCAAATTTTGGATCGGAATAAGAAGGGTATGGTTTCCATGATTCAATAGGCAAATTTGGAAAAAAGGCGTCTCGCTGGAAAATCATATAACCATCTGACACCGAATGGATGTAAAAGTTTCCCACTTTAACCGAATTTAAGGGCATGTTGTACCTACTTTTCCAAATATTCCAGGGCTGCATTTAATCCAAGTTGGTGAATGTAAATTGGACAAAGTGTTTGTGAGTTGAATTTGATTTGCACCATCTGGGGTCATGACATGAATATTTTTTGAACCTGATCGATCGGATGTAAATGCTATCGAATTCCCGTCGGGAGACCAGGCAGGCTCTCCATCATTGTGGAGATTATTCGTCAACCTTTTGAGTCCTGTCCCATCTTTTCTTATTTTGAAGATCTCTGAATTATTATGACGTAGGGAACTGAATACGATCCAGTCACCATCATGAGACCAATCAGGCTGGTGATCCAAAGCTCTGGCAAAAGTCATTCTAACAGTGTTGGTGCCATCTATATTGGCAGTGAAAATATCGATATTGTGATCTCGATAAGTGTTGTATTTTATACCCCGCTCTGTAAGATCCCACTCTTTTACCGTTTCTATGGCCTGCCTGTCACTTAAAGGTCTTTCGTTTGTGTATATGTCTGAATTGCTAATCCTGCTACTTGTAAAGGCTAGAGTATTACCGTTTGGGGATACCGAGGGCTCAAAATCCATGGATCTGAAATTTGTAATGTTTTTGCCCTGAACAGAGGAAAATATATCTAAATAGTCGGAATGTAATCCTGAGAATATGTAACTTGATGAATTAATAGGTGAGGGATCAAAAATGTATGGGTCAAAATTCGGGTGTTTGTGCCATTTGATTTTTGAACTACCGTTCCACAAACCCACAAGTTGGCCAGACCCATTATTCGATATGAAAGTGAGTAATTGACTGTCTGTTGAAGCATCAGGGCTAATCGCTCCGACACCGGGTAGCAGAAGTTCAGGCCTTGGGTTGTCTGGGTCTACCCTATGAAGATATATCCCATCATCGTAGACGATGTACAACTTTTCGTAACTGCAACTAGTTACACAAACCAGTAGGATTCCCCAAAATACGATTCTTAGATATCGGCTAAATCGAACGCCAATTAAAAAAAAAGAAGACTTAGCCATTGTGGTAACGAGGCACGATGTATTTTCCGAGCAAACGCATTTGATCGAATGTCATTTCAGGGGGACAAGCCGAACGTAAAGTAAATTTGGTTGCGCCAGCCTTAATGAAATCATCGAGAAGATTGATAAGAATGTCTGGTGGCCCAAAGGCCGTAACATCTTTTAGGTCAACATCTGCCCTTCGCACAACATTGTAGTTCCCTGCTAATTTTTTAGCCTCTTGGCGAGTATCAGCAAAACAAAAGCTTATCAATGCACCATAATGGTCATCTTCTATGTGGTTTCCGTATTCAAGAGCCTTTCCTTTTATTTTTGGGACACTTATAGATACTTCCTCAGCAGTTGCATAGGAAACTAGCCAACCATCACCAATTTTCGCTGTTCTGTTGATAGCAGGCTCACTCCTTCCTCCAAACCAAATGGGCGGCAAATCTTTTTGAACTGGTTTTGGTTCAATAGAAACATTACTGAGGGTAAAGTGATTACCTTTGTAGCTCACATTATTGCCGGACCAGAGAAGGCGCATAATTTCTACGGCTTCTTCTGTTCGTCCCACACGTGACTTTTTATCCGTACCGCAGGCTTCATAGTCATTTTCAGTTTCTGGCCCCAAACCTACTGCAGGTAACGATCTACCGTTGGACAGGTAATCTAATGTAGCAATCTCTTTTGCGAGAATCGTAGGGTTTCTTAGTGGCAAACCTATCACGCTGGTGCCGAATTTTAATTTCTCTGTAAGGGCAGCGACAAACGACATTGCTACTACGGTTTCTAGGGTGAAAGTTTCTGATACTATGCGGTCTGTGAACCAAAGCGAATCAATATCCAGTCTCTCCATTTCGATCACATAGTCGGCAAGCTGGGACGGATCGTTATTGAGAAACGGCCAACCTGACATAGCCATTCCTATTCTAACTTTGTCATAATTTTTAATCATTTACCCTTACCCTCCATTAAACTTCTAAAGTGTCGCAAAGGTCGTAAAAGTTTTTAGTTGTGATGTCGGGGATATAGTCCGATTCGTCATAGGGCAAATCGTAGCGATTAACATATGCTCCTCTAAACCCACTATGTCTTGCTCCTAAAATGTCGAAAGAATGCGCGGCCACCATCATGATCTGTTGAGGTTCAAGATCTAATCTTTTTGCAGCAAATCTATACACGGACGGATGGGGTTTAAATTGGCTGACAGTCTCTGCAGACAGAATCTGGTCGAAATCTATTCCGATCCTGTTTTTTGCCAGATATTCTAGATAGTGGTGTTCACCATTGGAAAGCATAACTAACCTGTATTTGTTCGACAGTCTTATTAATCCATCAATCGCGTCTTTAAATGGAGTCAGTAGTTGATAAGCTTTCATGAATTCATCTAAGTTTTCAGACGTAAAATCAACTTTTAGGCTTCGTAATGTGTACATTAAGGCCTTTCTTTTGACCGGTAAATAACCGCTGTGCCCAAGCATAAGCATGTTGTCTTGGTATTGTTCGATTCTTTGTCTTAACCTCCACTGTGCCCAGACCTGTTCTCCGGTTAGGGCAGACGGGGCATCGCAAGCTGTCAGCAAACGATTGAGAGGAGGAATCAAACTTCCCGCTAGATCAAGAACGGTCCCAAAAATATCGAATGTAAGTGTGGTAACTGAATCTAAATTGGTAGAGGACATTCCAATGGTCTCCTCAAGGTATATTTATTAAGAAGTATTTTAGCTTAGTAGTCCAAATTTGCATTTGAAAATAATTGCCTGAATAAGGCTTGATACTAATCCTCGTTGTACAACCAGAGTCTGTATGCATACCAGGCCGATGTCGCCGCTGTTGATATGAATGTTCCCATATAAATAAAAGGTGTCACATCTGGTGAGGTAACGGAACTAGCTACCAGGCGCACATTTCGAACACCTTCTGGGTCTGACATAATTGAACCTAGGTACCCTCCGATTACACCGCTTAAACAAGCGATTAGAAAAGTAGTTAGATTGATCGTCGTTTTTGCTTCTGGTTTGAGAAAACATACAAAGCCGGCAAGCCCACAACCGAATCCTACTGATATCGATAATAACCACATAGGGAGAATGATGATTGGGGGGACTACCCAGAAAGTGCCTATCATGAACATTGCCCCAAACATAAAGCCAAAAATTGTGGCTAGACCGGCACGTATGAAAAGAGCAAAAATTCGCTCCATAGTCGGATTCCTTATTCATTTTATATATTAATTCTTAATAAGCTGGGCTCCTTGACTTAAGCTCCCAACTTTTTAAGATAAAAGGCTAATCACGGTTATGATTAGTCATCCGATGCCATAGACATCACCGCACCAATTCCTAAATCCGATACTCTTTGAAGGATGTTTTCACGCCTTTTTCCTTCTAAGGGGGGATTTGGAAGCCTTCCACTTCCACAATCGATTCCTAGCCTTTCCGTTAGCACGGCTTTTGTACCACTATGAACACCAGCTTCCCTCATTATTTCAGTGAAAGAGGAGGCCTTTCTTTGAGCACTCATCGCCTCATCAATATCACCCGCTTGCCAGGACTTCCAAATGTTTACCCATAATTCCGGAGCTGCACATGGGGGTCCATCTATGCAACCGACGGCTCCAATAGACAAGGCAGGAACCATTAGCATACTACTTCCAATAAAGCACTTAAGGTCCATTTTTACCCATTCTCTTACATTGGCAAAATTTATAGAGGAATGCTTAAGTCCTGCTAACTGTGGAACCGCATCTTGTATTTTTTGCATTAGCTCAACAGTTATTTCTACTCCTGTCGATTGGGGTAGGTTATAAACATAAAAAGGTAAATCTGCTGATGCTGCTACAGCCTTGTAATGTTCCACGATTGCCTCATCGGTTTGCCTGTAGAAAAATGGAGGTACGCAACAGATAGCTTCAGCACCCGCTTTAGCTGCGTGCTCAGCCAATTTTATGGCACTCTTGGTAGTCGGAGCCCCAACATGCATGATGTTATTGATTCTTCCTCTGTTTTGGTCAGAGGCGATATCTGCAATTCTCATGTTTTCTTCATCTGATAGCAACACGCTTTCTCCGTTTCCACCTGCTACCCAAAACCCTCCCACGCCAGCTTGAATATTGAATTCCATTACTTCACGGAAAGCTGATTCGTTTATTGTTCCATCAGAGGACATCGGTGTGACAATTGCCGGGAAAATACCTTCATAAGCTGCCATCGCTTTACTCCTTAATTCTTGGTGCTGATTTAGTCTGTGAAATTTTGTTGAACAATTTAAAAACCAGACATTGGGAGGATTCTAGCACGTGTTTCAAAATTGAGTTTAGACTATTGATATTGAGATAGTTTTTAGGAAGGGCGGTGATGGTATATAGGGGGCGGTGATGAAATACCAGACTTTCATGGGTAGATATGTGCATCAAAGTGTTGACTTTGAAGAAAGCGATATGGTCTAATTTCCCACGCCTTTTTCTATTTGGGACAAGGCGAAGGTTGGCTATTCTGGTCAAAAGACCAAAGTAGAAGGAGGATCACTTATGTGGCCTAAAATGTTAAATAGGAGAGTTGCATTAGGCATAGCCGCTGCTGCGTTAATCGGCGCCGGTATTGCTTGTAGCTCTTCTGACGATGATGCAGCACCTGCTGCCGCACCTGCTGCCGCTCCTGTCGCTGCTCCTGCAGCCGCACCTGCTGCTGCACCTGCTGCCGCACCTGCTGCTGCACCTGCTGCCGCACCTGCTGCTGCAGCTGCTAAACCTGCTGCTGCCCCTGCTGCTGCTCCTGCAGCCGCAAGCTCAGGTGGACCGAATGGGCATGTCAAACTAGCTGCCGCAGACATCAATTCGCCAAACGGATTGCCTAGGTTCTGTACAGCTGGATGTGCCGAGACTATTTATATGTCCGGTATAACCGATGTGCTTTTCAATGCTGTTGAGTCCGGTGGTGTTGTCACTACCGAGCCAATGGTTGCTCTGTCATACGAACTAGATCCTTCCCTAGAGTCTGGAATTTTCACACTCAGACAGGGAGTTCA